>LNEO01000149.1 GCA_001465015.1 Deltaproteobacteria bacterium Ga0077539 | reverse complement strand
GCCCCCACCCGCGCTGCCGCGCGCGAGCGAGTGAGGAGAACGCGCTGGGCACAGAGCTGCTTCGCAGCCCCCACCCGCGCGCTGCCGCGCGCCCCAAGTGAGGAGAACGCGCTGGGCACAGAGCTGCTTCGCAGCCCCCACCCGCGCTGCCGCGCGCCCCGCCCCCGCCTGGAACGGCAGGGGCGGCGGCTTCGCATTGGGAAAATGCTGGTGAAAGCAGCGTACGTGGTTCGTGAGGTCCCTTGCTCTGCAAGGGCGAAGCGATGCTCAATCGATCATTGCGGCGCAGGAATCGAGCCCAATGAGGCCCTTGCAGAGCAAGGGCCCATAGAATCAACCTGTCAGACAATTCCCACGATTCAACAACGCCAAGCCGCCGCCCCTGCCGTTCCAGGCGGGGGCGGGGCGCGCGGCAGCGCGGGTGGGGGCTGCGAAGCGGCTCTGTGTCAAACGTCGTTCTGCTCACTCGGGGCGCGCGGCAGCGCGGGTGGGGGCCGCACCGCGGCTCGGTGACAAACGTCGTTCTCCTCGTTCTAGGCCCCCAGCCCTCGTCCTCGCTAACTCCTTCGGCGACGGCGCGTGATCGCCGCCAGCCCCATCGCGACGATCGCGAGCGCGCGCGGGTCGACGCCGTTGCTCCCCACCGCGCTGCAGCCGCAGCCTCCGGGGTCGCGCACCGTTCCGCTGTCTCGCGCGACGCCCGTGTCCGGTCGGGATACGCCGCTGTCCGTCGGCAGCGGCACGCCCGAGCCCGCATCGTTCGGCGGCGCAGCGCTGTCCGGCGGAAGCGGCCGCCCCGAGCCTCCATCCGCGGGCGGATCCGTCGTGCCCGAGTCCATCTCTGCCAAGCCGCTGTCCGTCGGCGGCGCGCCACCATCCGGCCTCGGAACGAGCGGGGGCACCACGCGAATCCGCATCGGAGGAGGCGTCGCCGGGCCGAACCACGTCCTGCCCTCTTGAACGAGCCCGTAGTTCTCCGTGTACGTCGTCTCGGTCGCGACGCTCGGAACATTGAGCACGAACGAGAACCGCCCCACCGCGCCCGGCGCCGTCGCGCGGTCCACGCCGCTCGGTCGCGTCGGGTTGACCCAGTTCACCATGTCGAAGAACGGGCTCGTTCGATCGCGTGGGCTGCTCGTGCCCAGGCGGGTGTTCGTCACGTCCCACGTGGCGCTGCCGGTGTTGCGATACTCGACCCACGCGACCGGACGCGTCCCCGGTTCAGCGGTCATCGGGTAGTCCATTCCCACGTACTCCGCGGCGTACTCGGGGACCGGCGGCGTGGTCATCCCGTTGCTTCGAACCAGCGCGAGAAAGCGATCCCAATCCCATCCGCCGCCCCCTGTCCCGGGATCCTGGTGACGGCCCGCTCCGCCGCAGGTGGTCGCGTTCGTCGGACAGGGCGCGCCCGAGCCCGACGGCGGGATCTGGTAGTGCCCGATGATGTGCGCGCGATCGATGGGAATGCTGTAGCGATCGCAGAGCATTCGCGTGAGCCGCGCGCTCGAGATGTACATCGCGTCGGTGTACCAACGGAGCGGGTCCATCACGTACCCCTCGTGCTCGATGCCGACGGAGTTGTTGTTGTAGTACGAGTTTCCTGCGTGCCACGCGTTGGCGCTCTCGCGGACCATCTGCGTGATCTGTCCGTCGCTCGAGCGAATGTTGTAGTGCGCGCTCGCCATCGCCATCGGGTTTTGAAACCACGAGATCGAGCCCGCGTACGAGCCCTGCATCGTGTGGATCACCACGAACTGCACGCGTCCCGAGCGCGACCCGCTGTAGTTGCTCGTGCTCGCAGGAACCCACAGCGCAGGGCCATAGTCCGCAGACGCCTGCGACACTTGCGAGATGCCGATGAGCTCGCGCGCAGTTACGCCCGGCGAGGGAGAGAGCTCGAGCGTCTCGCCCGTGAACGTCCGCTCGCGAAGTCCATGTCGAATGCCGTGCCACACGCGGTCGGCGTAGTCCGCTTGCACGCTCTCGCCGACGAGCCCCGAGTACTGCGCCACCGCGCGGGCCCACGAGTCGACGTGATCGCGACGCGCTCCCGTTCGCTCGCCCAGCTCGGCGAGGACCGCAGCCGCGCCCGCGACCTGCAGCCCCAAGCTCGCCCGGAGCTCCGCGTCGGTCGTCTGCAAGAGCGCGGTCGCGCGGGCGATCGAGTCGAACCCTGCGCCGTGACGAAGATGCATCGGGCCAACTTCCGCGGGCGCGTGCAGCGAGCCAGGCTCGCCCGCATGCTCGTCCTGCGGCGTCGGCGCGCCCCAGCCGCTCTCTGCGTGACTCAACGCCAACAGCACCTCGCGGGGAACGCCGAATCGCTCCGCCGCGCTGTCGATCGCCGCCCCGAGCGTGCGCGCGTTCTGCGCCACGACCCGCGCTTGCTCCGCGGGCGAGGGCACGCACGAACCCGCCACGAGGGCTGCGGCCAACGCAACCATCGAGAACGACCCACGCAAAGAGCGCGACGAACGATCGGACATATTCGAAGACCTCGCTGAAAGAGCTCGCAAAGACTGTACCTCCCTCTGTCACCCGCCGTTGGGGCGATCGCCGTCGCGGTCGCGCTGGCAGAATGCTACTGAGACCGCCGCCGCGCGCTGCGGCGGTGACAGACGGAGGTCCCAGTGGGAGAAATTCTGGACGGAAAGGCGATCGGCGAGGCCCTTCGAAACAAGGTCGCCGTCGGTGTGCAGGCGTTCGTCGAGCGAACCGGGCGCAAGCCTGGACTCGACGTCATTCTCGTGGGTGAAGACCCCGCGTCCTCGGTGTACGTGCGCAACAAGGCCAAGAGCACGGAGGCCGCGGGGATGCGCGGCGAGGTTCACAAGCTCCCTGCGGACACCAGCGAAGAGAGCCTGCTCGAGCTCGTGCGATCGCTGGACGCGCGCGAGGACGTCGACGGGATCCTGGTGCAGCTGCCGCTCCCGAAGCACATCGACGCAGAGCGCGTGCTCGACGCGGTCGTTCCCGAAAAGGACGTCGATGGTTTTCATCCAGTCAACGCGGGGCTCTTGTTCGAAGGGCGACGCGGTCTGGTCCCTTGCACGCCGTGGGGCTGCATGCGCCTGCTCGATCACGCTGGGGTCGACGCGAGCGGCAAAAACGCCGTCGTCCTCGGTCGCAGCAACATCGTGGGAAAGCCCGCTGCGATGCTCCTGCTTCAGCGCAACGCGACGGTGACCATCGCTCACTCGAAGACCAAGGACCTCCCCGATCTGTGCCGGACGGCCGACATCCTCGTCGCCGCGGTGGGTCGCACCGAGATGGTCCGCGGTGACTGGATCAAGCCTGGCGCCGTCGTCCTGGACGTTGGCATCAACCGCAAGCCCGACGGAAAGCTCGCCGGCGACGTGGCCTTCGAAGAGGCTCGGGAGCGCGCTGGGTGGATCACGCCCGTTCCGGGCGGCGTCGGCCCGATGACCATCGCGTGCTTGCTCGAGAACACGCTGCGGGCGGCGTGGGCGAGGGCGGGGCTCCCTCCCTCGGAGCTCCCGCTCTGAACCTCTACGGACCGAGGATCTTCTCGAGGAAACGATCGAGCTGATCGAGAGAGTCGTACGCGATCTCGACGGTCCCGCTCTGTCGCGAGGGGTCGTCGCGGACGACGACGGGCATTCCGAGCGCGCCCGAGAGCTTCGCCTCGAGCTCGCGCACGTTCGGGCTCTTCGGCGCTCCGCCGCTGGACCGTACCGGAGTGGGACCGGAGCTCTCGCCGCTCTTGGCGTCGCTCTCGGTCGACGCGTCGCCGGGGCTCTTGCCCGTGAGCTTGCGCACGCGCGCCTCGACCTCGCGGACGCTGAGCTTCTTTTCGGCCGCCACGTTGGCGAGCGCGACGAGCTTCGCGGGGTCCTCGGACAGCCCCAACAGCACCTTGGCGTGGCCTTCGCTCAGCGCGCCTGCGGCGATGCGCTCTCGAACGCCGTCGGGCAACGAGAGCAGCCGCAGCGTGTTGGTGATCGAAACCCTGGATTTTCCCAGTCGTTGCGCGAGCGCTCCGTGGTCGTACTCGTGCTCGTCGATCAGACGCTTGTACGCCTGCGCGGTCTCGATCGGATCGAGGTCCATGCGCTGCAGGTTCTCGACGAGCGCCCACTCGAACGCGGTCTCGGGCGCCACGTCCTTGATGACGACCGGAACCTCTTTGATCCCCGCCCGCTGCGCCGCGCGCCACCGACGCTCGCCCGCGATGATCTCCAGCTCTTCGCCCGCGCGTCGCACGACGATCGGCTGAATGAGCCCCTGCGCCTTGATGCTCTCGGCGAGCTCGTCGAGCGCCGCTTCGTCGAAGCGCTTGCGCGGCTGATCGCGATTGGGAATCAGCCGCGACACCGCGACGCGCTGAAACTCCTGATCGACCTTCGCCGCGGCCTTGGCGGTGACCACCGGGAGCAGCGCTTCGAGCCCGCGCCCCAGCGCGCGCCGCGGCTCGGGACCCTTCTTGTTCTTGTCGTTGCCCATCAGTTGCCGAGCAGTTCTTTGGCGAGCTCGAGGTAGCCCTGCGCGCCGCTCGATCGAGCGTCGTACAAGAGCACCGGCTGCCCGAAGGAGGGCGCCTCGCTGAGCCGCACGTTGCGGGGGATGATCGCGTCGAAGACCCTGAAGTGCTTGCGCACCTCGTCGGCCACCTCGCGCGAGAGATTGTTGCGGCCGTCGTACATCGTCAGCACGACGCCCTCGACCTTGAGCTTCGGGTTTCGCGCGGCCTTGATGCGAGCGATCGTCTCGGTGAGCTGGCCGAGGCCCTCGAGCGCGAAGTACTCGCACTGCATCGGGACGATCACCGCGTCCGCCGCGCAGAGCGCGTTGATCGTGAGCAAGCCGAGGGACGGCGGGCAGTCGATGAACACGAAATCAAACTTGCGTCGCACGCGCTCGAGCGCGGCGCGCAGGATCAAGTCTCGGTCCTCGCGGTCGATCAGCTCGTACTCGGCCGCCACGAGGTCGCGCGAGGTGGGAGCCACCTTGAGCGTCGCGATGGCCGTGTCCTTGAGGACGTCTGCGAGGTTGGCCCGACCGATGAGCACGTCGTAGGTGCCCTGCTTCACCGTGCGTGGCGAGATGCCGACGCCCGACGACGCGTTGCCCTGCGGGTCCATGTCGATCAAGAGCGTGCGCTTCTCCGCGGCCGCGATGCTCGCGGCAACGTTGACGCTGGTCGTGGTCTTTCCCACGCCGCCCTTCTGATTCACCACTGCGAAGACACGTCCCATTGCGAGCGAAAGGGGTCTCTACATCGTTCGTCTCGCTGCTGCAACGCGGGCCCTCCGCGCGCGCACTTTCTCGCCGCTCGCGGGCGTCGCGGCGTGCGACGAAGCGTTCGCGCACCAGGACGCCGATTCGCGCGCGGCGAGCGCGAAGTCGACGAAACACCCCGAAGCCCGCGCAAATCTGCGCGCCTAAGTTGCCGGAGGCGGCGGTTCGGATAGGTTCAGGTGCAGATGTAGGTGTGAGTGGGCGCTTCGCCGAATCACGCAGCAGGGATGCGCTCGACGCAGCTTTGTCGCGTGGACAGGAAACGTCCCACGCGCCCCTCGTCGCCAGCGCACGCCGAGTCGCGATCCGATCGCGCAGCTCGACGCCAGCACCGCGGAGGACGCTCGCCGATTTCTCCGCGCTCACTCGAAGAGCGCGGCGAGCGCTCGTGTGCGCGGCTCGGTCCCCCTTTCGTCACGCAACCACCGTAGCAGGAGCCAGCTTTCGATGAAGACCTACCGTTCGTTCGAGGAGTTCAACCGCGAGGAGATTCGTCCCACCACGCGCATCGGCTTTTCGCTGGACGAGCTCGACATCGACAACGGCTACTGCGAGGAGCTTTCGTTCTCCGACGCAGAGGCCGAGTGGGACGACGAAGACGAGGAGTGAGCTCCGCCGCCTTCGTCTGCTCGACAGCAGACGCGCGCCGAGCCCACCGGAAGATCACCGGAGAACCTCAGCGCGCGTCGCCAACCGAAGGCACAGCTGCTGTACGCGCTACCGCGGTTGCGGCTGCGTCAATTGCTGGCGCATCTGCCGCAACATCGCGGGCGTGATCGACGACGGATCCACCCCCATCACCGTCGGAACGCGACGATCCATCGCGCCAGGCGGACGAGCTCCAGGCTGCGCAGTCGGCTGCGCGGGCTGCTGTGCTTCCGCGGCAGCCGCCGGCTGTTGTGGCTGCGCCGGAGCCGCCGCCTGCAGCTGTCCCAACGCTGGCGCGACGACCTCCATCGCAGCCTGCGCGGCCGGACTCGCGACGAACGTCACGCGGCCAAAGCGCGCCGTCGTGTGAAAGCTCCCCGCGAGAGGAGCGCTCCACGCTGCTGCGCGCTGATCGCCGCCCTTCGTCTTGTCCATGACGAAGAAGTTCAATCGCCAGGTGTCGCCCACGCGCGGCGGCGTGCGCGGCGCGCCCGCGTTGATGTCGGCCCATGGAATCGCGAGCTCGACCGTGTAGCCCGTGTCCTGGTCCGCTGGATTACCCAGCGTTCCTACGCGCGTGACCGCGGTGCGGAGCGTCGGGTTCCACGCCATGCGACCGAAGTTGTCTCCGCTCGGGGGCTGCGGCTGCTGCGAGTCGAACGTGTGCCCGCCGGGCGAAACCTGCAGCTCGTAGTAGTCGCGCCCGTCACCGTCGGGATCGATCAACACCTCGGTGGTGTCGTTCTCCCAATAGTGCGCGTCTCTCGTGGTGCCAGTCTCGACGAGGTTGTCGTCTCGAACCTCCCAGCCGAGGTACAGAAACTGGTCGTCCCAAAGCACGCGCACCGAGGCGTGCGCCTCACCCGGCCCTGCGGGTTGGCCCGTCATCGTGTTCACGAGCGGCCCAGTCGACGCGGCGGTGCGCCACGCGACATCGTCGAGCCGCCCGTCGATGTTCGGCGGAACCCCGGCGCGCGGCGCCGATAAATTCGCCGGCTGCGCGGTCGGCGCCGTCGGCGCGGCCGCGGGGGTGGGCTGCGCTGCCGGAGGCGTCACGCCCGTCTGCAGCTCGAACGCGCGAACGCGTCCCTCTGTGAGCGTGTGACCCGTCGAGCGGATCGCCATGCGCTCGTCGCCCTTCCACAAGCCGATGTGCACGCGAACGACCGGCGAGTCCCAGCTCGCTGGCAGCTCGAAGGTCTGCGTGTCCGTGATGAACTCGCCGCGACGCCAGCGCTCGGGCTGGTACAGACGACGAACGTCGCCGTCGCCGTCGTGGTTTTCGCGCGGGCGATTGGCGTCGTCCAAGTGCGTAAAGAGCTTCCAGCCGTCACCCACCGTGGCGTCGACCCGCCAGTACCACTTGATCGTCAGCGACGTCCCCGGACGGACCGTGGGGCTGTCCGGCGTGATGTCGTAGCCGAGCAAGGTCACCTTGTCGCCGAAGTTCACGTTGAGCCGGTGCTGCGGGTTCGGCGCGGTGCTCGAGGCCACGCGGCCACGAACCGCGTCGATCTCGCGCGACGACGGGCCGCTGTTCTGCCCCGAGCGCCGCGGCTGCTCGACGCACGCGCCCGTGATCAAAAGCCCGCACACCATCCATCGAGCCAGGTTCTTCATCGACGTCATCTCTCCCGTAGGTGTCTATTGGTCACTGTTGGTCCGCGCTCCTCGCGGAGGCGCGGTGAAGTCTCGAGAATCGTACGAATAGCAGTCGAAATCCAGCGCACTTGATTGTGTGTGCTAAAGAATTCGCCCGGAGCTCCAGCCTACTTGCGCCGGCCCTTCTTGCGCGCGTCCCGCTCGGCTTTGCGCGCCTGCTTCTTCTTGTCCTTGTCTTCTACCTTCTTGCGAGGGCCCGTGGCGCTCGCGCCGCCGAGCATCGCCTCGAGCGCCGCTGCGTCAGGCATGCCGCCGCCCATCCCGCCCATTCCGGGGAGGCCGGGCATCCCGCCCATCCCCGGAAGGCCGCCCATCCCGCCCATCCCAGGAAGGCCGGGCATCCCGCCCTTGCCCGCGACGCCCGCCTCGACCATCTCTTTGGCGAGGTTTTGCAGCGCCGCGTCGCCGCCCTCGGCGCTGAGCATCTTCTTGAGCTGCCGCGCCATCGCGAGCTGCTTGGCGCCGGGCAACTTCGAGAGCAGGCCGACCTGCTTACCGATGTTGCCCATGAAGCCCTTCATGAAGTTGAACTTCTCGACGAGCTCTTTCACCTGCTCGACCGTGGTGGCCGAGCCTTTGGCGACGCGCTCGAAGCGCCCCGGCTGATCGAAGAGGGCGCTGTTGTTGCGCTCGGCCTTGGTCATGGATTTCACCATGGCCTCGATCCGGTCGAACTCGCGCTCGTCGACGTTCATCCCCTGCGACATCGCTTCGCTCGCGAAGGGGATCTTGTCGAGCAGGTCCTTCAGCGGACCCATCTTTCGAATCGTGCCGATCTGCTGCAGAAAGTCGTCGAACGTGAACTGCTCGCGCAGCATGCGCATCGCGTTCGCGGACGCTTCCTTCTCGTCGACGACGTTCTTGAAGTCGTTGTAGAGCCCGATGACGTCGCCGAAGCCGAGGATGCGCGAGGCCATCCCTTCTGCGCGAAACGGCTCGAGCCGGTCCATGTGCTCGCCCGTCCCGACGAACTTGATCGGAACGCCCGTGACCTCGCGGATCGACAACGCGCCGCCGCCGCGCGCGTCGCCGTCGAGCATCGTCATCACCGCGCCGGTCAACCCCAGGCGCTCGTGAAAGGCCTGCGCGGTCTGCAGCGTGTTCTGCCCTGCGGCGGCGTTGCACACGAGCAAGATGTTCTGCGGCGAGCAGTCGCGCTTGATGTCCGCGAGCTCCTGCATGAGCTTCTCGTCGACGGCGAGGCGACCAGCCGTGTCGAAGATCACCACGTCGCGCTTCTGCACCTTCGCGACGGCGAGGCCCTGCTTGCACACCTCGACCGGCGACAGGTCCATTCGCGCCGGACGCAGCACGGGAACCTCGACCTTCTTGCCGAGGATCTCGAGCTGCTCGACCGCCGCGGGGCGCTGCAAGTCCGCCGCGACGAGCAGGACCTTCTTGCCGTCGCGCGAGTACATGCGCGCGAGCTTGGCCGAGGTGGTCGTCTTGCCCTGTCCCTGCAGGCCGACCATCATGATGATCGTCGGCTGACCTTTCGGGGCCTCGATGATGTCCTGCCCGCCCTCGTCGGACATCAGGCGCACCATCTCGTCCGAGCAGATCTTGATGAAGTGATCTGCGGCCGTGACGTTGACCTTCTTGTCGCCGTGCGCGGCGCGAAGGGCGACGGTCTGGCCGAGCGCCTGCTCCTTTACGCGCGCGAGAAAGCGCTTTGCGACCCCGAGCTCGACGTCAGCCTCGAGCAAGGACCGGCGCACGTCCTGCAGCGCGCCCTGAATGTTGTCTTCCGACAACTCCGCGATACCCGTGAGCTTCTCTCGGGCGGCACGAAACCCTTTAGCGAGCGCGTCGAACATCTAGGAAATTCCGCGGTGCGAGGTAGCACGCGAGGGGCCACCCGTTCAAGGGACGCCGGACGTCGCAATGCCGCGCCAAAGCCCGAGAACCCGGCAAAATCGCCCCGACGGCGTCGCGAGCGCCCCGGGGAGCCTGCGCGCTTTGCGAGGCGGATCGGCGTCGAAGCAACCGAATCTCACCGAGCCCGCGCGGTGCCCTGCAGCGCCCACGCAGACTCGATCGCAACGCCGAGCCATTGGAGCACCGTCGGCGCAGTGTCCATGTGCGAAACCCCGGCGCCGAGCGCCTCGGGTGTGACGGAGGGACCGGAGGCCACGAACCAGATGCGTCGATTGTCGTCGTCGAGGGGGCCGTGCGTCGTTCCTCGGCCACCGTGGTCTGTCGTGAGGACGAACAGCCAGTCTTCGTTTGCCACGCTGGGACGCGACAAGACGCCGTCGAGCAGCACCCCGAGGTTGCGATCACAACCCTCGATCGCCTCGATGTACCGCGGGTTGTCCAAGGAAAAACCTGTCGAATGTCCCGCGGCGTCCGGGTCGTTCAAGTGCACGAAGTAGAGCCGCTCGCTGCCCGTTCGAGCCCGCTGCGCGAGCCACCGCGCGGCAAACGGGTCGAGCTGGAAGTGCCGATCGACCATCGCTGCGGGCAGCGACTGCTCGACGATCTGCGTGATGACCTCCTCCCACGCGGTGGCCACGACCGCGCGGAGCCCAGCGTCCACCGCGCGCGCGACGAAGGTGCGGTGCGTCCCGTCTCGCGCGGCGTACTGTCCGTTCGCCTCGACGCGATGCCGCGAGGGATCGACGCCGGTAAGCGTGCTCATCCAGCCCGGCGCGCTCACGGTCTGCGTCGTGAGCTGCGTGCGCGCGTCGAACGACTGCGCCGCGCGTCGTCGCAGAAAATCCAGCACAGGAGTGCGCGCAGCCTCCACCGCGTCCGGCCGAGCTCCGTCGTAGCCGACGACCATCACGCGTCGATCCGTCCGCGCCCTCGGCGCGCGAAAGAGCCGCACGGTCGCGGCCTTCGTCGCGAACACGCTCCCGTCGGACGCGCGCAGCTCGAGCGCGGCCCGGTGCAGCCCGCTCGCGAGCGAAGCGACATCGATGCGCGCCGCGCGCGTCGCTCCGTCGCCGCTCAACACGAGCCAGGGAGCGGTGCTCGAGAGCGTTCCGCACTGCGGCGCGACGGGCCACGGGATGTCGACGGGAGGCGGGGCTTCGCCGTCCCACAGACGGTAGTCGAGGGTCAGCGCGTCGAGCGCGGCGGCGGCGGACGTTCCGCAATGTGATGCGTCAAAAGAGGGCGGGCTGTCGCTCGCTTGTGCGTCCACCGGCGAGCTATCGCCAGACGAGATCACGTCGGGACGGACTTGCACCGCGGGTTGGCACGAGAGGCTCAACATCAATCCGAGCGAAGAACCGAGAGCGGCGCGCATCTCACGAGTGTCCCACGAGCGCGCGAAGCGGACGCCCCATCCCATCACCCACGGCTCGCGATCGTGCGATTCTCTTCGGCGATGAGCACCTTGATTCTCTGCCCGAGCTGCGCGCGACACGTTCGCGCGCAAGACACGCGGTGTCCGTTCTGTTCCGCGGACGTCCCCGCAACCTCGCTTCCTGCCCCCATCGACGTTCGCGGCCTGAGTCGCTCGGCGATCCTCGTGATCGGCGCGCTCACCGTCGGCGCTTGCCAGCAAGCGGCCGCGTACGGAGGGCCTCCCCCGCCAGAGCCATCGGCCGGCTCGAGCGCCGCCGACGCCGGCAGCAGTGATGCGATGGAGCCGACCAACGTCGTCGCGATCTACGGCGCACCATCGCCGCAGTGAAACCGCGGCGGGAGGCGAGCGCGCTCGAGGTGCGCATGCACGCGAGCAGCGAGCCCCCTGGCGCATGCAAGCGAGGTGCGCATGCAAGGTGCGCATGCAACGAGTGCATGCGCATGAGCGCCGAGCGCGGCGGGGCGTCACGGTCGAAGCGACCGGACGCCGAGGGGCGATCATTCACTTCGGCACGATGGAGCTCGCTCCCTTTCGCCGATTCGATTGGCTTCTCGATCGACGTGTCATCACGACGTGCCAGGTTGGTCACGATGAAAGCCAAGTGGCTCTCGCTCCCATCGAACAAGGGCCCTCTACGGAGATGCCGACAATCGAGCGAAGGGCATGGATCGCACGGCGCGCAGCGGAGCGAGTCCACGCGGCGTCCGGTCGCCTCGACCGTGACGCCCCGCCGCACTCGGCGCTCATGCGCATGCACTCGTTGCATGCGCACCTTGCATGCGCACCTCGCTGCTCGCCTGCATGCGCCTTCCGCTCGGTCTTTCTCTCACGCAACTCGGGTAGCCCTTGGCTCCGGGCCGTCGCTTCCCTCGCCGCCCGCTGTTGCCCTTGCCCCTCTGGCTCCGTCACCCTGCTCGCACGATGACGCAACCGACGCCCGCGCTGTGGCAGACCCTTCGCGCTAGCCACTTCGAAAACGTCGGCTCTCCTCGCTACGACGACGCGGTGCGCGCAGGTTCGTTCGATCGCTGGCGCATCGACGAGCGCAAGCTCGCGCTCGCCGCGCGCATGAGCGCCACCGCGATCGTCCGCAAATCCAGCGCCCTGCGGCTCGGCCCCTACGGAACGGTCTCGCGACTCGCGCCGGACGGATACGATCGCTTCTCTGCGCTCCACGGTCGCTTCGATGCGCTCTCGTACGACGAGCTCACTCGAGCTCGATCGCTCGCAGACCTGCTCGCGCTCGCGTCGCTGCTCGACCTCGACCCAGGGCCCGCCTGGCGCATGCGCTCGCGCACGGGCGCGCTCCTCGGCGGACAAGACGGAGTGCTGGTCGTCGCCTACGGACTCTTCGTCAACGGCGCGCTCTCTCTCGAGGGAGCGAAAGACCCGCTTCGGGTGGATGGCGCTGCGCTCGCATCGCTCGAGCGCTCGACGCTCGAGCTGGCCTTCGCGAGCATCGACACCGAGCCTGCGCAGCGCATCGACGAACGGCTCGCGCGCCTGCGAGCCGAAGGCGCGTCGCTCGTCGCGAGCGAGGACTCGCTGCAGCGACTCGGCGCGCGCTGCATCGACGCCCTGTCCACCGCGGCAGACGGATCAGTCCCGTCCGACGTCACCGTCGAAGCTCTGTTTTCTCAGGCCGTTCGCTGCACCAGCGCGACGGATCGCCCCGACGCCGCTGCCCCGACCTACGCGATGACCGAGAGCGTCACGCGGTACCTCGAGCTCGCGTACTCATGGGCAGCGCTGCTATCGAGGCTCTCGCTGCCGGTGCGAGCCCGCGAGTTTCGGCTGTTGCCGCCCGATCGCTGGTCGGTCTCGCTCCTCGTCGACACGGGGGTCTTTTCGCCGACGACCGACGTGCCCGCGAGCGAGGTGGTGCTCGATCCTGGCGCCCGAACCGCGCTTTTGTCTCTCGCGCCGTTCGCCCTCGATGCGCTGTGCGCGCAGGTTCGCGCGTTGATCAAGGCCGACGCCGAGCGCTTGCCGAAGACCTCGATCGTCGAGTGGGGAACGATCGCCGCAGGCAAGGCGCTCTCGGCCCGCGAGCGTCCGGGCGGACGACCGCTCTTCTGGTGATCGCTACCGCGTGCCGAACAGGCGATCGCCCGCGTCGCCCAAGCCCGGAATGATGTAGCCCTTCTCGTTGAGCCGCTCGTCGACGGCCGCGGTGTAGACCTGCACGTCGGGGTGCGCGTCGTGAAAGGTCTTGAGTCCCTCGGGGCACGCGAGGAGACACACAAATTTCAACGCGCCGGGCTTCGCGCGCTTCATGCGGTCGATCGCAGCGACCGCGGAATTTCCCGTCGCGAGCATCGGATCGCACACGATCACCGTTCGGTCGTGGAGCTTGCCCGGAACCTTGAAGAAGTACTCCACCGGCTCGAGCGTCTCGTGATTGCGATACATCCCGATGTGCCCCACGCGAGCGCTCGGGACGATCTCGAGCATCCCGTCCACGATGCCCAGCCCGGCGCGGAGGATGCCCACCAACACCAGCTTCTTTCCGTCGAGCACCGGCGCGTCGGACATCGTCTGCACGGGCGTCTCGATCTCGACGCGCGTCACGCTGAGGTCTCGGGTGGCCTCGTAGGCGAGGAGCATCGAGATCTCCTTCAACAGCCGCCGAAACTCCGCGACGGGCGTCTCTTTGCGACGCATCAGCGTGAGCTTGTGCTGCACGAGCGGATGGCGAACAACGATAGTCTGGGTGTTCTCGGTCATAGCCCCTGGGAGTTTCGTCCGTCTGCCCGTCGCAGCGCGAACAAACTGCAGCTCTCGGCGTCGGACCGCGACGGTCGCTTGCATCGATCGCCCTCAATCGCCGTAATACTCGCCTGCCGTGACGACCCGGATCGCCCGACGCTTTGCCCCCGCCCTCGCGCTCGCCCTCGCGCTGTCCCCTGCGCTCTCGCGCGCCGACACGATCCCGATCGAGATCGTCGATCGCGGATCGAACCGCATCCTCCCCGATGGCCGCCTCGGAGACTGGCGTCGTTTCACCGAGCTCATCGGCCTCGATTCTCGAGCGCAGGTCGTCTCCGGCGTCGACCGCTGGATGAACGACCAGGACGCCAGCGTCGGCTTCGCGCTCGCGAGGGATGACCAGTTTCTCTACATCGCCGCGGAAGTGCGCGACGACCAGGTCGTCCGCTCGCGCGAGCACCGAAACACCGAAGACGCGGTCGTGATCTCCCTCGGCGTTCGCGCCGGGTCGCGGACGGTGGGCTACGACATCGCGCTGCAGCCAGGGATTCCTGGGAGCTTCGCGGGACAGGTCGAGTTTCGCGGCGGCCGCTCGGGCTCGGTCGCTGGCGCGCGCGTCGTCGAAGACAACCTGCAAGGCGGCGGCTTCGTTATCGAAGCGCAGATTCCCTGGAGTTCGCTGCCAGACCTTCGGCAGAACCTCGCATCGCTCCGCGGACGAGTCGCCTTTCACGATGCAGATTCACCCGGCCGCGGCGGCGTCGAAACGGTGATGGCCACCGGGCCGGGCGACGGTCGCAACTACGAGCAGCTCCCGCCCGCGAGGGGCTCGACGGTGTCGACCGCGACCGATCTCATCACGCAGTTTCGGCAGGCGCAGAACCTCGTCACGTCCGAGCCCTTTCTCGATCGTTCGGGAAACATCGCCGGCGACGCGCAGCTCGAGCGCGTCGTGATGTTTCCGCGGTTCTGTGTGGTGGCGGGGCCGGGAATCGCTGGCGGATCGCGGTACGCGTACTTCGAGCACCCGGTTCGCACGAGCGACGAGCTCGGCGAAGTCGTGCTCCGCGACCTGACGGGCGACGGTCGACTCGACGTGATCATCCGCGCCCGCGTCACGGCCAACAACATGACGCGCGAGATCTTGTACGTGTACGGCGCGGTGGCCGGCGCGGATCAGCTCGAGCGGCTGTTTGCGCACGAGCTGTCTCGCTCGACGTCGGCCGGGCGGGTGGTCAACCGCTCGACGTACGAGCAGGGCCCACGAATTCGAGTGACGTTCGTGTCGAACGAAGGGCTCACCGCGCAGAACTTTCCTCGCGTCCAAGAGACGGGCGTGTTCTTGCCGATGCTCGCGTGGGGTCAGCATCGATCGGTGTCGTACCGGTGGATGGAGGGCGTCAATCGCTTCGACATCGACGGCTCCGAGCCCAACCCGAACAACGCCGCCGCGCGCGTCACCACTCCCTCGGGCCCCGAAAACACCGCCGGCGGAACGCCCGGCGCCACCATCGCCGTCGCCCCCTCGGACTTGAACGGCGTGCTCGCGCTCTTTCGCCAACGCGCGCGTCTCGCCGCCAACGCACGCCCCGATTTTCAAGCCGAGGGAAACGTCGCCGAGGACCGCCAACCCGAGACCGTGCAGATCTACACGCGCACGCTCATCGTCGCAGGGCGCGCCTTCATGGCGGGGCGCTCGTACTACTCGGTCGAGCTCCCCGAAGGCTTCACCGTGCTCTCTCTCGACCTCGCGGACGTCACCGACGACGGCCAATCCGAAGCGATCGTTCGCGTCCGTCGCCCTTCGACCGTTCAAGTGCGCGGCCAACAGCTCGAGGTCGTGAAAGACTTCTTGCTCGTCTACTCCTTCGATCCCGCGCACCGAGGGCGCGTGTTTGCGGCGGAGGTCACGCGCCGGGTCGGCAACGACAGCATCGCTAACGACGTCCGCGGCCTCGCTCGTGGTCGGGGCAACGGCCTCACCATCGTCGCCGGCCGCGCCGCAGGTTGGACCGAACAGACCTACCCGTTTCGCGACACGCCTCCGCAGGGGTTCTCTCCGCTGCTGCTCCCCTGGGTCAACCGCGCCCCGGTCCAATACCGTTGGAACGGTCAGACGCTCGCCCCGTGAGCCACCCGCCCGTGAGCGTCGCTACCGTCGCTCGATGCCAAACGCGAAGAGCGGCTCGGGCGACAGCTCGAAGCTCACGCGCTGCCCGATCTCGAGCGCGAGCGGCTGCCGGGGTCCGTCGAGAAACAAGCACCCCTCGCGCATCTTGTTGAGCGCCTCGACCTTCATCCCCGGCTCGATCAGCGCCTTTTCGACGGCGAACCCCGATCCGTCCGGCGTGTAGGGCTCGCGCACGATGAGCTGCAGCTTTCTCGATCGCAGCGGCAGCACCTTGCCGCCCGCCGAGCGAATGGCCGCTGTGCTCCCGACGGCGGGGCCGATGTAGAAGCCCGAGCTCTTGTGCTCTTCGGTCTGCCCCTCGACCGTCAAGAAGTACCGCGAGGTCATGGCCGGACTCTTGTGAGCGAAGAGCACCTCGTTGAGGATGCGTCGATGCACCTCGCGCCCGTCGACGAGCACGCGCATCCGGGCGAGCTTCTGCAGCGGCGTTCGACCGGCGACGATCGCCTTTAGCTTCGCGAGGACGTCGCCCTGCTTGGCGCCCGCGAGAAAGCCCACAGAATCAAGCGGCGCCGAGTTGATCCCGAGGATCGGCGTCGCAGCGAGCGCGTGAGACACGCTCAAGAGCGTTCCGTCGCCGCCGACGGTGACGACGAGGTCGAACCCGTCCACCGAGCCGAGCTGCGAGCGATCGCGAAACCGCGCCTTGAGCCCGAGCTCTTTGATCGCCGCGCGCACCTCGTCGAGCGTCTCGCTGTGGTGCTTGTCCGCGCGAACGAGCCGCTCGACCGACGGATCACGCTTGCGTAGCAGCTCGCGAACGCGCGGCATCTTGTGCTGCCGCACGTACAGTTGGTACGCGGACTTCTTCGACACGACCAGGATGCGCTCGATCGATCGCTTCATCGCTGTGGTCCCGCCGTTGTGAGCGAGCCCAGCCGAGCGTGAAGCCTGCGCAGTCCGAGCTCGGTCTTGGCGTCGGCGATCGTCCCGTCGCTCGCGAGCGAGAGCGCGTCGCTGAGCGTCACCCAGACGCACTCTGCGCCCCGCTCGACAGCCTCAGTCGAGGTCACAACGCGCGGAGCGTCCGGGTCGACCTCGGCGCACACGAAATGAATCTTCTCTGCGCACAGCCCTGGCGTCAGAAACACCGGCGGTCCCAGAGGCTCGAACGCGCTCGTCGCGACCTCGTACCCCGTCTCTTCGCGCGTCTCGCGCGAGGCCGTGTCGCGCACGGGGTCTTCGCTCTCGCTCGGCTCGATGAGCCCCGCCGGGAGCTCCCACAGCATCGCGCGAGGAGCTTCTGGCGCGGGCAACCAACGCCCAGCGCGCAGACCCACCGGCGGTCGCAGCGCGGATCGAACGCAGACAAGCGGGTCATCGCTCGCGTCGAGCCTCGACGCGAAGAGCACCATCACCACCGCGTCGAGCGCCGCGCGATCGACGACGTCGTAGGCGAAGGGCTCGCTGTGCCCTCGCGCGTCGCGCGTTCTCACGGTGAAGCGACGGACCTTGATGAATCCCCCGCCGCTCCCGACGCTGTCGGTGCGGTCCTCGAGCACCTCGATCGCGACTTGCGGCCGCGCCCGAAGCGCCTCGCTCCCCGTGCTGGTTCTGTCCATGGGCTTGGGCGCGATCGTACCGTGAATCGCCGGCGAACAATCGCCGCCGTCACCGCCGCTGCGTCGCGCTCAGCGCCTCAGGGCCACATCGCGGGCGCGCGCAGCCCTGCGCCCTCGTCCCAGCCGAGGGCGATGTTCATGCACTGGATCGCCTGGCCCGACGCGCCCTTCACGAGGTTGTCGATCGTGCCCATCGCGACGATCTTGTTGGCCCTCGCGTCGAGCGCGTACGCGACGTGCGCGCGGTTGGATCCGCGCACCCAGAGGGTGTCCGGGAGCTGGCCCTTGTCGAGCACGACGACCGACGGCGAGCCCGCGTAGAACGCTCGCGCGCAGTCGATCAACGCGTCGACCGTGAGCTCTCGCGAGGGCGTCACGTAGCTCGTCGAGAGGATGCCGCGCGACATCGGGACGAGCGTGGGCGTAAACGTGACGCGCATCTCGCGCCCCGCAGCGCGCGACAGGGTCTGCTCGATCTCTGGCGTGTGCCTGTGGGTCCCTGCGATCTTGTACGCGCGGATTCCCTCTGAGCACTCGGTGAAGTGCGTGCTCGGCGAGGGCGTGCGGCCCGCGCCCGAGACGCCCGAGAGCGCGTGGATCACGACGGGTTCATCGAGCTTCACGAGCCCCGATCGCAGCAAGGGCACGAGCGGCAGCGCGCTCGCCGTCGGATAGCAGCCCGGCACGGCCACGAGCGTCGCCCCGCGAAGGGCCTCGCGGTTCTCTTCGCACAGACCGTAGACCGCTTTGGTCAGGAGCTCCTGCGCAGAGTGCTCCGCGCCGTACCACTGAGCGTACGTGCTCGCGTCGCTGAGGCGAAAGTCCGCGCTCAAGTCGAAGACGCGGACACCCTTTGCGTGCAGCGCGCGGACGGCTTCGATCGACGCTCCATGCGGCAGGGCGCAGAACGCCACGTCGCACTTCGCCGCGATTTTGTCCGCGTCGAACGCCTCGATGGGCAAATCGAGCACGCCCGCGAGCGACGGCAGAACCGTGCTCGCTTTGGGCGTGACGCGCTCCTTCGCGACGAGCGCAGTGATGTCTGCGCGCGGGTGCTGAAGAAGCAATCGAACGAGCTCGGCGCCGGTGTAACCCGAGGCGCCGACGATCGCGATGCGAGCTCGCTCCATCGAAGGGGTGACTCGATGAGGCTGCGGATCAGCGCTTGCTGTACTGGTAGCGCTTGCGAGCGCCCGGACGGCCGTACTTCTTGCGCTCCTTCTTGCGCGCGTCGCGCGTGAGGAGGCCGGCCTTCTTCAGGGGCGAGCGGCGCTCTCCGTCCATCGCGGCCAGGGCGCGCGCGATGCCGAAGCGAACCGAGTCCGCCTGCGCCGCGAGTCCGCCGCCGGCGACGGTGGCGTCGACGTCGTAGCGACCCGTCACTTCGATCATCTCGAAGGGCTGCTGCACGAGCAGCTGCGAAGCAGCGCGGGGAAAGTACTTGTCGTACGAGCGGCCGTTGACGGTGATGACACCGGTGCCGGGACGAACGTACACGCGAGCCACGGCGTTCTTGCGCTTGCCGGTGGCGTAGGTCTTGTCAGAAGTCGTGGTGGCCATCGAGTGTGCTCCTGCGCTCACAGACGAACGGGCAGCGGCTTGGGCTGCTGCGCCTTGTGGGGGTGCTCGGCGGCCGCGTAGACCTTGAGCTTGGTGAACATCTTCTTGCCGAGGGGGTTCTTCGGCAGCATGCCCTTGACCGCGTGCTCGAGCAGGTGCTCGGGGTTGCGGTCGAGCATGTTCTTCGCGGTCGTTGTGCGAAGGCCGCCCGGGTGACCGGAGAACGCGTAGTAGTTCTTCTTCTCGAGCTTGTTGCCCGAGAGCGCGACCTTCTCGGCGTTGATCACGACGACGAAGTCGCCCGTGTCGACGTGTGGCGTGTACGTGGGGCGGTGCTTGCCGCGCAAAACGCGGGCAATTTCGCTGGCAAGCCGGCCGAGCGGCTTGTTGGTGGCATCGACGATGAACCAAGAGCGCGTCACGTCGGCGGGCTTGGCACTGTATGTGGACTGCATCGCAACGATCCTTCGGATCTTCGGGTACTTGAATGCCCGGAAAACGGGAGGCGGGACCATACCTGTGACCGCAGTGATGTCAAGCGGGTCGAGCCGGCCGCGCTCGAACCCCATCTCCGCGGTCTTCTGCAGGCGTTGCGCTCGCTTCTCGTCGCCCGTCGCTCTTCGCCGAGGCAGCAAATGCGCGCGCGGCCTCGGACAGCGAGCCGAGCTTCGCCGTGACCCTCGCCCCGAGTGTCTGCGCGGCGAAGTTGCCGTCGTGGTCGCGCTCGCCGAACGCAACCCCCGTGAGCAGCTCTGCGGCCTGCTCGACCGATTCCACGGCCCAGACGTGAAAGCGCCCCTCTCGAGCGGCCGCTACGACGTCGGGGCGCAGCGCCAGGTGTCTCACGTTCGACCGCGGAATCACGACGCCTTGCTCGCCGCTGAGCCCGCGCGCCGCGCACACGTCGAAGAACCCTTCGATCTTCTCGTTGACCCCGCCGATGGCTTGCACCCTGCCGAGCTGGTTCACCGACCCTGTGATCGCGACGGACTGCTTCACCGGCGCGCCAGCGAGCGCCGAGACCAGCGCGCACAGCTCCGCGCAGGACGCGCTGTCGCCCTCGACGCCGCCGTACGACTGCTCGAACACGAGGCTCGCCGAGAGCGACAGCGGCCGATCCGCAGAGAACGTCGCGCCGAGATACGCCGAGAGAATGAGCACTCCCTTGGAGTGCACGGGCCCTCCGAGGTCCACCTCGCGCTCGATGTCGACGACCTCTCCCTTGCCGAGCCGCACGCGCGCGGTGATTCGGCTGGGCTGCCCGAAGGCGACCTGCCCGAGCATCGCGACGGACAACCCGTTGACCTGGCCGACTTGCGTCCCCTCGGTGTCTACGAGGATGACGCCGTGCTCGATCGCGTCGAGCACCTTGCGTCGAACGCGGTCTCCGCGGTGCATCCGCGCGTCGATGGCTCGCTGCACATCGTCGCGGGTCACCACCTTTCGCGCAGCGCTCTCGCTGATCTGCGCGCTCTCGCGAAGCAGGTCCGCGACCGCGTCGATGCGGACCGAGAGCTTGTCGGAGTCTCCCGCCCAGCGAGAGCTCTCTTCGATGACCCTCGCGATCGCCTCGCGGTCGAAGTCCGCGAGCTTCTCTTCTTGGATGAGCCGCGCGAGCAGCCGCGCGAAGCGAAGCTCGCCGCCGTCGCCGCGCGGGAGCTCTTCTTCGAAGTCCGCGTTGATCTTGAACAGATCCGAGAACTCCGGGTCCGCCTCGCACAGCAGAAAGTAGAGCATCCGGTCGCCGAGCAGGACGACCTTCACGTCGAGCGGGATCGCTTGTGGCTCGAGCGATCCTCCGCCGCTCAGCCCGAAGCGTCGCTCGGCGGGCTCGATGCGAACGAGCCCCGAGCGGAGCGCGCGCTTGAGCTCCTCCCAGGCGAGGGGCTGCGTGAGCACGCGGCGCGCGTCGAGGACGAGGTAGCCGCCGTTGGCCTTGTGCAGCGCGCCCGCGCGCAGGTGCGTGAAGTCCGTCACGAGCGCGCCGAAATGCGACTCGTGGTCCATGCGCCCGACGAGCGCCGAGTGGGTGGGGAGGTCCTCGTAGACGATGGGCGCGCCCGAGAGCTTGCCGTTGTCGACGAGGACGTTGACGCGATATCGCCGAAAGGTGGGCGTCTCGGAGAAGGCGCGGCGCATCTGCGCGTTCGAGCCCTCGTCGCCGCCCTCGGCGCTGCCCAGAAACTCGCGGACGTTCTCGATGACGTCCGACTGCACGGCGCGCAGTTGTTCGACGAGGACTGCGTGTGACGCGTACCGATCGACGAGCTCGTCGATCAGATGTTCGACCGCGCCGCGGGTCACGTCGCGATTCATCGCGCGCACCTCCTCGCGGTGCCGCCGCTCCTGCGCAGGAAAAGTCCGGATCAACGTTGCGAGCTGCTCCTGAAACTCGCCCACGTCGCGCTCGATCCGGTCGCGCTCTTGCTGCGGGAGCTTCTTGAACTCATCGGGGTCGATCACTTCGCCCGCGCGCACGGGGGCCATGGCGAGCCCGATGGGAGTTCGAATGATGGCGATGCCGCGGGCCTCGGCTTTGCGAGCCAGCTCGGCCATCACGCGGTCGCGCGCTTCGGCGACGCTCTTCTGCATCGACTGCAAGCGCGCACGATATTGGTCGCTCTCGAACGCCGCCGGGAGCGCAGCCTCGAGCTCCTCGACGAGCTCGTCCATGTCCTTGCGAAACCGCGCTCCGATCCCCGGCGGGAGCTCCGTCGCTCGCGGGTGGTGCGGCGCGTCGAAGTCGTGCAGATAGACCCAGTCCGACGGGACGGACTTGCGCTCGGCGTGCTTGCGCAAGATGCGCTCGACGAGCGTGCGCTTGCCCATCGCAGACGGGCCCATCGCAAACACGTGGTAGCCCTGGTGGCGCATCGCGACCCCGAGCTCGAGCGCGCGAACGGCGCGGTCCTGGCCGAGGGGTTCGAGCGAAGGTTCGAGTGTGGCGGTGCTGTCGAAGCTCAGCGACGCTGGATCGCAGCGGCGGCAGAGTTGCTCGTGGCTCAGTCGCAGGTCGGGCACGGGGGGGACCTTTTCGTGTGCTGTCGGCCTCACCGCGAGGCGGACGCGCGCACGTTACTCTCATCGCCCCGGCGCGAGGAGCCTGTCGATCGCGCCGCGCCCATCGCGCGGGGCGAGGACGCAACCCCTGGACTGTACCCTCGCTGCACGGAGGGCTGCGTGTGCGACGAACGCCGTTCCCAGGGATCGACGATGCTCCTGCGACAGCACGCTCGCCGTGGCCGCGAGTGTGCAATTGGGGCCCGTTCGGGCGGCGCTTTCCAATGCTCCGAGCGACATCGTCGGAACGCGGCGACGGTCAGCGCGGCTTCGGTTGCATCCGCTCGTCGCGACGCGGTAGGCATGCGACGAGCAACCGTGAAGAACTCGAACCTGCCCGACGATCTCCCGACGTTGTCCTTCGCTGACTCGGCGGCGTTCGAGGCGTGGCTGAGCGCAGCCCCACCCCCGAAGGGTGTCTGGATGAAGATCGCCAAGAAGGACAACCGGGTCGTGACGGTGACCTACGCCGAAGCGCTCGATGTGGCGCTCTGCCACGGTTGGATCGACGGGCAAAGACGCAGCCTCGACGCGCGGTTCTTTCTTCAGCGATTCACGCCGCGACGCGCGAAGAGTCTGTGGTCGCAGATCAACGTCGGCCACGTCGCTCGCCTCGTCGAGGCCGGTCGCATGCGCGAGGGAGGTCTTCGCGAGATCGAGAAGGCCAAGGCCGACGGCCGCTGGGATGCTGCTTACGGCGGCGGACGAACGATGGAAGTCCCGCCCGAATTGGCGGAGGCCCTCGCGAAGAACCGAAAGGCGAGCGACTTCTTCGCGACGCTCAACGCCGCCAACCGCTACGCGGTCTGCTGGCGCGTGCACACCGCGCGCAAGCCAGAGACGAAGACGAAGCGCGTCGAGCAGTTTGTGGCGATGCTGGCTCGCGGAGAGAAGCTCCACTGATCGATTGAGCAACCACGCACGACGGAGGTCACGATGGCAGGCGCGAAGAAGACCGAGACGAAGGCGAACCGCGGCGCGAAGAAGACCGCCGCCTCGAAGCTCGAGGGCACAGCGGGGCGAAAGATCCTCGCGCAGCTCGGCCTCACCGACGCAGAGCTGCTGGCGTTCTTGCCGGCCGACGCGCCCAAGTGGCTGCGCAGCGTTCTGTGGTGCCAGTTCGATCTCGCGCGGTCGCTCGAGGACATCGAATCGTACTTCCGTGGTCGCTACGAGACGTCGTTCTCCGACGACCTGAAGTTTCCTCCCGACGGGCCCCAAGCCGGCGTATCAGTGCGCATGCTCGTCGTGCGTCCCGAGGGCCGTTACGTGACCTACATGCTCTACGCGATGCGAGGCGAGCGGTACGGCGAGAGCGGGAGCTATCAGCTCGAGGCCGCGTTCGGCGAGAGCGGAACCAGTTGGGGCTCCAACCGCGCGATCTACGAACGGTTCAAGGCGCTCGAACTGCCCGCGCTCGGCGCGACGAACGTCCGCGAGCTGACCGAATAACTCGGCGTCCACGCCGCGCATCGAGTCGTGTGCGACGGGTGTGCGACGGGGACGGTCCTCGATCACTCAATAATCGAGAATTAGCGCGATCTGTGCTGGAAATCTAAGTGGATTTTCAGTTCTTGAGTTCTTGAGGACCGTCCCCGTGCGCGTCGCGAAAAGATCTCGATCGCGCGAGCAATTCCCTCCCCTCCGGGCTCGACATGACCGTGGGGACCGTGGCCGAGACCGCGATTCGCATGAACAACGGAACCCTGCCGACCCCCCAGGGCATCCTCGAGCTCTTGCGCGAACGGGGGCCGGAGTTTGTCGCGGCTGCGCGGTCGCAGGTTCAACGTCAGCTCGAGCGGCAGTTCGATCAGGGCGCGCTCGCAGCGGCGCGCGGCGAGGCCCCTCGTGCCAACGCCGACCGCGCGTTCTCCCGCGGATACGCGGCGGGCATCGAGTATCGACGGCAGCACGGATGCGAGTTCGACGAGCACGCCCGCGCGCTTCGCGCCGTCAACATCGCGACCCGCGGCACGAGCCGCGACGCTAGCCAGGGAGCGCGCCCGCTTTCGACCGAGCGCGAGCGGCCCGCGGGCGTCGTCACCGACGCGCAGCTTCGGGCGATGATCGAATAGCAACACATGTATTCGAAAGGAGCAGTCGTCATGGCCTATCGCATCGCGCCGACCTCGCGACCCAAGTCTGTTCATCTCACGATCGCCGCTCCGACATCGTCGATCGTGGCGTTCGTCGTCTTCACCCTCGCGGCCGTCGCGCACCGAGCGTGCTTTCACGGTCACAGCGGGCCGCTGCTCGCAGTGGTGTCGCTGAGCTTCATCCTCGCGATCGCGGACATCGCGCGCTGGCTCTCGACGCGCAAGGAGCTCAGCGTGACGCTCGCGGCGCTCAATGAAGGGAGCGAGGGGGACTCCTCGGCGCTCGTCGACGAGTCCTATCGCGCGGATGTGCGATCGGGAATCGTCCGGTGGGCGCTCGCGATCTTGGTCGTCGCGGGCTACTTCGCGTTCTACGCGTTGGTGGCCCTGCTCGGCCCCGCGCCGCGGTGACGGCGCGAGCGACCGGCCGCGATAGTCACGGCGCCGGCGTCGGAGATGGCGTCGGAGATGCCGTTGGCGTTGGTGACGGCGTTGGCTCCGCCGCCGGCTCCGCTGCGGGCTCTCTCGGCGGCTCGCGCACGATGGTGGGAACGCTTCCCTCTCGCCCGCGGCGGACGCACGCGTTGAAGCCCGACTCCAGGCCCGCGGGCGCGGTCGGGGTGGCCATCAAATCATGTCCGAAGCGGTTCCAGCGCATTCCGCAGCCGGCGCCGGGGAGGTTGGACCACCAGATCCACAGCGCGCGCCCCTTCACGTTCTGCAGAGGAACGGGCCCCCAGAAGCGCGAGTCGTAGCTGTTGTCGCGGTTGTCTCCCATCACGAACACGTGCCCTTGCGGGACGGTGTACTCCTCGGTCAGCCCGAAGCTGCGCGGCGGAGGGTCCGCGAAGTTCTCGCGCTGACGGAGGGTCAGGTACGAGAAGTTGCCGTGCCATTCGATATAGAGGCGCTGCTCTTCGCCGGCGCTTCCGCGGGGACGTCCGTCGCCGTCGTCGCCGGTCCAGTAGCCAACCTGGCAGCGCGAGAGCGGCCTCCCGTTGACCTCGATCACGCCGTCGGGATGGACGCGAATCCGGTCACCCGGCAGCCCGATCACGCGCTTGATGAAGTCCTTGCTCGGGTCCTGCGGGTAGACGAACACGACGATC
Organism: Deltaproteobacteria bacterium Ga0077539; assembly: GCA_001465015.1. Lineage (GTDB taxonomy): Bacteria > Myxococcota_A > Polyangia > Polyangiales. The sequence goes on along the minus strand of LNEO01000149.1, from coordinate 10,866 downwards.
TCGCCGCGCTCGGGCAGCCTTCCGCTGAACAAGCGCTTGTTCGTGAACGGAACGAGCGGGCCGTAGACGAACTTGTTGACGAAGATGTTGTCGCCCACGTTGAGCGTCGGATACATCGACGGCGAGGGGATCTTGAACGCTTCGACCACGAACGCGCGCACGCCCAGCGCGACGAGCACGGCGAACGCGATGGCTTCGACGTACTCGCGAGTGCTGCCCTTGCGCGCAGATCCGAGGTGCTTTTCGACCTGCGCGTCGAGCTCACGGAGCGCCGCGTCGATGTCCGCAGCTTTCTTCTTGGCGACCGCCTCGTCGAGCGCGGTGATCGCGGCCTCGACCTCTTTTTTGGACTCTTCTTTAGCCTTGGACTTCTTCAGCAGCTTGCGCGCTTCGTCTTGAAGGTCTCTCGCGTCGCTTTGCAGCGACCGCACGTCCTTCAAGATCCCCTTGCTGTCGCGGACCTTGTCTCGGACCGTGAGGACGACGACCTCGAGGATCGCGAACGTCAGCAGATACTGCCACGGCGCCGGTGGCTCGGCGAGCGCGCCTGCCGCCCACAGCCCCTGGAGGGTCGCCACGGACAGCGCCGCTGGCAGCACGAAAAACCAGAACGCGTTACCGAGACGATCTTTCAGATCTTCGCTCATCGATCACAGCTCCGAAAACGTTCGGCGAAGCGCGTCCGCGGCGCGTACGAGGAAAATGCTCACGTCACCTTCAAGATCGCAAGAAACGCCTCTTGAGGGATGTCCACAGAACCAACGGCCTTCATGCGCTTCTTCCCCTCTTTCTGCTTCTCGAGGAGCTTTCTCTTGCGGCTGATGTCTCCACCGTAGCACTTGGCGGTGACGTTCTTGCGCAGGGCGCTCAAGGTCTCGCGGGCGATGATCTTTCCTCCGATGGCTGCCTGGATGGCGACCTCGTACTGCTGTCGGTGGATCAGCTCTTTGAGCTTGGAGGCGAGGTCGCGCCCGCGACGGGCGGACTTTTCGCGGTCGATGATCACGCTGAGCGCGTCGACCTGCTCGCCGTTGACGAGCATGTCCACGCGCACGAGGTCGCCCTCGCGGTAGCCGATCAGCTCGTAGTCCATCGACGCGTAGCCCTTCGAGATGCCCTTCAAGCGATCGAAGAAGTCGAAGACGACCTCGTTCATCGGGATCTCGTAGCTAAGGATCACGCGCTCGGTGCCGGCGTATTGCATGCCGGTCTGCGTTCCACGGCGGTCCTGGCAGAGCTGCATGACGGCGCCCACCGCGAAGGACGGCGTGTGGATGGTGACCTTGAGAAACGGCTCTTCGATCGAGTCGACGCGGCCCAAGTCCGGCAGGCGCGAGGGGTTCTCGACCATGATCGGGTCGCCGTGCTTGAGGTTGACCTTGTAGACCACGCTCGGCGCGGTGGTGATCAGGTCCAGGTTGTACTCGCGCTCGAGGCGCTCTTGGATGATCTCCATGTGCAAGAGACCGAGAAATCCGCAGCGAAACCCGAATCCGAGCGCCTCGGACGTGTCGGGCTCGAACTGAAAGCTCGCGTCGTTGAGGCGGAGCTTGTCGAGCGCGTCGCGCAGCTGCGGGTAGTCCGCCGAGTCCGTGGGAAAGAACCCAGCGAACACCATCGGCTTCACTTCTTTGAACCCGCCGATCGCGTTGGTCGCACGCTTTCGTGCGTCAGTGACCGTGTCGCCGATCTTCGTGTCGTGCACCGACTTGATGTTTGCAGCGACGAAGCCCACCTCGCCGGGCCCGAGCTCGTCGATCGATCGGGCAAACGGCGTGAACACGCCCATCTCCACGACCTCGTACTCGCGCTGCGTGGCCATGAGGTAGATCTTGTCGCCCTTGCGAAGGCGCCCCTCCTTCACGCGGAGCATGATCACCGCGCCGCGGTAGCTGTCGTACCAGCTGTCGAACAAGAGAGCTCGCAGGGGCTTTTCGCTCACGTCCGAGGGCGGCGCAGGGATCCTCGCGATGACGGCCTCGAACAAGTCCTCGATGCCGATGCCCGTCTTGCCCGAGGCGGGGATGGCTCCGGCGCCGTCGAGGCCGATGATGTCTTGGATCTGGGCGCGGGTTCCATCGACGTCGGACGACGGGAGGTCGACCTTGTTGAGCACCGGGATCACCTCGAGGTTGTTCTCGAGAGCGAGGTAGACGTTTGCCAACGTCTGCGCCTCGACGCCCTGGGTCGTGTCGACGATGAGCAGCGCCCCTTCGCAGGCCGAGAGCGAGCGGGAAACCTCATAGGTGAAGTCCACGTGCCCGGGCGTGTCGATGATGTTGCACTGGTAGCGCTCGCCGTCTTTCGCTTTGTACTCGAGGCGGACGTGCTGGGCTTTGATGGTGATCCCGCGCTCGCGCTCGATGTCCATCTTGTCGAGCAGCTGGTCTTTGGCCTCGCGCTCGGTGACGGCGCCGGTAAACTCCATCAGGCGATCGGCCAGGGTGCTCTTGCCGTGGTCGATGTGCGCGATGATCGAAAAGTTGCGAATGCGCTTGGGGTCAGTGGCCATCGTATAACGCGCGAGCGTGTAGCAGAACTCTCGCAGCGAAGCGACGCCGGAGCCGAACTCTCTGCGCGAACAACCGTTTCGCCCGCGGATGGTTTCTCGCGGACGACGACGAAGCCCCCTGTGTACGCCGACCGCCGCCGACGGTTCGCTCAGCCCTTGCGGGGCGTGGTGCCGCTCGCGTCGAGCGTCAGCTGCCCAGGCAGCAAGTGCTCGTATTTGGCGAGGGCGAGCTCGATTCCCTCGCGGATGTACACCGCCACGGGAACCTTCGTGCGCTCGTGCAACAAGCGCAGCTTCTCGGCCTGCTCGGGCTCGATATAAACCGTGGTCGATACCTTCTTGCGGGCCATGGGTCTGCGGGGAGCTTCGGGGAGTGCTGCCGCTGGAACCGGAGGCGTCGACGCATATGTCGACGACGCTGGTGGCGGTGATGCGATCGCATCGACCGGTGCTGGTCGATGTGAAACCTCGTCACGGCCCGGATCGGCCGCGACAACGGCGGTCGAGACTGTAGTGCTCTTCTCGTCCACGTGTGTTGGCCTCCGCAAGGGGGAAACGTTGTTACCCTAGATGCCGCTACATGCAGTGTCAATCACATACGTTGTCATCACAACATATGGTCGTTGAATACTAGCAGGAATCCGACGCATCGCACGTGAAAACCAGTGGGTCATTTTGCTTCGTTTCGAGCGAACCACGAGACTGTGAATTCTGGTCGAATCTGCTTGCTTCGGGCGAGGCTGGGTCCCGAACGGGCGTAGTACGGACGTCGCACGGCTTGGACTGTCACAGGCTCGACAGTGAGCGATGGACTCTGACGGCTGATGCACATAGAACGCACAACGGAAGGTTCGAGAGACTCGTGACGATGACTGGGACGAGAAGGGCGCTGATCTGCGCGGGCATCGTTGTGGTGGGTCTGCTTGGATGCGGGCCCCCGAACAACAGCAATTCATCGACGCTCGCGACACCGAGGCAGGCGCGCGGCGACGGTCGACGCGTCGAGCCGATGCCCCACGAACCGTGCGTCGGGTCGGGGGGCGAGGAGACACGGATGGCGGTCGGCACCGACCGCCCCGTTCCTGTGGTCGAGGTGCGGCGTGCGGGGCGGCTGTTCTGCCGAGAGACCGACGCGAACTTCGACGGACGCGTCGACATCACGCGGTTCTTCGACGAGCAGGGGCGCGTTCGAAGGGTCGAGGACGACTACGACTTCGACGGTAAGGTCGACGTCGTCGCCCTCTATCGTGAGGGCGAGGTCACCGAAGATGTGCTCGACACCAACTTCGACGGACGGACAGACACCTGGCGCAACTACCGCGGCGGTCGCGTCGCGACGTCGATGCGGGACTCCAACTCGGACGGCGTCGTGGACCTCTGGGAGGACTTCGACGAGCGCGGCACGCTGGTGCGAACGCGCTCGGACGCCGACGGTGACGGTCAGCCCGACGCCGAAGACGGCGGCGCACGACCGGCTTCGGCCGACGCTTCGAGCAGCGCCACGCCTGCGTCCGCAGCGGACGCCATGACGCAACCGCCCACGACGCCCGCGGCCAGCGCGGACGGAGGTCAGCCGTGAAAGCACCACGCATCGCGCTCGCGTCGCTCGTCCTGCTCGCAATCGCCTGCGGCTCGCAGACCCAGAACCAGGCCCGGATGGTCGCCCGTCGGGCCAGCCGGATCGACACACAGCAGTCTCGCGAAGACCGCAGTCGCTGCGACGCCAATCAACCCGGCCGCACGATGAGCGAGTACGACACCAACTCCGACGGGATTCCCGACGTTCGCAAGGTGTACCAGGTGTCCGGCGAGGGGCTGGAGGTTCGTTCGACGCTCATTTGCCGCGAGGCAGACCTGGACCACAACGGCACCAAGGACCTGTTTCGCTTCTACAACTCCGAGGGCCGCACGATTCGCGAAGAAGAAGACCGCGACTTCGACGGGCACATCGACGTGATCTCCTTCTTCGATCGCGGCGAGGTCGTGCGGCGCGAGCTGGACACCAACCGCGACGGGCAGGTGGACATGCGCGTGTTCTACCGCGAGCGCCGCCCGTACCGAGCCGAGCGCGAGCTCAACAGCAACAACAGCCCTGACTTTCGCGCGGACTACTGGGAGTACTACGACGCGCGAGGCTCCGTCGTTCGTATGGGCTGGGACTACAACGGCGACGAGCGCGCGGACCAATGGGACCGCACGGACCGCGTGACGCCCAATATGCCTGCCGTTCCGGACGAGAGCGAGCAGACGTCCGCAGAGGGCGGAGCGCCCACAACGCAAGACGCGAGCGCGCCCCGCGGCTGAGCGCTCTCAGGGCTTGCTCGTCCCCTCGCGGCCGTAGCTGTCCTCGAGCCTCACGACGTCATCGAGCTCGGTCGTCGACACCTCGAAGATCTCGCAGTCGGTCACGGCGACCATGCGGTGGATCGTCCCAGGCGTGACGTGAAACGGCTCGCGCGCCCGCATGCGCTTGACCTCGACGTCGGGCGGAGCCCCGAGCTCGAGGTCCATCTCGCCGCTCTCGACCATGATGGTCTCGTCCTTGACGTTGTGAAACTGCCGCGACAGTCGGTGCCCAGCTTTGATGAAGAGGATCTTGCCGACGTAGCGGCTCGTCTCGGCCCATACGATCTCGTGGCCCCAAGGCTTTTCGACGCGTCTCATCAGTGTGTTTCTCGTGATGGTGTATGGTGCGCCCACGAGATGCAATGTCCGACGGCGAACGACTGCAGAAGGTACTAGCTCGCGGCGGAGTCGCGTCCCGACGCGAAGCCGAGAAGCTCATCACTGAGGGGAAGGTCACGGTCAACGGCGAGGTCGTCACGACGCTCGGCACGCGGGTCGATCCGACGCGGGACCGCGTCGAGGTCGAAGGCCGCGTCGTCGAGGCCGAAGAACGCGTGTACTACCTCTTTCACAAGCCGCGCGGCGTCGTCACGACGCTCGATGACCCCGAGGGGCGGCCGTCGATCGGCGAGTATGTAAAGGACATCACGGCGCGGGTGTTTCCTGTCGGACGGTTGGACTTTCACACCTCGGGCGCGTTGTTGCTCACCAACGATGGAGCGCTGGCCAACGCGCTGCTCCACCCCACCAAGTCCGTCGCGAAGACGTACGTCGCCAAGGTGCGCGGCGTCGTGTCCGACGAGCAAGCGCAGCGAATGCGCGACGGCGTCGAGCTCGCCCCGATCGGTGAAGAGCGAGGCGTCGAGCGGACGCGTCCGGCAGAAGTCGAGGTGCTGCGCTCGGCGCCGTCCGGCGAGGGCTCGCTCAACGAGGCGGGCACGACCTGGCTCGAGTTCACGCTGCGAGAGGGGCGCAATCGGCAGATTCACCGCATGTGCGAGGCCGTTGGGCTGTTCGTGATGCGCCTCGCGAGGATCTCGTTCGCCGGGATCACGCACGAGGGGCTGCGCGCAGGGCAGCTCCGCGAGCTCACCGCGGGCGAAGCGTCGCTGTTGCGCCGCACGTATCTCGACGCCGACGACGCTCTCGCGCGAAAGGGTCTTCGCGACGAGCGACCGCAGAAGAGCGAAGCGCGACCGGCGCCGAAGCGCGGCGACGCGAAGGGTGGCGCTCCGCGCAGAGCTCCGGCGAGCACATCGTCGAACGACAAAGCGAAGAGCGATCCCGCCAAGAGCCCGCGAGCCAACGCGAAGCGCGAGAACGCGCAGCGCGAAGCGCGAAAGGCAGCCGCGAAGAACCGCGGTCGCAGCTGAGCGTCCGTGAGTTTGTCTCGCTCGAGACACAATTCAGGTTGACAGAGACGACGCTCGCCCGTACAACACGCGCACTCCTGACGCAGGGTGGAGCAGCCTGGTAGCTCGTCGGGCTCATAACCCGAAGGTCATAGGTTCAAATCCTATCCCTGCAACCAATGCCGCGAGGCACGTAAACGCCGGATTCACGAAAGTGGGTCCGGCGTTTTTCGTTTCTCCGCCTCGATCAGGCTTCTCGGTAGAACAGTACGATCGAGATGCAGTGAAAGCGATCGTCGCTCGACTGAACGACGGCGCGATCGACGACCACGATGGGGCGAGGCTGGGCGCGGATCCATTCGGTCAACCGCTCGCCGAGCCGCTCGCGATCGCCTGCGACCGTCGCAGAAAAGACCTTCACGGCATCGAATTGCTCGCACGCCATGCGCTGATGGGAACCGTACCGTGCGCGCCGGACGATCGCTGCATTTTGCGCGAAGGCTCCGAGCGTCGAGGCGGCGCGACGCGTGAGTCAGGACGAAATCGGGATCGTCCCCTTCGTTTGCGGTTAGTACAGCACCCAGCGCGGCTCGATGCGGAGGCCTTCATCGCTCGGCGACACGAGGACGAAGTGCGCGGCGCGGTTCGGTTGTCCGCCGCTCGCGCGCTCGACGCCACGGTTCTCCGGAGCGTCACCGACGGAACCGGCTCCCACCACCGTGAGGCCATCGAGCGGACGAACGAAGGGGACGCCCGCTCCACCAGAGACGATGACGTCTGCAGTGTCGTCGCCGACGAGCACGAGCAGCTCGTCGTCGGTCAAGTGGAGCTCGAGCGGCGTCATGGGGTCCCGCGGCGAGCCGTACATCACCGCGAGCTCGGCGCCCGAGCCCAGCTCGACGCGAAAGACGTCGGGGAGGCGACGCAGGCGCGCGATGATCACTTCGCCGAGCTCTTCGCGGGTCTTTTCGAGACGGGCGAGCGCGGCGCGTTGCTGCTCGTCGCGCGGTGTGACGTCGCGGGTGGTGATCGTCGCGAGCGCCATGTCGGGCGTTCCGCGGGCGAGTCTGGCGCCGTGCTCTTGGAGGAGCTTCCACACCGCGAGCGGCGATTGTCCGCGATGGGCGATGCCGCCGGCGACGAACACGGCGGCCGCGCCAGCTTGCTTGCAGCCGACGAGCGTTGCTTCGAGCGCCTCGACGTTGGCCGCGATGTCCGCGAGCACGGCGATGGGTCCGTCGAAGCGCTCGGACTGTCTCTCTCCAGCAGCTTTCATGATTTGCGAGGGGAGGGACCCTGGCTCACTCGGGCTCGGCTGTCGAGCGCTCTTCTTGCTTGGTCACGATCTCGACTTTGGTCGCGCGCCGCGCGTCGCCTTCGCGCACGGTGAACGTCAGGCCCGACCACTCGACCACGGTTCCCGGAACGGGCACGCGCCCAGCTCGCTCCGCGAGAAACCCGCCGAGCGACGCGTAGCCCTCGTCCTCGGGAAACTCGACGCCGAGCTGATCGCCGAGCTCGCCGATCGGAATCGTCGCGGCCGCGACGTAGCGCCCCGCTCCTTGTTCGACGACGGGGAGCTCTTCGACGTCATCGTGCTCGTCGTGGATCTCGCCGACGAGCTGCTCGAGCAGGTCTTCGAGCGTGACGAGCCCGGCGACCGCGCCGAACTCGTCGATCACGACCGCCATGTGCGTGCGCCGCGCCTGCATGTCTCGCAAGAGCTGCATCGCAGGCTGGTTGGGCGGGACGTGGAGGACGGGCTTGCGGATCACCGACAGCAGCGTCGTTTTGATTTCGTGTGCCGGCATGCCCTTGGCGATCGCCGCTCCGACGTCGCGAAAGAGGTCCTTGACGTGGAGGATCCCGACGACGTTGTCGATCGCGCCGTCGTACACAGGGACGCGCGAGTGGGCCTCGTCGCCGACCTTGACGAGCGCTTCGATGATGTTGGTGCGCGCGGGCAGGGCGTGCATCTTGGTGCGGGGCACCATGATGTCGCGCACGGCGATGTCCTTGAACTCGAGGACGTTCTGCAGCATTTCGCCGCGGCGGGGGTCGAGGGCCCCTGCGCTCTCGGCGGCCTCGACGACGTACTCGACCTCGCGCTCGGTCAGGCTCTTGATGGCGTCGTCGGGGTCGGTCTCTCGCGCGCGTCGCGCGGCGATGCGGGCGAGGGCGGCGATGGGCGCGGCGATCGGCGCCATCAGGTACTCGACGGGGCGGATTACGCGGAGCCCCCACGGCGCGATGGCGTCGGCGCGGGCGCGGCCGACGGACGCGAACGCCTCGACGATGGCCGCCCACGTGACGATGAACGCCAGCAGCGCTCCCGCGATCGCGAGCGGGCTGGTGCGCGCCCCGAGCGCGCTGGTCAGGAGCTGCGAGGCGATCACGAGCATCGCGATTCGAAACGTCAGCCAGCGAGACAGAAGCGCGTGTGGGTCCGCGAGGTAGCGCACGATGTGGCGAGCTCGAGACGCGCCGAGCTCGTCGGCGAGCGCGCGAAGCCGTGGCTCGGGCATGCTCGCGATGGCCGCCTCAGCTCCCGCCACGAAGGACCCCGCGAGGACGCACAGGAGTGCTCCGATAAGTGATGCCCAAGGGCTCATGACAGTGAACGACAACTCGACCGGTCCGCCGCAACCGAGGAACGGCGACGCGACGCGACGCCCGTCCAGCGCAACCGAACGACAGAAGGACAATATCATTGCTGATGCCGCGGAGCGAGCGGCGGTCGGGAGCGCGGCTCGATGGTCGTGACAGATAACGTCACAGTCTCACCGCTTCGGTGTGGCTAGCGCTTGCCGACGGTGATGCGCGCGGGTAGAGAACGAGAGCGCTGTCGTGCTTCTCTCGCTGCAGGTAAGGGACCTCGCTATCATCGACGCGACCGAGGTGAGCTTCGGTCCGGGGATGAATGTCGTGACCGGTGAAACCGGCGCGGGCAAGTCGATCTTGATCGACGCGCTCTTGCTGGCGCTCGGGGGCCGCGCCACGCCCGATATGGTTCGCGCGGGGGCGTCCCAAGCGGAGGTGTGCGCGTTGTTCGACCTCGAGGCGATGCCCGAGGTGCGCGCCAGGCTCGCAGACGCGGGCATCGAGTGTGACGAGCGCGAGCTCGTCGTGCGCCGAGTGGTTGCGTCCGACAAGAACGGCAGCGGTCGGTCGCGCGCGTATCTCAACGGCAGGCTCGTGTCGCTGACGCAGCTCGCGCAGCTGACCGCGGGCCTCGGCGACGTGACCTCGCAACACGAGGCGCAATCGCTGACCGATCCGACGACGCACCTCGCGTTGCTCGACTCCTCGGCGCACCTGGAATCGTTGCGACTCGAGGTGGCGACGGCGCAGTCGGCCTACTCCGAGGCGAGCGCTCAGCTCGAGTCACTCTTGCGCGAGCTGCGGCAGCGGACCGATCGCGAGGATCTGCTTCGCTTTCAGCTGAAGGAGATCGACGATCTGCCCATGGCTGTGGGGGACGAGGCGCTCTGGGTCTCCGAGCGTGATCGGCTCAAGCACGCAACGAAGCTCGCCGACGGCGCCGCGGAGGCCGAAGACGTCCTCTATGCGCGCGACGGGGCCGCGGTCGATCTGTTGGGCTCGGTGCTCAGCGTGCTCGAGGACCTGTCGAAGCTCGACGCGGAGCTCGTTCCGGTGGTCGAGCTCGTCGAGAGCGCCAAGGCGCAGGTCGACGAGGCGGCGCGGACCTTGGGGCGCTACGCGCGCTCGGTGCAGAGCGACCCCGAGCGGCTGAGTGATCTCGAGGATCGCCTGCAAAAACTCTCGCGATTGAAGCGCAAATTCGGCGGCAGCATCGAGTCGATCCTCGAGCACCGACGCAAGGTCAAAGAAGAGATCGAGAATCTCGAGCAGGGAGAATCCCGCGTGGCCGAGCTCGAGCGCGTGTCTGAGTCCGCGCGGACGAAGGCCGGGAGCGTGGCGCGACGTCTGTCGAGCGCTCGAAAGGCCGCAGCCAACGCGCTCGGCGATTCGATCTCGCGCGAGCTCACGTCGCTCGGCATGGGCGGCGCGCGGGTGGTCGTGGACGTGACGTTGACCTCGCCGTCTTCTGGTGAGCTCGCGATCGACGGCGTCAGGCTGCTGCCGACGGGCATCGATCGCGTCGAGTTCTTGATCGCGCCGAACAAGGGCGAAGAGCCCAAGCCGCTGCGCAAGATCGCCTCGGGCGGCGAGCTGTCGCGCGCGCTGCTCGCCATCAAGCGAGTGCTCACCGAAGTGGGCTCGGCGGGGCTGTACGTCTTCGACGAGGTCGACACGGGCGTCGGCGGCGCGGTCGCCGAGGTGATCGGGCAGAAGCTGCGGGCGATTTCCCGGCGCAATCAGACGCTGGTCATCACGCACCTGCCGCAGATCGCCGCGTATGCTGACCGGCACTACGTCGTGAGCAAGCGCGTCGAGGGCGAGCGCACGGTGAGCGAAGTTCGGCCACTCAACGACGGTGAGCGCACCGAAGAGATCGCTCGTATGCTGGGCGGGCTTCGCGTGACCGATCGCACGCGCGCCGCGGCGGCCGAGATGATTCGCACCGCGGCGAGCCCCTGAGCAGGGAACCGGATTTCGGTTCGAAAATGCACATCCGCAGGAAAATCAGTAGCGGCGTCAACACCCAAGCGGCACCACGCTCGCCTCACGGCC
>LNEO01000148.1 GCA_001465015.1 Deltaproteobacteria bacterium Ga0077539 | reverse complement strand
GATCCGGCGTCGACCGAGTAGCTCGCGGGCACGCCGCCCGCGCACGAGGCCAGCGTGGCGGGCCGGGCGGTCTCGAGCGGCGTCGATCCGACGCGAATCTGCGCAGGACACGAGGCGCTCGCGGTCGTCCGCACTTCGAGCGGTCCCTCGCAGGCTCGCGCCGCGGGCAGGACCTGAGGGTCGACGAGGGGGCGGGTTCCGAGCGAATCGACGCACCGCGAAAGCAGCACAAAAGACTGCCCCGGCGCGCCCGAGAGCGCCGCGGATCGAGACCGTCGGCGTGGCCGCGGCGGCGCGCGCGTCGCGCTCGCGGGGACCGAGCGCTCGGCGCTCGTGCGACGGGCGTAGATCGCGCGGGGCAAATCAACGAGGGCGAACGTCCGCGGCGCGCTCGATCCCACCCCTTGCGCTTCGGCGACGAGCGCGAGAAACGACCGCTCGCCGGGCGCGACGGGCACCCATCGCTCGGCGTCCTGACGGAGCGCGACCTCGCACCCACGCTCCACGACGATGTCGTCGACGAGCGTGGCCACGCCCTCGGGGCTCGGCGACGGCGCCCGTCGGACGAGCGACAGGCAAGGGGCGTCGGCAGGCGCTCTGGCGCGATCGATCCCTTGAGCACCAGCATGACCAGCGGTCAGTAATACAGCGGCGGCCATCGCCGCGACGGAGGACGCGCCGCACGCAACAACGGCTCGCAGCAGAGAGAAGCAGCGCCTCGTCGGTCTCGTCGATCTCGTCATCGTCCAGGCAAAAAAAGGGCCGAACGGGTGGTTGTGCCGCCGCGAGGGGCCTCGAAGGCGCCCGCGCGGATCGGCGCGGTGAAACTCCGTCCGACCCGAGACCACCCATCGAGGACACGGCCTCGACTGTCGCGGTCGCGGTGTAACGAAGGGAGGACGGTCTTTCAATCCCGCAATCTTCTCTTCGACCGTCGCGTGCGTGGTCGGAACGAGCGGGGCCGGGCGCCTCGAGCGCTGTCTGTGACAATGATGTCCCGCGTAACGTGCTCGCGGGCGAAAGCTATGGACCTCTCGCCGCGCGCTGTACACTCTCGACCCGCGCGTCGGCTCATCCCTATCATTCGAAGTCACCGCAGCGGTCGCGATCGTCAGCGCGAGCGTTCTGTCCGTGAAGAGCCGTTTGTCACACCGAGCGCAGAGGAGCACCCAGAGTGAGCGTTGACATCGATGCGGTGGAGCCTGAGCCGTCCGCACCGCCGCAGGAGCCCCCTGCCGAGAAGAAGCCTTGGTCCGTGCAAGACTCCAAAGAGCTCTACCTGATCGATCGGTGGGGCGCGGGGTTCTTCGACATCAACGCCAAGGGCGAGATGGTCGTTCGCCCGCTCAAGAAAAAGAACGGCGAAGTGGCGCTCACCGAGGTGTTGAGCGAGGCGCTATCGCAGGGGCTGAAGGCGCCCTTGCTCGTGCGCTTTCAAGACATGCTCCACTACCGCGTCCGGCAGCTCAACGACGCGTTCAACCGCGCGATCACCGAGAACAAGTTTCGCGGTAGCTATCGCGGCGTATACCCCATCAAGGTCAATCAGCTCCGCGAGGTCGTCGAAGAGATCCTCGACGCCGGACGCCCCTACCACTACGGCATCGAAGTCGGCAGCAAGCCCGAGCTCTACGCGGGGCTCAGCGTGCACACCGACAACGACTCGCTCATCGTGTGCAACGGCTACAAGGACGACCAGTTCATCCGCATGGCGCTCACCGGGCGCAAGCTCGGCAAGAAGGTCATCCTCATCGCCGAGAAGCTCAGCGAAGTCCGCGCGATCGTTCGCATCTCCAAAGAGCTCGGCGTCGAGCCCCTGATCGGCATGCGCGTCCGACTCGTCTCGCGCGGCGCGGGAAAGTGGGCCACGAGCGCCGGTGAAGGCGCGAAGTTCGGCCTCAGCGTCGCCGAGATCCTCGAGGCCGCGCAGCTCTTGCGAACCGAGGGGCTCGGCAACGCGTTCAAGCTCCTGCACTTTCACATCGGCTCGCAGGTGCCCGACATCCTGATCATCAAGCGGGCGGTGCGCGAAGCGGCTCGGTACTACGCCAAGCTCCGCAAGATGGGCTGTCAGCTCGAGTACATCGACGTCGGCGGCGGGCTCGCGGTCGACTACGACGGCTCGCGCAGCACCTTCCACGGCTCGATGAACTACTCGGTCGAGGAGTACGCCCGCGACGTCGTCTACAACATCGGCGACGTGTGCGACGACGAGCGCGTCCCGCACCCCAACATCGTGTCCGAGTCCGGCCGCGCCGTCGTCGCCCCGCACTCGGTGCTCATCGTCGAGTCCTTCGGATCGATCGAGAAGGCGCAGGGCGCCGAGTACGTCCCGCCAGAGGTCGATCACAAGCTCATCCGCGACCTCAAGTACACAGCGGACAACCTCTCGGAGAAGAACCTCCTCGAGAGCCTTCACGACCTGCTGCAGGTCAAAGAAGAGTCGCAGAAGATGTTCGAGCTCGGGATCCTCGAGCTCGACGTCAAAGCGGCCGTCGACACGCTGTACTGGCAGACCGCTGAGCGCATCACCGTGCTCGCCCGAAAGCTCGAGCCGGGCGAGGTGCCCGACGACATCGCGGACCTCGGCCGACAGCTCGCGGACCAACAGATCTGCAATTTCAGCGTGTTTCAGTCGCTGCTCGATCACTGGGCGCTCGGCGCGGTCTTTCCGATCGCGCCCATCCATCGACTCGACGAAGAGCCCACCGAGAGCAGCACCCTCGTCGACATCACCTGCGACTCCGACGGCAAGGTGTCGAAGTTCATCGCGATCGACAGCGACGTGCACGAGACGCTGCAGCTCCACAGCGCCAAGCAGGGCCCGTACTACCTGGGCGTCTTTCTCACGGGCGCCTACCAGGACATCATGGGCGACCTGCACAACCTCTTCGGCCGCGTAAACGAGGTCCACGTCTTTCTCGATGAGGACGAGGACTGCGGGTACTACGTCGAAGAGACCATCGCCGGCCACACCGTGAGCGACGTCCTGGCGATGGTGCAGTACGACAACCGCGACCTCGTCGCGCGCTTCAAAGCGCAGATCGACGCGGCCATCAAGCAGGACAAGCTCAAGCCCACCGAGGGGATGCGCTTGCTCGCCGAGTACGAGCGCGGCCTCAAAGAGCAGACCTACCTCTCGCTCTGATCGGTCGATCGCTACCCTCCCGCGCGTTGGTTTACACTCTCGCGTCGCGGTGTCCGATCAACCATTCAACGAGTCCTTTCGCGCTCCCGATCAAGATGCGATGGTCGGCGCCGCGCGGCAGCGCGCGCAGCTCGCGTACGCCGAGCTCAGCGCGGTCGTGCAGGACGCCCACAAGGCGAACGTCGATCTGCTCCGCAACGGGATGGAGCCGATCCTCGTCGGCCAATATCAGCCGCCACAGCCGACGCAGTCGACGTCGAACCCCGCCGAGCTCGTGCGGCTCTTCGACGGGCAAGCGCACTGGTACTCGACCGAGGCTTCGCAGTTGAAGCAGCGGCTGGCCGCCGTGCGAGGCGCCCTGTCCGATGAGCTCGCGCCGGCCGCGCCCCTCGCTCGAGGCCCGCGCGCGGTTCCGTTGGCGATGCGCTTCGCCGAGGTCGCGCGCGAGCCGTGGAGATTCCTGCGGCTGTTTCTGTTTCCGCCGTTCACGATGCTCGGCGCGCTGCCCGTGATCGGGCTGGTTGCGGTGCACCCGCTCGCGGCGAGCGCCTTCGTGCTCGTCCTGCTCGCCGCGCTATGGAGCTACGGTGTGCTCGTAGGACTGAAGCGCGCGAGGCTGCTCGCCGTCGGTGAGGTCGCGACCGTTCTGCAGCGCACCGAGCTCCCGACCTCGACGCGCAACCGCAACGTCCCGATGCTCCGCGCCCGCCGCTGGAAGGTCTTCGTCGAGAGCTACACGGGCGTGTCTCGCAAGACCGAGCTCGTCCTTCAGAGCCCGCGTGGCAGCACCATCCGCATCACGCTGCGACACGGGCCGCCCTTCGACGGCGTGGTCCTCATCGACCCCGAGACTGGCTATGCGTGCGCCAACCTCGAGCTCGGCTCCTGCCCGACGCCCGACGCCTCGGGGCAGTGGACCGGAGCGCTCTCGACGCGCACCTGGCTGACGTCGATCACGGGCGTGCTCTTCACGGCCGCGCTCGCGATCGGCGCGATCGCAGCGCCCATGGGCTCTTGATCGAGCTCGGTCGAAGAAGAGCCCCCCGCAGGTCGCAGCGACGCTCGTCGAAGCCATACCCTCTCTCGAGAGAGCGGCGTCGCGTCGCGACGATCGGCTACATGCAGGCGCCGGCGCCCGTGATGCAGTTGCTGAACTGAAACTCAGCCCATTCGGGATCCGTGGTCGCCACCGCGGGAGGCGCGGTGCCGTTGACGCGACGCGCGTTGCTCGCGTTGTCGCGAACCTGCGCGCAGCGAAGCTGGCCCGACACAGACGTCGCGTTGATCGACGAGATGCGCACGTCGCAGCCGCCCATCCCGCCGCCCGGCGCGACGTTGGTGATCGTCGCCGCGCCGAACGCAGCGCTCACGCGGGCGTTTGCCGCGACTCCGCTTCCGGACGACGTCCCGCAGACGCGCGTGAGTCCCGTGCGCTGCCCGTCGCTCGTGCGCTGCTCGATGCGCACACGAAACCTGAATCCTGCTCCTTCGGGGTCGATGAAGCAGCCCACGTCGAGCGCGGGGAGCGGCATCGTTCGCGTAAACCCTTCGAGCAGCGGGTTTGACGCGTTGCCGCACTCTTGTTGACCCATCACGCTCGTGTCGCATTGAAAGCTCCACACGAGGCGACCGGTCGTCGGTTGAGGGGGAGGGCCACAGCTGATGACGACCGCGCCAAGAAGGGCGGCGCCGAGGATCGAAGCGCGCATGATGTTTGTGCGTAGGACGCTACCACAGTCCGCCCAGGATTCCGCTCGCTCGATCGCCGTGGGGTTCTCGGTCGACTCGGCGCCGCCGTCGCGACGGTCAGCCTCGCGAAGCGCCGAGGGCGCTGGCGAGATCGTCGCGAAGGTCGTCCTCGTGCTCGACCCCTACCGACACGCGGATCAGCCCATCATCGATCCCCAGCTCCTTGCGCTGCTCGGACGGAACGCTCGCGTGCGTCATCAGCGCCGGATGCTCGATCAGCGACTCGACCCCGCCCAGGCTCTCGGCGCACGCGAACACCTTGGTGCTCGAGAGAAACTTCTTCGCCCTCGCCAGCGTGTCCCCGTCTTTGCCAGGCTTGATGACAAACGAGATCATCCCGCCGGGCAGCGCCATCTGTCGTCTGGCTACGGCGTGATTCGGGTGCGACTCGAGCCCAGGATAATGAACCTTCGCGACGTCTGGCTGCGCCTCGAGCCAGCGCGCCAGCGCGAGCGCGGTCCTGCTCGCGCGCTCGACGCGGAGGTGAAGAGTCTTGATTCCGCGCAGGACCATGAAGCAGTCGAAGGGCGAGGGCACCGCTCCGAGCGCGTTCTGCAAGAAGCGCAGACGCTCGTGCAGCGCGTCGTCCTCGAGCACCACGGCTCCGCCCACGACGTCAGAGTGCCCGTTCAAGTACTTGGTCACCGAGTGCAGGACGATGTCTGCGCCCAGCGACAGCGGCCGCTGGATCACTGGCGTCGCGAAGGTGTTGTCCACCACCAGCGGCACGCCCTTCTGCTTCGTCGTCTTCGCGAGCGCCTCGATGTCGAACACCTTGAGCGTCGGGTTGGTCGGCGTCTCGAGCCACACGAGCTTCGTCTGCGCGGTCATCGCCTTCTCGAGCCGCGCGGGGTCCGAGAAGTCCACGAACGACGTCGTGATTCCCATGGGCTCGAAGCAACGCTTCAGGCTTCGAAAGGTCCCGCCGTACACGTCGTCCCCGCACACGACGTGATCGCCCGGCCGCAGCATGTGCAGGATCGTCGTCGTCGCGCCGAGCCCCGAGCCGAACGACAGCCCGTGCTTGCCGCCTTCGAGCGCGGCGATGCAGGCCTCGAGCGTGTTTCGCGTGGGATTTCCCGAGCGCGAGTACTCGTAGCCCTTGTGCTCGCCGGGGCCGTCCTGCGCGAACGTGCTCGAGAGAACGATCGGCGTCATGACCGCCCCCGACGTCGGGTCCGGGTGCTGGCCTGCGTGAACTGCGAGGGTGTCGAGCTTCATGCCCGATCGCGTACACCAACTGCGGGTCGAACGCACCACCGCGGCGCCCCAATGATCAGCACTCCGAGACGCAACTTCGAGAGCCCTGCCGGGATACCGCCGCCCCATGGCAATCACCGTCTCTGCGCTGTCCCGCCGCCTCGCCCTCTCGATCGCTTCGCTCGCCCTCATCGGCTGCGCGACGATTCCCCTCAACCGACGCGCCGCGGAGTTCAACAGCCGCGGCGCCGCCCAGCTCGCAGCCGGCGACCTCGAGGCCGCAGAAGCCAGCCTCCAGCTCGCCCTCGAGTACAACGACCGCTACGCCGAGCCCTACAACAACCTGGGTCTCGTTGCGATGACCCGCGGTCGGTTAAGAGAAGCTCGACTCTTCTTTCGCCGCGCGGTGGGGCTCAACCCAGACTTCGGCGAGGCGTGGTCCAACCTCGGGCTCGCGCTCGTTCGCGCTGCGGGCGAGGGCGATCGCGGCGACATCGACGGCGCGATCGACGCGTTTCGAGCAGCGCTCTCGGTCAACCCCGAGCTCATCGCTCCGCGCATCAACCTCTGTCGAACGTTGCTCGCCGCGCGCCGCACGAGGGAGGCCCTCGAGCAAGCGCGTCGCTCTGTGCAAATGGCTCCGTCCAGCGCCGCCGCGCACGCGCTGCGAGCGGAGGCTGCGTTGTCACTGGGGATCGACGACGAAGCGCGCACCGCCGCGGGTGAGGCCGAGCGACTCACGCCATTTGCGCCGGACGTCCTGCTCACGAGCGCCCGCGTGCTCGCGTCCGGGGGGCGCTACGACGACGCTCTCTCGCGCATCGCGCGCATCGAAAACGACCCCATCCGCGGCGAAGACGCACGGGCACTTCGAACGCTGATCGCCAGAGAGCGACGGTGACGGCGCGATCTCGGCGTCGCTGCGGATTCGTGACGCTCGCTCGCGACGTTATCGAACCAGGGATTGTTCTCGAGCGCGCAATCAGCGGCCATCGCGCGACGCTGTTGGCGTCGGCGGCGCTCTGCGCGTAAAGCAGGTAGCCGTGAGCGCCATCGACGTCTTCAAGAGTTCTCCGAGCTACGAACTTCTCCGCTCTGTGTTCGACTTCGTCGACGCACACGTCGTCGGGACGGCCGCGGCAGAGATGAAGCCCAAGCCGATCGTGGTGTGGAGCACGCCGCTCGTTTCGCGCTACGTCTCGCTGAGCGAATCCCGAGGAAGGGCGATGGTCGTCCTGCACTCTCGGGCGCTGCGCGACCCCGCGCTCGGCGCGCTGTTCGAGCAGCTTCGACCGTGGCGCGACGGCACTGGCAACACGATTCTGTTCAAAGAGCCTCTCGCCCCCTACCCCGCGGTCCTCGCGACGGTGCTCGGCTCGATGCTCCCTGTGCTCGAGCCGATCTACCTCGCCGCACAAGAGAAGGCTGCGCCGCCGCCACCGCCAATCCCTGCGCCAGCGCCAGCGAAGAAGTCCGCGACGAAGAGCCAGGCGAAGTAAGGATTTCGACGACGTCTTGTGGCCCTTCGTCGAGCGTGGCCGCCCAAATCGCGACGGGTGTGGTTGCGGATCGTGCGGGCATACGGGGGGGCTCCCGAATTCATTCGCGGGCACCCCGCGGCGGCGTCGGAGTGAAACTCGACCGCGCGGTCGCGATCGACGCATGATCGTCCCTCCTCGGCGATGAACACTGGCGACGTCGACTCGTATCTCCGCGACGGCTGCGGCCGCTGCGAGCACTATCAGAAGCCCTCGTGCAAGGTTCACCTCTGGACGAGCGTGCTCGAGGCGCTGCGCGAGATCGCGCGCTCGACGGGGCTCGATGAAGAGATGAAGTGGGGCTCGCCCTGCTACACGCTCGGCGGCAAGAACGTCGTGATGATCGGCGCGTTCAAAGAGCGCTGCGTGCTGAGCTTCTTCAAGGGCGCAGCGCTCGTCGACGAGTCCGGCGCCCTCACCGCTGCCGGTCCCAACTCGCGCATCGCACGATGGCTCGAGTTTCGTTCGCACGACGAGGTGCTCGCGCGTCGGTCGCTCGCGCGCGGCTTCATCGAGCAGGCCATCGCCCTCGAGCGCGCAGGCGTGAAGGTGGCCAAGCGGGCTGAGGCAGAACCCGTTCCGATCGAGTTGGCGCAGAGGCTCGAGGTCGATTCTGACCTTCGCCGAGCGTTCGAAGCGCTGACGCCCGGTCGTCGTCGCAGTCACTTGATTCACATCACCGGCGCCAAACAGAGCGAGACCCGCGCGCGCCGCGTCGAGCGATGCGCGACCAGCATCCTCGCAGGCCGCGGATTCAACGAGCGCTAACCGTCGTCGAGCAGCCCGACTCGCGGACGCAAAACCTACCACCGTCGCACGAGCGATCGTCGAATGGTGAAATCTGTCTGCGAAATCAGAGCCCCAATGCGCTTTGTCTCCGAGGCGAGCGCCCTGTGTCCTGACTCGTCGCGGTGACCCCATGGGATTCGTTCGACGCCGCTCGATTCGACGCGCTCGCGCGATCGAGCCGCGGCGCGTCTTGTGTACCTTGGCCGGTTGGAGGTCCTCGTGAAGAAGTATCTGACTGAGTTTGTAGGGACGTTTCTGTTCGTTCTCACCATTGGCTGCACCGTGATCCCGGGCGCGCCAGGGGTGATCGCTCCCCTCGCGATCGGCGCTGCGCTCATGGTGGTTGTCTACGCGGGCGGGCACGTCTCGGGCGGGCATTACAATCCCGCGGTCACGCTGGCGGTGTGGATGCGAGGGCGTTGCGAGACGCGCGACGTCGCTCCGTACATGGGGGCGCAGCTCGCCGGTGCTGGCGCGGCCGCGGCGGTCGCCGGGTTTCTCGTCGGCGCTCCGCAGCGCACGATGACCATCGCGAGCGACTCGATCGCGAAGGCCCTCGTCGCAGAGTTCATCTACACGTTCGCGCTCGCGTACGTCGTGCTCAACACGGCGACCGCCAAGGGAACAGAGAAGAACTCGTTCTACGGTCTAGCGATCGGGTTCACCGTCGTGATCGCGGCGTTCTCTGTCGGCTCGATCTCCGGCGGAGCCTTCAACCCAGCGGTCGCCTTGGGCATCGGGTTGATGAAGATCGTCTCGATCTCGCAGATCTGGGTGCACGTCGTCGCCGACCTGCTCGGCGGCGCAGCGGCAGCGTTGGTCTTCAAGTTCATCAACCCCGACGATCGCTGACGCGCGCTTCGCGCTGCGCTCGGAGGCAACAGAGCGCGCGCCTGCCGCTGGCGCCAACCCCCAAAGGGCCTCGGCCCCTCTTTGCGCCCTCGTTTCCCCCCTCCGCCCGACCCCCTGAGCGCTCGATCTCCCCCCGTGACGCTCGTTACCTTCGCGGCCGCGGAATCGATGCGACGCGCAACCCTGCGGCCGATGGCCTCGGCGCGCTCGCGACGCGGTTGGTCGGAGCCGCCAGCGTCACTTCGAGCACGTCGCCGCGCGCCCTCGCCGCGAACTGCGGGGCCGCGCCGTGAAAGCGAAGCGTGAACTCGACGTTGCCGCCGCGGTTGTACGCGCCAGCGCCTGCGATGCGCGGGTCGAGACGAACCAGGCTCGCCGCGCGGTCCAGCGCGCGACGGCCCGTGACGCGAAAGCTCAGCGAGTCCGCGCCAACCGCTCCGCCCGTGAGCTGCGTGATCGGGCCGTCGAGGCGGAGGCGAAGCGTCGTTCCGCTGCGGACCGTCGGCGAGCCGAGCGGACGCACTGGACCGGCGGGCTCGGCGCGCGCCACGACTTGCGCGCGAGCGCGCTGCGCCTGGGTCGCTGCCGTGATCGCAGCGTCGCGTCGCACCGTTGGCTGCTCGTTGTCGACGTTGGCGTTGCGCGAGCGCGCCGCGGCCACGAGGTCCGTCGGCATGCGTCGCGCGCCGGGAGCTTGCGACTGACCCCGGTCAGCGTTGGACCGTGGCGCGGCGGGCGCCTCGGGCGCCTCGGCCTCGGGCTCGGCGGCGTTCTGCGCGCCGGCGGTCGTCGCGGCGTTGCCCGCGTTGGCCGTGGTGGCCGCGTTGGCGGCGGTCGCGCTGTTGTCCGTCGCGCTGCTCGGAGCGGCAGCGGTGGATTCGACCGCGACTTGCGGCCTCGGCGTCTGCGGCCTCGGCGCGCGGCTGCTCGTCGCGACCGCAAACACGATCGCAGAGAGTCCGAACGCCGCCAGTCCGATCATCGCGTACCGGCGGCGCGCCGAAGGAGCGCTCGACGACAAGGGCGAGGAGGACTCTTCTGCTTCGATCGCCTCGAGCTCGGGCTTCTGCTTGCGCAGCATCGGTCGTCCCCCGACCGCTGGAGCCTTCGCCGTCGTGCGATCGCCCTTGGGGCTCTCGGGCAACACCGCGGGCTTGCCCGTGATCTTCGCGCGAACCTTCGCGACCACCGTCGCTGCGATCATCGCGATCGCGGCGAACAGCTTCGTCAGCGACGGCCCCGCCTTCGCCCACACGCTCTTGCTCGTGCTGCGAACGCGCTCGATCGCGGACACGAGCCACGCTGGCGCGCTCGACCGCGACGCGAGCGACGAGGGCGCCTGGCTCTCGCCGGCCTCACCGTTCGCAGAGGCTGCGTTCGCGCGCGCCGCTCCGTCGGAGGACGAGAGCACCTCGGTGCCCGTCCCGGGACGCGCGGCGATCGCGACGGTGTCGGCGTTTTCGATCTCCTCACGATGCGAGCGCCGCGCGCGCTCGCTCGGCGCAGGCTGATCGTCCTGCGTGCTCGCCGCGGGGGTCTCTGCTTCGTCGCGCGCGCTCTTGCTCCGAGCCGAAACGACCGGGGTCACTTTCGCGCTCGGCTCGCTCACGGGCGTCGGCGTCGTCGCGACGGTCTTGGGCGTGGGCATGACGATCGCGGCGTGTTTTCCCGTGGCGTTGGCGCCGTCGAGCAGCACCGTGAGCACGAGGCGCGCGTGCTGCGTGGCCGGGTCGATGTCGACCGCGACGTCCTCGAGCTTGCCCTTCGACTTGCCCTTGACGCCCTCGACCTCCACCCGCTCGCCGAGCGTGATGAAAGACAGATCCATCCCGACGACGATCGCCCCTTCGGCCTCGTGATGGAGCTTCGCCTTCAGCGGCTCGGCCATCTTGGGCAGGCGGAGACGAACGCGGTCGTCCTTCGCGGGCTGCTCGTTGGAGGTCTCTCGCGGCTCGCAGTGGCGCTCGAGCGCCGCGCGGTCGTTCTTCGAGAGCTCCGTGAAGCGCAGCCCGAACGCGCCCGACTCCGAGCCGTCGTCGCGCGCCCACACCACTTCGCCTCTCGCCTGAACCGTGCGCGGCTCGGCGCTGTCGAGCACGAAGCGCAAGTCGAGCTCGCTTCCGATGTCCGGCAGATAGGCGGTCTTGAGCGACATCCCTCCGATGGAGACGTCGACGGCGTCTGCTTCGTATCCCTCGGCCTCGTCGGGCTGGGCGAGCTCCACCGTTCCGTTGAACCGCTTGCGCGTCGCCTCGCGACGCTCGGCGCTTGCACTCGTCCCCATCACGCGACCTCCTTCGACAACACCATGACGAGCCTCTTCGTTGCTATTTGGCTTCGCATCCTCCATTGCCCTGCCACGACGAACGGCGTCCACTTTTCGACCGAAGCGCGGCGTGTCGCGAAACTTGACCGTGGTCGGTGATCGACGTAGCCGATGATTCGTGGCGGTCACGCTCTCGATTCGCAGCACAGACAGTGCGGCAGACGGCGCAGGCTCCGCGCAGACGTTGACCTTCGATCAGCCGCGGGTCGTCGTCGGACGCGGCGCTCACGCGGACGTGCGCCTCCCAGCGCGCGCGATTTCGAGCGCCCATTTCGTGCTCAAACTCGAGGGCGCCGAGCTCTCGATCCTCGACGAGTCCTCCACGAACGGAACGCTCGTAAACGGCGCCCTCCTCGTGAAGGGCCGCCGCAAGGTCGTCCGCCACGGCGATCGAATCACGGTCCCTGGCTTCGAGCTGATCTTGTCGACGACGACAGCCGTCGCAGACAGCCCCGAGCGCACCGCGACCGTCGCGCGCAAGCTGCTCTCGGACGCCATCGCCGCCGCGGGACGCGAGGCGACGCCGCCGACGCTGGAGCTCCGCGCGGGTCGCGCAGCGGATCGTCAGTGGGCCTTCGCGGCACCCCCATCGAAGCTGGTCGTCGGTCGCGGCGACAACTGCGACATCATCATCGAAGACCCGGACGCCTCGCGGCACCACGCGGAGTTCGTCCGCGACGAGCAGGGCGTGATCGTGCGCGACCTCTCGAGCAAGAACGGGATCTTCGTCGCGGGCCGCAAGGTGCAAGAGCGCAGGCTCCGCGACGGAGACGAGTTTCAGATCGGCCGCGTGGTCTTCGCCTTCAGGGACCCAGCGGACGAGCTCTTGCGGGCGTTCGACGGAGGCGCGGACGACGCAAAACCGCTCGAGGCGCAGCGGCCGTCGACGATTCCTCCGCCGGCGCCCGGGCCCGGCTCTGCGTCGAGCGACCCCGGGGCTGCATCGGCAGGGTTGCAGTCCTCCTCCTCGGTGCCACCGGGCGGTGACGGCGCAAAGGGGCCTTCTGCCCCGCCCGAGGCCGCCAACCCGGGGGCCGACCCTTCGAAATCGACGACGAGCGCAGACAAGCCCGCGTCGAACGCGGTCGCGGCGTCGAAGAAGAAGGGCTCGCTCGACTGGGTCGTCGCGCTCTTGGCGCTCTTGATCCTGGGCGTGAGCGTGATGGCGCTGGTTCTTGTGCTTCGCCCTCGTTGACAGAGGGGTGAATGGACGGGTACCCGTTCGCGCCGCACTGCTGTGTGCACGACAAGGCGCCGGGACCCACGGGCGACAGCGCCACCCCACTTTGCACGAGGTTGAGAATCGATGGCTCTGAAGCAGTTCACGTCCGAATCGGTGAGCGAGGGACACCCGGACAAGATGTGCGACCAGATCTCGGACGCGGTCCTCGACGCCATTCTGGCGCAGGATCCCAAGGCCCGCGTGGCCTGCGAGACGCTGGTCAAGACCGGCTTCGTGGTGCTCGCCGGTGAGATCACCACGACGGCGCAGGTCGAATACCCGCAGCTCGTCCGTCAGGTCGTCAACGAGATCGGCTACCACGACTCGAAGATCGGCTTCGACGGCAACACCTGCGCGATTCTGACCGCGGTCGAGAAGCAGTCGCCGGACATTTCGCAGGGCGTGAGCGAAGGCCAGGGCCTGCACAAGGAGCAGGGCGCTGGCGATCAGGGCCTCATGTTCGGCTTCGCGGTCGACGAGACCAAAGAGCTCTTTCCGCTGCCGATTTCGCTCGCGCACGAGCTGGTCCGCAAGCTGGCGAAGTTTCGCAAGGCGAACAAGGTCGACTGGCTGCGCCCCGACGCCAAGAGCCAGGTCACCGTCGAGTACGACGGCTTCGACCCCAAGCGCATCGACGCCATCGTGCTCTCGACGCAGCACTCCGAGGACGTCAAGCACAAGACGATCGAAGAGTTCGTCAACGACGTGCTGGTCAAAGAGGTCGTTCCCTCGAAGCTGATCGACAAGAACACGAAGGTGTACGTCAACCCGACGGGGCGCTTCGTGATCGGCGGGCCGATGGGCGACTGCGGCCTGACGGGGCGCAAGATCATCGTCGACACCTACGGCGGCATGGGCCGTCACGGCGGCGGCGCGTTCTCGGGCAAGGACCCGACGAAGGTCGACCGCTCGGCGGCGTACTACGCGCGCTACGTGGCCAAGAACATCGTGGCCGCGGGCCTCGCGCGCCGCTGCGAAGTGCAGATCGCCTACGCGATCGGCGTCGCGCGCCCCGTGGGCGTCTACGTCGACACCTTCGGAACGGGCGTCGTCGACGAGGAGAAGATCTCGAAGTACGTGCTCGAGAAGTTCGACATGCGTCCGCGCGCGATCATCGAGGAGCTCGACCTGCTCCGCCCGATCTATCGCCAGACGGCGGCGTACGGTCACTTCGGCCGCAAGGACTTTCCGTGGGAGAGCACGCACCGCGCGGCGGAGCTGCGCGACGCGCTGCTCAGCGGGGACAAGAAGGCGGCCGCTGGCAAGAAGGACGAGAAGAAGGACGAGAAGAAGGACAAGAAGGACGGGAAGGACGGAAAGGACAAGAAGGACAAGAAGTCCGCTTCGTCCGCCGAGGCCTGAGCAACGCGTCTGCTGACCGCGGTCAGCGATCGTGTGGGGCCAGCGCGGGGGGAGTGTGGGACGTCGCTCGGGCGGCTGGGATCGAAGGGCTCAGCCCTTGGATCCAGGCCGTCGCTGCGCCCGCTCGCCGAGCGCTCGTCTCTCATCGCTGCCCAAGTTCTGCCAGTGAAAATCCCAGCAGAACGCGATCTGCACAGAGCTGCTTCGCAGCCCCCACCCGCGCTGCCGCCCACGCGATGCGCAACGCCCCAAAGGCAAAGTGTTGGAACAGCAGCGGAAACCGGGAGGAGCA
>LNEO01000147.1 GCA_001465015.1 Deltaproteobacteria bacterium Ga0077539 | reverse complement strand
CCCGCAGCTACCCTATGCGCAGGGACTCGAGGCGATCGACTCGCACGCTGTCACCGTTCGCCACCTGCGTCTGGACTCGCGTGCCGCAGCGAATGTCTGGAGAATCGAAGATCCAACGTGTCGAGCACCGTGTCACTGGTGTGGACCGCGTGCGAGTTGACGACGTTGCCATCGAGCATCTACGGGGTAGCTGCGGGCGCGAGTCCGCTGCGCTACGCACCGCAGGTGCGCTGTTGCCGGGCCCCTTGGCTCCCGGGAATGCGTATATCGTGTTCTGCCTGGACTTTTCCTAATACAGTTTGGGTAACGATGAGAGGCAAGAGGGGGCCTGAACGGTTACGAGGCCGAGGGGCTCGAGGCCCATCTGGCCGCTAGTGCGAAGAGCAGACCGTATATCTACACCACGGCTGGCCGGAGATAAGAACTGTCTGAGGCGCGGCATCGCTGGGTACCGATTCACAGGGAACACTTCTGCCGCTGATCGTGCAATGAGTCTCCAGACGACATCCGGAAACGTCGATTGGAGCACACAGCAACACGCAAGGAGCACCGTCGAGAGGGACATTTTCGGCGATTCCTGCGTCGCGGAACTCGAGAACCTGCTGTTGTGAAAAGAAGGAGAAACTACGCTCGCCATCCCCGCACACAGTGTTCAAACAAGACTGCGCTGCGAAGCTGAGTAACATCGAAAGCGGTAGTGGTTGAACACGCATGGTAATCCTAGGTGCGCCACGGAAAGATAGGACGATCGTCGCTTGGAAGTTCAGTGGTTGAGTTCACGCACGTTAGGTCGTCACAGTCGTCCAGTCTCTTGGGGCGACCGTCCCGGCTTACGTCCATTGGCGATGGGCGAACGCTCTGTCCCCAGCGACTGCTGAGGGATCGCCCAAACCAGCGTACGACACATCGCAGAAACAGACCTCCCAAACGCATCGATCGAGTGCTCGAAGGATCGCTTGCGCCTCGGACGTGCTCGGAAGTCCAAGAACAGACCGCGCGACTGGTTGAATTCGATCAAAGCAACAAGACTCTTTGAACAGCGACTCGATCGCTCGGGCAGCCGCTGCGCGCAATGCCAGAAAAGACTCGTCATCGAGACGTGCGTTCAAGTACTCAGCCACGTCCCACGATAGCACAGCGTGACTCATCTCGTCCGAGGCGATTTTCGAAAACACATCCGACGAAATCGGATGGGAGCTGTAGCGTGATTGTCGTAGGGCGACTACGGCCGCGAACGTCTCTCGAACACAGCCCTCGACGAAATTGTGAATGGTAAAGGACACGATCTCCGAGGGGACTGAGACAGGCGTCCATGTGGCGTCGAATCGATCAGCACCAAGCGCAAATGCTAGATCGACCACCAAGCCCGTATGGCGAGCCTCGTCGTGGGCCGCGAGAATCGCTCGAGCGACGAGGGAAGAAGGCGCCATGAGCTCTGAGAGGGTCCGCGCAAGTTGAATGAAGGCACCAATCGAGTTGAACTCGCTCTGAGCTTGGTAGAGCAAGAGGGGACCGATCTCCGGCTCGCACTCAGGCACCCGCTGCAGTCCGAACGCCGCACGGCCGCCAATGCCGCATGCTACATTGGGAATGCAGCGTGCCCAGAGTGAGCTAGCGTCCTCATTGGGCCAAAAGCGACAGCCGGCATCACTCGTCGCCGGGCTGCACTCGTAAAGTACCTCGCAGTTACGGCTGAGACACGTTCGATCGCAAATGGTTCGAAGCAGGTCGCCGTCTATGGTTTCTGCGTCTCGAAGAGACACATCCTGTAGCACGAACAGCGACACATTGTGGAGCGGTGCGGTGGGGCAAGTGTCTGTACATCCAGTAAGCAGTGACGGTAGTGATCCTAGTAGGAACCGGACCGCAGACCCGGCGTGAAAGTGACGAAACATGGGAACTCTACCTTCCTCAGCGATTCGAACTGTTGAATAGTCGCGAAAAGTTAGCGGGGAGTGCCGTCTCACAGGCTGAGGAGTCGCGATAGTCTCTGCAAACTGGTTGGCACGTTCGGCAACCGACACGTTGAGAACAGTGGACGACGGAGTGCACCCGTAGAGGCTTGGCACAACGGGTTGTCCATCGGTTGTGGGGTGACAATGATGACGTCCGCCATGATCCGTCTCCGTGTTTTGGCGAGGGATTGTGGTAGCGCTCGTTGCATCTTGCCCACCCTCGGCTCGGTCGTGTTCTGGACATGGATTGCAGCGCGACAACCAATGCCCGTCAAGTAGCATGGCACGCTTTGGGATTGTCACTATCGGTGGCTCTCCTGGCTGACTCGAAACACTTTGATTTCAACACGCTTTCGCAGTCTGCAGCGTGATCCCACCGCGCCGCGGCTCGCTCGTGAGAGAGTGCTCGGACCGCGCTGAATGCGGTCACGTCCCTGGCTCGTTCACAGCAGCGAGCGCTTCCCCCGACGACACCATGATCGCTCGTGCTCCGATCGCACCGCTGCGCCCCTTCGTCGACCGTGTGTGGGCGACAGGTTCACTCACGCACGGCGGTCAGGAGCGACAGCGCGAGCGAGTCCTACCGACCGGCCGCGCGCACCTCGTGTTTCGTCCCGACGCGACGCCGCTGCGTCTCTTCGATCCGCACACCGACGAGATCGTCGCCATCTCGCACTGCGTGCTCGCCGGACCGCGAACGGTTCGCTACGACCGCGCGATCCTGCCGAACACACCCTCGGTCGGCGCTGTGCTTCGACCGGCAATGGCCTTTGCGCTCGTTGGCGTCACTTCGGGCTCGATGGTCGACACGCACATCGACGCGCGCCTGGCTCTCGGTCTCCCAGCGAGCGAGCTCTGCGATCGCCTCGGTGAGACACACGGCGCCGAGGCCCAGCTCGCGTTGCTCGAAGCGTTCTTGCTGACGCGGATCGACGAGCGCGCGCTGGCGCCGCGGGCGGTGCGCTCGGCGGTCGCGACCCTCGATGGCGCGCGACCCTCGTCGATCGCGGCCATCGTCGAGGCGTCTGGCGCGAGTCACCGGCACTTTTCCAGGCTCTTCTGCGTGCACACGGGGATGACTCCCAAGCGCTACGCGCGCGTTCGTCGCTTCGACGCGACCGTCGCCGCGCTCTCGCAGGGCGATCGATCGCTCGCGCAGATCGCTGCTGACCTCGGGTACGCGGATCAAGCGCACATGACGCGCGAGTTCGTCGCGCACGCGGCGCTCACGCCGAGCGAGCACCGCGCAGCGTCCCCGAAGGACGCGAGGCACGTCGCGCTCGAGGTCAAAATTCTTCAAGACCGCCCGGCGATCCCGCACGATGATCGCCGGTAGAAGGTGAGGTTCGAGTGAGCATTCACGAGGCGTTTTCATACTTGCGCGTGAAGGACGCGCCGCGGGCGATCGAGTTCTACAAAGCGGCCTTCGACGCGCGCGAAAAGCTTCGGCTCGTCGAGCCGAGCGGCAGGGTCGGGCACGCCGAGCTCGAGCTCGGACCGGTGACGCTCATGCTCTCTGAAGAGTTTGCTGAGTTCGGAATCTACGCGCCGCGCCCAGGAGCGCCCGCAACGAGCGCGATTCACTTGCACGTCGACGACGCCGACGCGCTGATCGCCCGCTGCGTAGAGCTCGGAGCGACCGTCGTGCGACCCGCGGCAGATCACTTCTACGGAGAGCGATCGGGGACCGTACGCGATCCCTTTGGCCACGAGTGGCACGTCGGGCACAGCATCGAGAGCGTCACGCCCGACGAGATGCAGCGGCGGTATACAGCGATGTTCGAGGGTTGAGCGGCGTCGCAGCGCCGACTGCGAGGGTTCTCGCCGTGTGCTACGGTGCAGCGACGCGATGGGTGAAGCCAAACGAGGATCGGAGCAGGGGCCGTTTCGCGCAGCGCAGCTGAGCGACGGAGATCGCTACGAGCTCGCCGCGGGGCACCCGGTGTACTGCGCTCCGTCCGGCGCGCAGCACGGAGGAGCGAACGCGGTCGGCGCGCTCGTGCTCGGGACGGATCCCAAGGTCACCGAAGTGGGCATCGACGTGGGATACAGCTCGGCGGCGGACGAGCTTCGCGCGCCAGACGTCTCCGTGGGAAACGTCCCCGACGAGCCAGGCTGGGTCGAGGGCGTTCCTCCGTTGGCGCTCGAATACGCGGATCGCGGGACGGACGAGCGAGAGCTCGCGGACAAGATCCGCTCGCTGCTCGCCGCCGGGACGCGCTGGGTCTGGGTCGTGCGGCTCTCGGGCGCGCGTCGGGTAGAGGTCCACACGAGCGACGAGCCCACACGCATCGCGCGCGAAGGAGAGTCCCTCGAGGCGGCGGGCGTGTTGGCCAACGCTGTTCCCGTGGTGGCGCTCTACGATCGCGAGGCCGCGCTCGACGCGTCGGTGCGCAACCTCGTCGAGAGAAAGGTCCCCGCGCTCGAGCGGGTCATCATTCGCAGCCGCGAAGAGGGCCGCGAAGAGGGTCGCGAAGAGGGTCGCGAAGAGGGCGCCGCACGAGCGCTGCGGGAGTCGATCGCGACGGTGTGCACGACGTTCGGTGTTGCGCTCACCGAAGCGCGCGATGCGCAGCTCGAGAGATCCTCGACGCCCGAGCTGCGCGCGCTCTTCGAGGCGCTCGTTCGCGGCCGCGCCTGGCCCGAGTGAGTCCGCTGCCGTGTGGAGCGATGCGCTCGGATCTAACACCCTTCGCACAAACGCACGTCCGCGCTGGCGCAACGGGCTCGCGTCGTTGCATAGCGTTCTCGTGATGCAACGAAGGCGCCTCGATCGTGTGGGAGCATGGCTGACGGTCGTCGCCACGGCCGTTGTGGGATGCGCGGCGCAGGCGACGCAGCAGACGCGAGCGCCCGCTACAGTGATTCATCGCCCCGCGGCCACGCAACGCCCAGAGCCGTCGCCCTCGACCCCGCCGAGCGCTTCGCAGGACGCGAGCGCATCGCAGGATGCGAGCGCTCCGGTCGCGCGGCACGTCGCGGGACAGGAAGTGTTCTTTCGTGTGTGCGGGCCGTGTCACGTGGGGATGTGGCACGTTCCGACGGGCGGACCGCTCGCCGCCACCGAGCGCGCCGAAGAGGACGTGCGCCGACAGATTCGGCGCGGCAGCGTCAGCGCGCGGAGCATGATGCCTCCGATCGACGAGCGCACGCTGCCCGAGTCTTCGATGGTCGCCCTGATCGAGTACCTCCGGTCGACCCGAGTCGTGGGCGGCCGGCCCGCGAATTGAGCCAGCGGGAGCACGCACGCGGGAGTCTCAGCTCGCCACTCTCGCGTCGACGCGCTCCTCCACGCGAGGCCCGCTTCTGAATACACTCGGACGATGCGCACCCGTTCGCTGCTGCTCGCCTCGTCGCTGCTCGTCGCGTGCGCCGGTCCGATCGAGCCCGACTCCGACGGCGCAACAGACGCGCTCGACGTCGCGATCATCGACGACAGCGCGCCCGCAGATGTCGCCGCGATGCTCGATGCGACGGAGAGCTCGGTCGCGCAGGACGCCGCCGTCGCGGACAGTCGCGACGCTGCCTTTGCGGACGCGGGTATGGCAGACACAGGGGTCGCCGATTCGGGAGCGGGACCCTCGGGCGTCGCGCCGATGGGCGCGGTGAGCGGTGAAATCGCTGCGCGGGATGGGCGCAATCCCGTTCCCGGCGTCGCGGGTGGCGAAGTGGTGTTTCGCGTCGACGCGCGGCCCTCGGAGCACGTGCAGTTCTTCTTGCGCTTCACCGCGCCAGCGGGCTCGGTGGTCATGCAGGTCGATCGGTGGAACGGCTCGCGCCCAGTCGAGCTCGGACGCACCGACGCTGGACCGGGCTTGCGCGTGTTGGCGGTCTTCGATCCCTCGGGGCCGCGGACGTTCTGGGCGCGGGTGCGCTCGACGACGGCGCTCGCGGGCGCGACGCTCGAGGTGCTGCGAACGCCCTTCGCGGATGGAGCCTCGTGTTCGAGCGACTGCGCGCGGTTGATGCAGCTCCCGTTGCCCAACGATCGATCGCGGGACGGCTACGCGATGGACTCGACGGTCGTGTATCGCTACCAGTTTGGTCGCCGTGATTTGCTGATGTTCATTCGTGCGGCGGGGCAGGAGATGGGGCGTCGCGGCCACGCGCCGGTGCTCATCGAGGACCTGTCCCAGTGGGACGGACTCACGCCGGGAACAGACACCGGATCGCTTCGGCACGCCTCGCATCAGCGCGGCAAGGACGTCGACATCTCCCTCTACGGCGTCGATCGACAGACGATCTGGCGGAGCTTTTGCACGATCCAGCGCAGCTCGAGCGGGCGCGAGTGCGTCGCGGGAACGGCGCGAGACTTCGACGGCGCGCTCAACGCGCTGTACTTCTCGCGA
Organism: Deltaproteobacteria bacterium Ga0077539; assembly: GCA_001465015.1. Taxonomy (GTDB): domain Bacteria; phylum Myxococcota_A; class Polyangia; order Polyangiales. The sequence continues at coordinate 4,060 of LNEO01000147.1, read as the reverse complement.
TACTTCGCGACCAACCGCGTGACGGTGTCGTTTCTCGATCGTGAGCTGATCGCGTTGGTCGTTCCTGCGGCGCGGATGGCGGTGTTTGCGCCTTCGGTGTTGGCGCAGTTCACCGACGGCGTGCACGTGCAGCACTGGCCCAACCACGACAACCACATTCACATTCGGGTCAGCGAATCGGCAGGCGGAAGCGCGATCGAGTGGGACGCCTACGCCCCCCCGTGAGCTATTGCTTCGCTTGCGCTTCGGGCTCGTCGGCTTTGTCAGCTTTGTCGGGCGCCTTCGCGTCCTTGCTCTTCTTGGCGGTGGGCTCAGCCTTCTCCGAAGAGTCCTTCGCGGCGTCCTTGCTCTGCCTGGCGCTCGACTCGTCCGTCTCGGATGTCGCCGTGTCGTCGTCTTTGTCCTCTCTCGGCTTGGGGACGAACGGAGGCTTTGTGTCCTTGCGTGCGTGGTTCAGGCAGTAGAGCCCGATGCAGAGGCAACCCACGCTGGCGAAGTGGCCGGGCGTGAGAAAGCCGAAGTAGCGGATGTCACCGCCGTTGGCGTCGGTTTCTCGCAAAAAATCCAAGGGAAATCGCAAGAACGGATACACCGTGCAGAGCGCGCCGATCACCGCGCCGCGCTTCTGGGTCTTCTTCGCGACGTAGTACACGACGGCGACGAGGATGGGCGTGAGCATCAGCTCGAGCAGCCCGAGGTCGAAGCGAGGCCCGGGCGGAAATCCCAATGGCCTGGGAGAATTAACGGGAAAATCAACGGCGAGCCAGTGCGTGCTGGGCCTCCCCGGGTGATCGTGCACCGTCGCGCAGCCCAGGCGACCGAAGATCCAACCGACGGGCAGGCCGAGTCCGATGGCGTCCGCGGCCTTCCATCCGTCGACGTCGGGATTTTGCCGAAGGTAGAAGAGAAAGCCCACTGCTGCGCCGAAGAAGCCGCCAAACGAGCTGAGCCCCGCCCAGATCTTGAGGAGATACAGCGGGTCCTCCATCACTTGCTGCGGGTGATAGAAGATCGCGTCGAGCACGTGCGAGAGCACGATGCCCGTGGCGACCGTCCAGAACACAAGCGACTCGAACTTCTCTGCCGAGAGCCCGAGCGTCGCAGCGCGTTTGGTGGCGATTCTGTGTCCCACCATGATCCCAGTCGCGACGAGGACGCCGAACGGGTGCAGCGGGATGGGCCCGATTTTTCCATCGGGGATCGTGAAGAACGGCAGGTACGAAACGAGCGCCTGCAACGAGTGGTCGATCAACGGAAGCTCTCCTGAGCCGGGGGTTGTATCCTGATTTCGTCGCACGCGCTGCAGCGCGAAAGCGACTCGTCCCTGGCGCGCAGGGCGCCGTCGCGAAAGAGATCGACGACGATCATTCCCCGTTCGCTCGTCGACAACAGCGGAATTCGCAGCGCGGACAGACGATCGACGACGCTCTCGTGGGGGTGGTGAAACGGGCTCGGGTGCCCCGCGCTGACGAGCGCGAGCCGCGGCCGCAGCGCGGCGAGCCACGGGAGCGTGCTCGAGGTGCGACTGCCGTGGTGTCCGAGCTTCAACACGGTGACCGGCTCGAGTATTCCAGCGTCGATCAGCGCGCGTTCTCCGTCGCGCTCGAGGTCTCCTGGCAAGAGCACAGACGCTGCTCCGAAGCGCAATCGAAGGACGAACGACGCGTCGTTGGGCGAGGTCTCGTCGCCGATTCCGTGGCACGGCGCGAGCACTTCGAGGGTCGCTCCGTGAAAGTACCGCGGCGGTCCGCACAGCGACTCGGGGCCGAGCACCCGCGCGCCGCCCTGCTCGGCCTGTGTGCGCTGCGCGAGCCATCGCGCTCCTCCGGCCCAGCGTTCGCTCTGTCGCGTGTCCCACAGCTCGCGGACCGTCGCCCGTTGCAAGACCGCGCGCAGCCCGTTGACGTGATCAGGGTGCGGATGCGACGCGACGACGACCGCCAGCGAGCGCCGTCTCCGAAGCGCCAACGCGCGCGCGACGACGCGCTCTCCGGGATCGGGGCCCACGATCACCCCGCCCGCGTCGATGAGCATCGCCTCGCCGTCGGGAAGATCCACGAGGATCGCGTCGCCCTGGCCCACGTCGAGCATCGTGACGCGGAGGATCCCGGTGGGCTGGGCCTCGCGTCGATGCACCGCTTCGATCGCGACGACCGCGAGCAACGCGACCGCGACGCCTACCGCGAGCGAGCGCCTTCGCTTTGCGAGCAAGGCCGCGCCCACGATGGCAAGCCAAACGGTCTGCTGCAATGAGGTCGGAGGCCAGCAGTCGATCGAGGCGAGCGGCCAGCGCGCCGCGACCGTCGGAATCGCGAACAGCGCCGCGAGCGCCCATTTCGCTGGGATCGCGAAGAGCGCGCCGAGCGGCGCCGAGAGCGCGCCCGTGAGCGCCGCCACGAGCACCAGGGGCAGCGAGAACACCTCGCCGATGGGAGCGGCCACGAGGTTGGCCAACAGACCCGACAGCGGGAGCCTTCCGCTCATCGCGGCCACGATCGGCGCCGTGAGCAACGCCACGCGCAGCGTCGCTGTCAGCGCGGACCCGAGCCAGTCGCACCCCCAGCGCGTCGCGCGAGACAACATCGAGGTCTGCTCCGCGAGCGATGGCTCGTCCTGCGATCGATGCGCGGACACGAGCGCCCACGACGCTGCGATCGAGAGCTGCCAGCCGACGTCCGTTCTCCATCCAGGGACGAACGCCACCGTGACCAGCGCGCTCGCCGCGAGGAGCGAGGGCCCGTCGCTGGATCGCGCGCCGAGCTTCGCGACCGTGGCGAGCGAGGCCATCACGAGCGCGCGGACCGCGGACGGGGCCTCTCCCGTTGCGCACACAAAAACAAGCACCGCGGGCAGCGCGAAGAGCGCTTCGAAGCGCGACACCCAGCCGCGCTCGGCGATGGCGGTCACTCTCGCTGCTGCCGTGCGAGCGAACCACGCGAGGATCGCGGCGACGAGCGCGACGTGCGCGCCGCTCACGGCGAGCAGGTGCGAGAGGCCTGTCCTGCGAAAGGCGTCGACGGTGTCGGGTTCGATCGCGTCGTCGTCGCCGAACAAGAGCGCCCGCGCGCGGTTGGCAGCGGTGGTGTCGAAGGCGCGAGAGATTCCTCGGTCGAGCGTGGCGCGAAGGGCGTCGCCGGCGCGGCGAGCGAGCGCGACGGGGGTCGGCGGGCGCGGTGTCACGTCGCACGCCGCGCTCTCGCCGCGAAAGCGCACTCCGTCCGCGAAGAGGGTCGCTCCAGGCCCGAGCGCTCCGTCGTTGACCGTGGGCTGCACGGGGATCAGCGTCGCGAGCGCGCGAACGCCGTCGCCGACGCGCGCATCACACGAACGCGCGGGGAAGGCGAGGGCGATGCGCGTCTGGTCGGGCTCGACCACGAGGCACGTCGCGCGATCGGCGCGGGTACGACAGGGGCGCTCGAGGGTGCCGTCGATCTCGCGCGCGTGTTGTGTGGCGCGTGTGCGCGGCGCCGCTGGGCGCTCTGCGCTTCGCATCGCGGCGCCGGTGGCGAACGCCGCGAGCAGCAACGTCAGCCCCGCGTAGCTCTTGCGACGGCGAGCCGCGAGCGATCCGAGGACGATCAAGACGAGCGACGCGACGATGAATACGTGTGCGTAGTGTGGACGCGAGAGGGTCGTTCCGAGCAGGAGAGAGCCGGCGACGAGCGAGAGGGGCGAGCGCACGAGCGCGCAGAGCGCACAGCGCGTGCGCGGTCCATCGAGGGAAGATTGCCGCGAACGAGCGAAGGTGGGGTGGCGGCCGCCAGGGTGGCCGCCATGGTGGCCGCCATGGCGGCGCGGGAGTAGGCGCGGGAGTAGCGGCGCCGAAAACTCTGCGGCAAACGTAGAGAGTTTGCGCTGTGAGTCGAGCGACAGAACGACGTTTTGCGCAGAGCCGCGAGGCGGCCCCCACCCGCGCGGCCCGAGTGAAGAGAACGACGTTGTGCACAGAGCTGAAGCCCCCACCCGCGCTGCCGCGCGCGAGCGAGTGCAACGACAGTGGGCGCAGTGCTGAAGCCCCCACCCGCGCTGCCGCGCGCCGAATGAGCAGAACGCCAGTGGG
>LNEO01000146.1 GCA_001465015.1 Deltaproteobacteria bacterium Ga0077539 | reverse complement strand
GTGCCGCGTGAATCGTGCGTCGAGCCATGGTGTCTCTCCTGCTCGTACGCGTATCGCCGCGGCTGACGCCCAACTACCCCAGGTCACGGATGGGTTACTGTGGAACCCCGACGCGCACGCCTCCGACGATGATGCTCATGGCGTCGCCGTGGCCGAGCGCGGTCGGCGATCGAGGAGCACCGAGACGGATTTCGCGAGCGCTCGAAGCGCCTCGGCGTCCTCGCGCTCGCGAAGCGCGCGGTCGTAGTCGCCCTTCGATGCAAACGTGTCGGAGATAAGCTGGCAGCGTTCGGCCTCGCGCTCGAGCGCCGCGGGAAGCTCGTCGACGAACCGAACGCGCGCGCGAAACACGGCGAGCGTCTCGACGCGGTCGAGCACGAACTGCGCGGCGTCTTCGAGCTCGCGGTCCTTCACGAAGGGGTTCCCACGAGTGCGCGTTCGGTCTTGGGCCCGTAGATCTTGTCCGGCTCCAACCCGGCCATGCGTTGAAACTCCTCGAGTCCGTCCGCACGCCACAGACCGAGCCGCTCGAGCTCGCAGAGGGCGAGCAGCGTCGAGCGTCCGTCGCGATCCGCACGCGCCGAGAACGCCCACAACGCAACGCGCTTGTGCTTCAGCGCGCTGGACACCGTGTCGCGCGCTGGGACGCTATGCGCTTGATAATATGGGCGCCAGCAGATGCCCTCACGCTCGGGCGTCGACGGGTCGTCCTTCGCGAACCACCCTGCCCGCACCGCGGCCTCGAACGACGCGAACGCGCGCGCCTCCCTTCGCGGGAGCGCTCCGCGGTGCGCCATCATGCCGTCGCCCGGCGCGGCGTACACCTGGAAGTACGACTCTTCGGTGGGCGACTGCGGCCCACACCAGTCGTTCCAGTTGTACGTCGAGTGGTACGAGGGATGGTCGTACGACGTGTGAAGCAGCGCGATCTCCGGGAACCGCGCGTGAAGCTCACCGAGCGCATTTCGAACGAGCTCGGACAACCGACGCTTCTCATCTGTGTTGGGCGGTCGCTTCCAGCTCGCCTCGGCGTTGTTCATGATCGCCCGCGCGCCCACGCGCTTCGCGCGTTCACCGAGGCGAAGGAACACGCGAACGCCTTCGGCGACGCTCATGCGCAGCTTGCACACGTCGCGCGCGATCGAGTCGACACCGAAGCCGCACACGAGCTGCGCGTCGGGCAGAACCCCGCGCACGGCTTCGGCCACGAGCTGAGGCTGCCACGTGTGCAGCTGCACGACGTTCGGCCGCGCGCGGCGCAAGAGGTCGCGCGTCCCGAGCCATGCGGCTTCGATGCCTTCGGGATGCCAGAGCGTCGGAATGACACCGCCCGATGCAAAGTGATCGATCACGTCGTGCCTCCTTCGAGCGCGTCGAGCGCGCGATCGAGCTTCTGTGCGGTCGCCTTTGTGATCCGCCGACCACCGATCGCGTCACGAATCGTCGACCGCGCGAGCGTCGAGCGCCGCGCGAGTTCAGCGATCGATACGCGCTGAAGTGCAACGCCCAAGCGACGACCGAGCGAGAGCTCGCCGATCGAGCCAGCCAGGTCCCAGCGTCGGCGCGCGTACGCTTTGGCGTTCTCGCGGGTGATCGTGTACGGCGCGCCACTGCTGCGCCGAGCGCGGCCACCTTCAGCGGCGATCGCGCGTCGTCGCTCGGGGGAAAGCGCTGCAAAGCCTCGGGGGACGCGAGATGTGACGAGCACCCCGTGAGCGTGACTCCGTCGGAGCACGTCGATCGCGCCCGCACTGTCGCGGTCTCCGGGAGCGAGCCACACACCCGCGAGGGCGCGAACGCGAGCAAGAGGGACCTCGCACCGCGGCACGCGGGCCAACGCCCACGAAATCGGAAAACCCCACGCAACCGATCGCGCTTCACCAAGATGACCCTGGTCGCCCGCCGAGCGATGCCGCTTCGGACGTGCCTCAGTACGACCATCACAACCCCATCGCGACGACGCCCGATCCGACCGTCCTCAAAGGCGACATCCATGAGCAACGTCTCTTCGCATCCGAGCAGAAGCCCCCACGACACGCGATACTCGTCCTCGAGCCGCGCGATGCAAACGTCAGCGAGGACACAGCGGATCCTCACGATCGTCGTCGCGTGCAGCGTCGCAGGCGGATGGGCGTGTGGCACAACTCCTCGGCAACGCCGTGAACACGCTCCCGCGATCGTTGACTCGACTGCGACCCCGCACGCCGATGCAGCGTTCGATCCTCCGGGCGACGCCGGCGTCGAGAGCACGTTTGACTACGTGCTCACGAACGAAGAGACACTTGCGTGGCGCATCGGAAGTCGCGGCACAATCACGCGCGTTCTCCGGCAACCCGTCGGCGCGCGAGGCGCTCAGCGATTCGTGTCCGAGAGACTCGACGGGAACGCACCGGGCGCCGAGCTTTCGATTCGGTACGCGGGCGCGAACAACTGCGTGCGCGGTCCGCAGTCGGTGCTCTGCGTCGACACGTTTGCACCGCGAGCGCACGTCGTGATCCCGTGGCAGTCGCAGCGGGAGCCGATTTCGGTGCCGTGCCTGGGCGTCTATCGTGCGGCGCCCCGAGGGCGGCTCGAACTGGTCGATGACTGGACGTCGATGTGTCGGCTTCCGCCCGAGACCGCACGAGCGCTCGAGCAGCACACCGCGCAGGCCGTCGTGCGCTTCGGTGGCCGTGGCGGCGAACACCAACTCTGCATGCTCGACTCAGGAGCACTTCGATGCTTCGCGCTTCCGTTGGGCGAGCGCACCACGATGTCGCCCGTCGAGCTCCCGCGACAACTCCGCGCGATCGGGCCGTTTCGTTCGCTCGTTGCAGGAGACACACACGCGTGCGTCGTCACGGAACGGGATGCAGCGTTGTGGTGCTGGGGCCTGCGACGGACCAACAGTCTCCGCGGGCGCGAGATCGCGTTCCCGCCGGTCCGCTTGGCGAGCGGCGTGCTCGAAGTGTTTTCTGAGTCGGTTCGAGTCGTGTTTCGAACAAGCACCGACGCGTTCGTGTGGAACGCCGGCCCGTACGTCGAAAGCCTCACGGTGCTCGAGCCGTTTCGACCACACGCATGTCGGCTGACGAACATGTCGGGCTTCGAGAAGATCAAGATGAAGCGCAGCGCGATTTGCGGCGTTCGACGTGCAACGCATCGCCTCGAGTGCTCGCTGACGTTTTCCGTGGCCAACGACGGCTGCGTCGCCGACGAACTTCTTGTCGTGGACTGAGCGTCACGAGTCGATCAGCAAAACGATTCGCAGGGTGTGGACGCGCTTCGCGCTCACTCGCCACGCGAGAGCGCTCGCGGATGACGGTACTAGCGGTTCGGGCGCCACCAGCTCGGTGCGGCGGGCTGACCAGCGGTCGGTGCTGTGCCGCCGCGCTGAACGCCCATCAGCTCCTTCGCCCAGTCGGGGGCGTTCGGGTCGGAGCGGCGAATCACAATCGTCGCCCCTTCGACGCCCTCGATGCGAAAGCGCCCGGTGCGAGGGTCGAAGCCCGACTCCGTCAGAAAGATCGCGGCCTCGACCTCGTCCGCGAGACTCATATCGAGTCGCTGATCCCGCCGAAGACCGAGCGCTTCAGCGTCCTCCCGGTAGTTCGGCCAGTGATCGACGTGCGAATCGAGGCGGTTTCCTGCCCACATGTTGAGCAACTGCCCGACGGTCGGTTCTTGTCCCGCTGCATGCTGCTGGCTCACGAGCCGCTGCAACAAGCCTCGAAGTGCTCGCCGATTCGATTCGACGCCTTCTTGAATCGTCCCGAACTGGGGGAAATTCAGGGCCGGCGGCCCCTGCACGAATTCCACGTCCTGCGCGCCCATTCGTGTTCTCGCGTCCGCGGCGTTCGCAGCGGCTCGATGACCAGGGTTGTTGTTCCGAAATCCACGGCCAACCGCCTCGGGCGCGATGCGAATCTCGTCGCTTCGCACCAGCATGATCATCGGTTGCGTCCGAGCTTGGCGGCCGCCCTGCACGGGCGGGCCGTACGGCAACGTTGTGTAGTTCGGGAACGGTTGCGCAAGCGACGTGCTCAGCCTGTACTGCTGCACTTCGGCTGCGGGATTCTGAATCGGACCGCGTCGATGGCCTGTGCCCATCGGCATGACGAGGCCGTTCGTCGTCTGCGTCGTCGCGGTCCGCGCAACGTTCGCGTTGGAGTCACTCGCTGCACCGCCAGCTCGGCTCATCGACGAAGAGGCGGCCCCGCCTGCACGGACGGACGCTGGAGTCGCTCCCGCGTCAAGCCGATCGAGTCGGCTCAATTGGAAGCGCTGCGTCCGTTCGTTCGTTGTTTCGGCGACAACGGAATCGCCCGCGGCCGGCGTCGTGGAAGGTGTCGGCGTTCGTACAACGGTTGGGGCGGCTGTTGCCGCACCGGCATCGGAGCCGGGAACAGCCCCCGCATCGGACGGCGCAGCACCCAAAAGCCGGCCAGGAACACGCGCAATCGTAGACATCGATCTCGATCCTCCTGCGCCGCACGTCGCGGCACGCGGGGGTATCGAGTGATTGATCTGGCAGTTGCGTCGCACGAGATGCGTCGATGCCGACCTTGCACGTCGGCGGTCTGTGGCCCTTCGCGCGAACAGCTGGAGGGTGCTTCGCGTCGGCAGCTCCGTGACGTGCTTGGCACCGTCACGGTTGGTCGCGCCGTATGGATTCCACAATCAACTGACGCGGTCACGAGCACTCGCGCCCGCGCGTCACTCTGTTCGCGAAGCACGACCGACGAAAAAATTCGTCGCTCCGCGCAACTCGCGCGACGTCCTTTCGATACGGGCGGCGCGTCGCACTCGAGCGGCGCTCGATCAAGGAGCTACGTCATGAAGAACCTCGTTTTCGCTCTCGTCGCGTCCCTTCTCGCCGCATGCGCGCCCGACTCGGTCGCCGTTGGAACTCCCGCCGTGGGATGCGTGACCGATACGCCGTGTGGCGACGACGCCGACTGCGGCCCCGGACTGCGCTGCAACACAAGCCTCGAAGCGCCGCGCTGCCAGCGCCTCCAGTGTGGCCAACGCGGCAGCACTTGTTCAAACAACAACCAGTGTAGGTCTCTCATGTGCTTGAGCAGTTCGTACGTCGAGGGCGCACAAGACGTGTGCGCGGATCGCCTCGCGAGCACTGCTCCGTACGACCGCTGTGAAGGAGAGCTGGTAGGCGCGCCGTGCGGTCCGACAACTCTCAATCAGTGGTACTGCCGACGCAGCGTTGACGGATCCGGTTTGCAGTGCCTCGGCGGAGCCCGCAGCGACGAATGCCCCATGGCGCCCAATGGTCTCCGTGGGGTAGAGATCCACATGTCCGATCGCTGGATCGGCTGCGCTATGCCGTGCAGCGCCGGCGCATGCCCAACTGGATACGTGTGCCGGAACGAGCAGGGCTACAACATCGGTCGCGTCGGCGTCTGCGTTCCGCCGGCCCAGTGACTCACGCAGCCTTGTGGTAGCGCAGCTTCCGCTTCTTGCCCTTCGTCGTCTCGAGCCGGTCGGTCCAGTCGCTCGACGTTGGATCACCGCCCGCGTTGATGAACGCGATGCGCTCGAGCGCGCGTTCGCGGTGAATGCTCATGCCCGCCTTCGGCGCCCGCTGGCGGCGCCGCTGCTCGATCCCGTCGATGCACGCGCGCTCGGTGCGGTCCCACAGCGCGAATTTCGGATGCTGCTTCATCGCGTCGAGCACGGCGCGATCGTAGGCGGCCTCGTCCTGGCCCTCCGTTTCGATCGCGGCTTTTTCCTTCGCGGTCTCGTACGCCTCGGCCCAGTCGCTCCACACGCCATGCTCAGGATCGCAGGGGCTCGTCCCGGGTCGGTGCGGAAACTCCGTGCCGATCGGCGATGGAACGTGCGCTCGATCCCGCTTCGCGAGTTCCGCGGCCTGCACAGCGGCGAACGCGTCGAACTGGCCGTACGTCGCTGCGTTTCGAACGCGGCGCGCGACGACTGTTCGGCGCATCGGATGGCCCGTCGCGAAGTTGCCGATCCAGTACTGGCCCTCTCGCGGCCGCTCGCGTGAAGGTGTTGCACACGCCGTGACGACGCCTCCGCCGCGACCTAGCACTGTCGCCCCGAGGTGCTTCAGCTTGCATGGTGCTGCACTTTTCGGCGACGGGTACGGAGTGCCTGGAGGCAGCGCTTCCCAGTGCGAATTGCGCTTCTTTCCTCCGCTCGATTCGCGCTTCGCGGGAGGGATGTCGACCGGTGGCGTTTTCTTCGAGCGCGCCGTCCGCTCGACGACCCCGGTCTTCGCAGGCAGCGCGAACACGTTCGCGGCCCGCGACACCTCGACGCGATAGCCATCGTTCATCAGGCTCTGTGTGATCGCTCGAAGTGCGATCTCGACCGCGCCCGCGGCGTCCTCTTCGATGTCCATCGACGCGCTCACCACGCTCGGTTGCTTCGCGTACTCGTTGTGTCGCTTCTCCCACGCCTCGAGCTTGCGACCCGAACCGCGCGCAGCCTTTCCCCACGGACGGCACGAGACCGCGCGTCGCGCGTCGACTACGGACATTCGATCGCTGTGCAAACCAGCCGCGCGCAACGCTTTCCACGCTGCGCTCGTGGCTCGACGGCAACCACGAACGTCCTCGTTGCCGTTGTCCATGATGCGGATGCCCAAGCGCCAGGGCCGGCCATCGCCTCGGGTGTCGATGCCGCGTTCAACCGTCACGGTCGCGACTGTCGCGCGCCCTTGCGCGAGCGCACGTTCGACGCTCCGCAGTTCCGCGACGTTGATGGGGTCTCGGTCGTTGGTCGATCGAACCGCGCGCGTATAGAGCGCATCCGCCTGCTTTCGCAGAGCCAACAGCGCGTTCACCTTCATCGCCACCTCCGTGATCGCTCGATGTCATCGCGGCGACGTTCCGCGCGGGCCTGCTCGTTCCACTCGCTGACGAGCGCGCCGAGCCAGGCGTCGAACTGCTCGAGACGCCCCTTCGCCAACAGCGCCGGAAGCCTGCCCACCAGCTCGATCCACTCGTTGACCCAGCGTCGATCGCGCTCGCTCACCACGCGCGCCCACTGCCGCGCCTCCTCGATCCAGCCCGTCGCGTTCGTGTACGCGCGCCGCACGCTCCACTGCGCCTCGCTCAGCTTCGGAACCTCGTCGATCGGCGCCGTCACATACGCAGGAAGCTCCGCCGGCGCGATCGCTCGGATCTGCTCTCGCAGCGTTTCTCCCCCTCGAAACATCGCCGACTTCACCGCGCGAACGATCTTCTCCATCGTCGCCTTCGCGTCGCTCGACGCGTCGAACACCACGCGCTCGCTCACGCCCGGCTGGTCCATGCGCTCGACGCTCGCCATCCATCCGTCGCGTTCGCGCTGCAGGTCCACTATGACCTCGACGAGCTCGGAGCCGGTTCCGCCCCCCTGAAGGTCCCAGCGATAGCGGTCCTTTCCGCGGACCGTGCGCTTCCCGTAGGCGACGTTCATCGCGAGGCGGATCGAGGGCGCGCTCATCGCGCGCGAGAGACCGTCGATCATCGCCTTCTCGTCGGCGCTTCGCGCGCCCGAGCCCTTCTGTGACGGGCGCAGGTCGGGCGCGGGCATCGTTGGATCGATCGCTACGCCGTTCAGCTTCGCGAGCACGTTGCGCACCGCGACGAACGCGTCGGCTGCGCTCATGTCCGCCGCTTCGATCCCCTTGCGATCCGCCACACGAATCACGCGCGTCGCCTTGTCGAGCACGACCGACTCCATGAAGATCGGGATCCGCGCTCCCTTGAAGCCGACGTACCAGGTGACGTCGCCGAGGTTGTTCGCGAACAGCTGAACGCTCGTCGCGCCGATCTGGGCCTTCAACCCTTTCTTCATCAGCGCTCCGAATTGCTCGATGAACGCGTCGATGGACCCGCGCTGCCGCGCGACCTCGGCCATCGCGAGCGCTCGGTCCGCGCGTTCCTCGGTGGCCCGCGCGCGGCTGGCGAGGTGCTCAGCCTCGCGCTGCAGCGCGATCCCCTGGCCCGTCAGGTTGAAGATCCGATCGGCATCTCTTCTCGCGCGCTTCTCGCTGTGATGCCCCACCAGAATCGGCTGCCCGAACGGAATCATGTCCGCGATCTCCCGCACCACTGCGTGCTTCGCGCTCGACGCCGTCGCCTTCTTCTCCGCGCGCTCTTCCAAGCGCTCAGCGCGATCCCGCAACAACTCCGCGCGAAACTCGTTGGCGTCCGCCTCGTCGATCGCCTCGGGCTGCTCGACACGAACCGTTGCGCCTCGCGAACGCAGGCGCTCGGCGATGCGCTCGAGGGGAACGGACGGCGCCGCGCGGCCGCGCGACTGCTGTCGGTACCACAGCCGCTTGGGCGCGAACCACTTGAAGCCCATCCCGATGTCCTTGATCGCGCTCGACCAAGGCTTCGTGTTCCCAGTGATCGTGGTCCCCTCTTCCAGCGAGTGAGTCACGACGAGGTCGACCACAGGCTCGAGATCGCGCGCCATCGCCGCTACGAGCCCCATCGGGAGCGCCGGCGGTGCTCCACCGCGCCACGGTCCAATCGGCGAACGAGGCAGCGCTACAACGGGCACTGTCCGCCAGGAATCGACCCGCGCGAGGGCGCTCGTCGCGGGTGACGTGCTCGGTGTACTCGGCTTGCGTGGGGTCGTGCGCGGGACGAGCTCGGCGATGGTCTGCGCAACTTCGTCGAGGGCCGCGGACTTCGGACGCTCGAGCGACGCCACGACGTCGCGTGCGACCGCTGCGTTTCCTCGCGCGTCGAGGAGCTCGATTCCAACGCGAACACCGCTCGGCTCGAGCCGCGCGGTCAGCATCACACGATGCTTCGCGATCCAGAGACCGACGCGCGCGCCGTTGTCGCCGAGCGAGTACTTCTCGACTTTGCGCGCGCCGACTCGGTCGCGAAACGGATCGTCGAGCAAGGCTTCGCCGAGCAACAACACAGGGCGCTCCGTCGTGCGGCCGGCGAAGTCCACGAAGGTCCAGCTCGGGTGCACGCGTCGAACCGGGGCCGTCTCGACGAACTCGGCCTCGATCACCTCGGGCTCGCGGTGCGATGCGGGCGCGGTCGACGCGGCGACGGGCGGCCACGGTTTGCCCCAGCGCTTCGCCGCCAACATGCGCGCGCAGTCCGCCACCGGGCCGGTGTTCGTCGACCGCTTGCTCTTTGGCGTCGAAGAAACAGCAGCGCCACCCGGAACCACCGCGGGCTTCTTCAGCATCGCAATCGCGGCGGCGGTCGACACTTTCTTGTGCGTGCGGGTCATCGTTCGCGCTCCTCTCGGTCGAGTGAAGCCGCGTCGGTCGCCGCGCGCCCACCCGCGTATCGCTTACTTTTCGTCGTGCGCTGCTTTGGTGGCTTGTTCGCTGGGTTTGGGAGGAACGTCGGTCGCAGACGGCTTCGCAGACGGCAGCTTCGCGGTCACGTCTGCGTGAAGGGTCGCTGCGTCCGCCTTGATGTTCGGATCGTCCGGGTCCTGTCCCATCGCCTTGATGCTCGCGCGCACCTTCGCGCGCCAGAGTGCGACGGCGCCCTTCATGAACTCGAGCAACACGCCGCCGAGCGCGTTGCCGAGCATCGCGAGAAGCGGGAGCACGACGAGCGTCCACATCGGCGCGCCCGCTTCGTTGTGCACGCTCGCGTTGCTGATCTGTTGAGCGGCGAGCGGCGCGGCGAACGTGAAGCCGAGCCCCCAGCGCAAAATCGAGTTCATCATGATCCTCCGTCGGGCGGCGATGCGTCGCCGCGTTCGTTCGTTGGGGTCGGAGCATCGACCTCGCGCCGTTCTTGCGAGGACTCACGGGGAAAACGTCGATCCACGAGCGCGTCGAGTTGCTCGTTCATTGCGCCGAGCGACTGCATCGCGCGGGAAGCGTTTCGCGCGCTCGATGCCACTTCTCGCCATCGTGCGCGCACCTCGTCGACGCGTCGCAGCGCTTCGTCACGAGATCGCGCGCCGGCGATGGCTGCCTCGCCCTCCGCGCGTGCAGAGTCGCGCAACGCTCCCGCGGCAACACCGGCGCCGGCGATCGCCCAGCGGTAGCCGTCGTGCATCGTGACGCCACCACACGCGCTCACGAGCAGCGCGAGCTGAAGAAACCACGCGTGAACGAAGAGACTGAAGTGCTTCATGTGATCCGGTACTCCACGGCGTAGGCCGACGTGCTCTCGAACGTGATCGACTGGCACTCGCACCACCCCTCGGGCTCGAGCACCCATGTTTGTCCGGCAGGAACGACGCACGACTCGTCGGTGCCTTCGAACGTCACTTTCGCGAGTCCTTCGCGTGGTCCGGTGATCGTGAGTCGCCACACCTTCGCGTGCTTGGGCGTCTCGACCCGGCCCGATTCACCGGAGCGCACGCACCATCGCGCGATGATCTCTTCTTGCGCCTCGGCGGGAACCGCAGCGTCCGGCGCGGCTGGCTTCGTCTCGCTCATGTGATGTACTCCACGGACCACCAGGTGCAATTCACCGGCGTGATCGTTCCGCTGTTGGAGCAGCGCCCGAGAACGTCGATGGTGTGCAGCAGGCCGCGCGGTACGGGCTCTGCCGCGAACCCTCCCGCGGAGACGGCGGTGAACGAAATCGTGGGCTGGGCGCCCGCCGTCGCACCGACGGCGAGGACCCGCTGCACCCGCGCCGACGCAGGGAGAGCAAGCGCGACGTTTGTCACGAACGCGCGACGACTGAAGACGCCCTGTTGCAGCGCATTGCACGTCCAGAGTGCCGAGGCTGCCGGAAGGTTGAACGGGATCGACAGGTCCGACGATCCAACGATCGACGAGGCGAGCCCGACAAGTCGAGCGTGCTGCGAGCCATCTTGCTGCGTGACTGCTAGTGTTTCGAGCCACACGCGAAGCACATCGAGGTCGATTCCGCCGCGAAGCGCGATGGTCTCGTTCAGCAGGTCTGCGAGCGTCCCTTCGGTTGCGAGCGGACCGAGCGCCGTCAGCACAGCTTGGAGCGTCGCCTCCGTTGCTCCGCCGTTCACGATCGCCGCGATGGCGCCGGCAACGCGCACGACGAGCGCGCGCGACGTCGCCGTGGGGTCGCTGTTGCGCACCTCCGCCGGTTGGCCGTTTTCGTCAGTGATCGTGGTTTGCTGCGTCATCGAAACGAGGACCCTCGCCGTCGTGTTGCGTTCAGCCGCCGAGCTCGCGACGCGAAGCAGGAGGCAACAAAGCGCGAAGGCCCTTCTGCGTCTGCTGAATGCGCTCTTCGTGGTTCTCCAGGATCTGGTGATGCACGCCGATCATCCCCGCGATCTGGTGCTGTCCTTTCGCGAGCGAGTCGATGTTGCGCTCGGCCTTGGACAAGCGACGGCCGATGTCTTTCGCGTGCACCGCGTGAGGTCGCTTCGTGCGTCCGGCTTTGCGCTCGGACTTCGCCAGCACCCTCGCCGCCGCTTTGATCTTCGCGAGCGGCTTGTTGCGGCCGCGCGTGGCTTTCTTCGACGCGCCTCTCTTCGAGGACTTCGCCGCGGACTTCTTCGCACCCTTCTTCGCGCCCTTTTTGGCGCGGGGCTTGCTCTTCTTGCTCTTCTTCGTTGCAGCCATGATGGTCTCCTTGTTCACGCGCCGAGCATTCGACGGTGGATCTGCTCCCAGAGCGCGAGGCCCCCTTCGCTGAACGGGTGGTAGCCCGCACGCATGATCGCCTCGTACCAAGCGCGACCGTCCTCGTTGGCGAACAGCGCCGCGAGAGCGCGGCCATAGTTCGCGCTCTCGAGCAGTCGCACGTACGCCTCGATGCCCTCTTCGATCGAGCGGTACGCTCGGTAGGGTTGCGTTCCGTCGTGCACGTTGGTGCGCATTGCGGCGACACCCGCCAACGACTCCCAATTGCGGGGCACCTTGATGTTGCCCACGTTGTTGTCCTGCTCGACACGACCGCCGCCGGTCTCGATCCACAAGTGAGCGAGCAGCGCGGTCGCAGCAACGAATGCGCGTCGAACGTCGAGCCCTCGGAGAACGAAGGCACGCGTCAACACGAGCGCGCGCGACCGCATCCAGTTGCCGGTCGTGCCGTTCCACGAGCGCGTCGTTGGAACGAGCCTCATGGCAGCACCACGACCCCTTCGCCGACGATGCGCTCGAACTGCGCTCCACAGCGGTCGACGATCGCCACGACGTTCGCCCGCACCGCCTTCGCCCCGCTCGTTGCAACGCGTGCCCACACTTCGAACGCCGTTCCGAGCACGCCGGCGACCTGCACGATCAGCCCGGTGTGACTCCAGCTCGTGGCGCTCAGCGACACGAGCGCCACACGCTGGCTCGAGCTGGCGCCGCGGACACGAATCTCCCACTCGATGACGGGAGGCGTCGGATCGTCGGCAACGCTGGAAAACGCAGTCAGCCAGAGCGACATACGATCGATCGGCCGCCACACGTCGCGCCGTCCATCGCACTGTTGCTCGACGAGCACTCCCCCAAACGGCTTCCGCTCGGCGACGGGCTCGATCGTGGTCTTTCCCTCGAACGCAATCGACCACGCATCGCCGAGCTGAGTGGGCTCGGACACGCGGTACATTCGCTCGTTCGGAATCAGCGCCACGGTGCCAGAGCTCCTTCGTGTTCATCCCCTCGCCCAGGGGGGCGGACGCGCTACGCGCCAGGCGCTGCGTTCTCGAACGGGCGACCGAACAGCACGACGTGAAACGGCACGTACACGTCGTCCGGCTGCGTTTGCTCGGGCAACACGGGGCTGCTCTGGATCTCGATGTTTCGCGGAACCCGCGCGATGATCTCGAGCTTGTCGTCGCTCGAGCGACCGCCGGTGTTCGTTGCCGCACGAAACGGCATGAACGCCGCGACGATCGGGCGACCGTTGGCGCCCTTGCTCGAACCAACGAAACCTCCGTGGCCGGGCCAGAGACCGAGCGGACCGACCTCGTAGTCGAGCGACTGACCATCGGGCCACTTCACGCCGAGCGCGACGTGTTCGATGACCATCGCTTGGAGCTCCTCGTCGTAGAAGCGGTGCCAGTAGCGCCGAGCGACGCCGTCTCCAGCCGTGGGCTTCGCGATGGGTGTCCCCATGATGACGCCCATGCCCATCATTTCGAAGACGAACTTGTTCGGGACGAACGCGCCCTCCTTGCTGGAATCGGTGTCCGTGCGCGTGAGGCTCGTGCCGAATGCACCCAGCCCCGCCGCGGTCGCGCTCTCCTCGACGCCTGCGTCGAAGAGCGTCAACGCCTCCCCCGCTGCCGCGAGAATCAGCGGTGCGCCTGGGGCGTTCGCATTGAACCTCAGCGCGCCGCGCGCGAAGCGAAAGGGGTTCATGCCCGCGCTGAGCGAACGGAGCTTGTCGTTCAAGCACACGCCGGGTCCCGCGGACGGTTCCGACGCCTGGCCGGGCGGCTGAAGGGGAAACATCGCTGCGTTCTGGGTCGTCGTCATGGTCTTCTCCACTCGCTGAAACGGGATCGTTGGATCGTTCGAAGCGCGAGCGATGAATCGCCCGCAAAACACTGTGTGACTGCGGGTCAGCCGAGGCTCAGCCGCGGCCGACGTACTCCGCCGACTCGTCCGCGTATGCGCGGCCCGCGGGCTGCGTGCCCGCCCCAACCTGCGCGGCTTGGTTCTGCGCGGGCGTCTGCTGGGTGCCAGCCTGCGCGCGCCGGGGCTCGACGAGCGAGCGGATGTACGCGCGCACGCGGACCTCTTGCTCGAGCTTCGCAGCGCCGCCGATGATGCCGCCCGCGGCGATGCCCGCGCCGACACGTGGAGCGCCGAGCATGCCGACCGCCGTGCCGAGCACGAGATGCGACGTTGTTTGCGCGAACGCCTTCGACACGTCGGTGAGCGACGTCTTGTTGAGCAGCCAGTTCGTCGTGACCACCGTCACCGCGCCGACGCCGCCGACGATCCCGGCCGTTGCGAGGAAGGTCCCGATGTTCTGAGCCCGCTTTTCGCTCTTCTCGCTCATGACTTGAATCCTTGTGCTGGTTTTGTTTCGCGATGCGTGACAGCGTGTCGGCTAGCCGAACAAGCGGTTGAAGGCTCGGTTGGCAGTGCGCTTCGCAGCGTCGGCGCCGACCAAGAGACCGAGCGCGAGGAGCGTTCCTTGCGCGAGCGTGTTGGCGCGGTTGTTGGCGTCGATCGCCTCGGCTTGCCGCTGCTCGGCGAGCTCGAAGACGGACTCCATCGCCGTCTGCTCGGCTTCGGTCATCGCGGCCGCAGCGGCGAGCGGGTTGCGGCGCGCGGTCGCGAGCATGCGAAGCACGCCCAGCGCCGCCGTGTGCGCCTGCCAAACGAGACGCGCGATGTCCTTGTCCTCGTGCACGCTCTTTTCGCCTGCATCGGGAACGAGCGCTCGAGCGGCATCGCCGAACACCGCCGCTGGACCGTCGAACAGCCGAAAGTCACCCGCGGGTGCGGTGCCTTGGCGCACGAACACGTGGCCCGAGCTCGCGAGGAGGTCGAGCGCGCGCGTGATCGCCGTCGAGGCCGCACGGCGGCGACCATCGATCGAGCCGGTCGTGTCGATCGCGGCGGTGGACACCCACGCCGCAGGACGCGGGAGCACGCCCACGACGGGAGCGCTCTTGCCCGTCCACGCGGCTTCGCGACCGCGATAGGTGTCCTCGGGCAGATACGCGATGCCTCCCTCGTCGTTCAACACGACGTCCGGGGCGTGGAGCGCGTCGCGGATCGCCGCGAGCTGAACGACGAGCGCGTTGCGCGACGCGGTTGGAACCGGTTGTCCGGTGGGCGCCTGGTTGAGCCAGTCGCCCGCAGAGGTCGCACTGTGATGCACCCACTTCATCGCTTGGCCTTCTTTCTGCGCTTGGCCTTCATCGCTGCCCCGACGGCAGCCAACGTCGCGGCCGCAGTGGTCACGACGATCGCGGCCGACGCGACGGGATGCCGCTCGACCCATGCGAGAACGCCGGTTGCGTTCGTGTCGCCGTACGAGGCCATCGAACCTTGGGCAGTCGAGGGTCGGGCGATAGAGCGCGAGCCGGTGCTTCCGCTGTTCGAGTTGCGAGGGTCCGGCGGCGGATCGCCGGTTTCAGGATTCCAACAACGCAACGCGCTGTCGTACGTGGGCAAGGACAACGCCTGTCCCCAGCCGGGAACGACGGTTGTCAGCGGAAACTCCACGTCGTCCCACCGCGCGTTCGGGTGGTACGCAACGATCGCCGCGTACCGCAGCGACACCAGCGAAATGGCGCGTCGACGAAAGTCGTTGGCGAGAGCGTCGAGCACATCCGCCGCCGCGCCGTTGACCTTCGCAGCCCAGTACAGGGCGAACTGCGTGTTTGGTCCCCACGAGCCGTCGGCGGTGAGCGTGCGGCGCACGGAATCGGCGCCGAGACCGAGCTCGTTGCTGATGCGCGAGCGCTCGATGACGACGTCGGGACGCAGCGAGCTGAGTCGATCGTTGTACCCAGCTTCGATGAGCACCGTCTGGAGGCGGCGCACAAAGTGCCCTCCGCCTGTCGCGCAGATGAGTTCTCCGCCGCCAGTGCTTCGACGCCACCAGAACGCGAGATACTCGCTGCTCTGCGCGCTTGGGCGCACGGTCGGAAGGCTCACGACTTCCTCCGCTTCTTGCTGCTCTTCATCACGTAGTACGCGACGCCCCCGATGACGATCACCGTCGCGGTCGCGCCGATCGCGGTCTCGAGCGGATGCTCCTTGATCCAGTCGAGCACCCCGCCGCTCGCTTGTGCAGTCGGGCGGGCGTTCACGTTTTGCGGCGTGGTGTTCTGCGCGGTGGAATTCGGCGCGTTGTCGAGCCCGAGCACCGCCAGTTGCGGGCGCGGCCCGTCCAGGGCCGGAGGAACCTGGTTACGAGCGATCTGCGTCTCCGCGTCGGCTCGAATGCGCGCCAGGTCCCGGTCACGTTGAGCGTTGATCCGCGCGATCTCTTCGCGCGACTGAAGCTCGCGCTCTCGTGCCGCTCGCTGTTGCTCGCGGCCGATCGCGTCGCTCGTCGTACCCAGCACCTGCTGACCGAGAGCGAAGCCTCGCGCGGCGTTGTCGTTCGCATTCGCCGCAGCGTTCTTTGCTGTGGCGTCATCAGCGGACTCGTCGTTCGGCTCAGCGTCGCCAGCGGGCCGGACGAGCGCTAGCCCGCCACGCACACCGGGCGCGGTAAAGACCGACGAGAAGCGCCCGAACGAAGTCGGCTTTGCGCTGTGCTGATGTGCGGCGCCCGCTGGGTGCGTGGTGCACTGCCCGTTGCAGGTACGACCGCTCTGTTCGCATGCTCCACACGCCATGCTTCGAACCGTGAAGCGAGGCGCCAGGGTGGCGGTAGCGGTGCCGTGCGAAAAATCGTGCGAGCTACTCGAGCAGCGCGTCGAGCGTCAGCGCGACACCGGGAAACGGCTGCGCTTCGAACACAACGTCGAGCGCATCGATCACAAGCTCTCGGCGCCATGTCGTCGGGCCACGACGAAAGACCTTCAGCGCTGGCAACGCGGGGTCGATCGTCCACACGTATTCAACCGTGCTCGCGTCGTGGTAGACGCGCATCAAGTCCTCGCGATCCTGCTGCGAATTGCCCGGCGACCAGATCTCGCACAACCAGTTGGGTGGTTGGGGAATCGGCACAGTACGCCGCCACTCGGGCATCCATCGCTCGCGCCGATAGCCTGCGACGTCGGGCGCGCGCACTTCCTCCGGGTCGAGCTGAAAGTCGATGTCGGAATCGGCTACGAAAACCCAACCCGTCAGAGTTCCGGAACGAACGCCGCCCTTGAGCGCAGAGAACAGCTCGTGGAGGGTGTTGTTGTGCTCGGGCATCGGACGCGGCGCCGCGCGTGCGATTCCATGGCGAATCTCCATCGGTCGGGGGTCGTCGAGGTATCGCCGTCGCGCATCGCTGATTGTTTGCTTCGTGGCCGGGACGCCCATCGGTGTTTCGAGTCTGCCACGGCTGCGCGGGGCTGTCCGCTGCTCGAGCGCGCGAACGCGACGCTGCGCCTTCGCGACCCAGTCCGTCACGATCGAAGCCTCCGCGCTGCATGCGCCGGCGACTCGCCGAGCTCCGAGCCTGCGATCGACGCTTCGACGTCGAGCCAGCGACCGTCGACCATCACTTGCGCGAACACGTGGTTGAGCGCGGCGCCGTGAATCTGCTGATCGAGCCACACCACACGCGCTTCGAGCCCGAGCAGCCGCGCGAGCGCGACGAACAGCGTCACGAGGTCCTCGCAGTCCCCGCCGTTCGCGATGGTCTCGCGCACTTCTTGAAACACCTCGACGCCCATGGGATCGGGTCGATAGCGGAAGGCGGCGTGAACGAACGCGAGCAGGCTTGCGGCTTGGGTGCGCGGGTCGTCGCTGCGAGGAACGAGCGCGGCGAGCTCGCGCACGAGCCCCTCGCGCATCGCGTCGTTCGCGAGCGAGTCGAGCAGCTCGACGCGTCGGTCCGGTTGCACGGTATCGGCGATGATCCAGCGCGGCATTCCGTCGGAAATTGGTCCGCGCGACGGAGGTGGCGGTAGCGATGCTGTGGCGCTTCTCGTGACCGTTCGGTACACCAACGGCATGAAGCTCATGGTCGGAGCCATGGTCATCGTGGCCGCGATGGTGGCCTCGTGTTCGACGACGCCCACATGCACCGCAGGCGATCCGTGTCAGTGCGAGAACGGCCGCATCGGCACCAAGGTGTGCAGGCCGCCGAGCGCCGGCGGTGACACCTGCATGTGCACCGAGTGCATGCCCGGCGAAACCCGGACTTGTCCATGTCGCGGCGCGAATGGGGTGCTCACGTGCAACGCGCTGGGGCGCTGGCCTTCCGCAGACACTGAGTGTCGCCAGCAAGACGGCGGCACGTGCATGTGACGGCTCAGCGATTGCTCGACTTCGAAAGCAGGCGCGCGACGAGCGCGATCGCTCCCGCGGTGACGATCACGCCGGTCACAACCACCGCAGCACTCACGCCGACAACCGCAGCTTCAGCCGTTCGCTGAAGCGCTGGGGGTGATTGCACGTCTGTTTCGAAGCGCTGCGCGTCGGTGATCGCCAACGGTCCTTCGTCGCGGCGAGGCTCGGCGGAGGACCGCGGAGCGCTCGCGTTCGACGGCGTCGAGCGCCCGAGCAGCTCGCCGAGCACGTTCGAGCGCGTCATCGTCGCCATTGGCCGAAGCATCGCCTGTGTCTGCACCGGTGCGAGCTCGCCGCGCGCCTCGGTGACGGCGACGAGCAGCTCGTCGAGCGGCCTCGGTGCTCCGTCGAACGAGCGCCCCGAGCGCACGAAGCCAGCGGGCGCGGGAACGGCGATCGACGGCGCGCCAGTCGCGCTCTCGTCGCCGGAGATCGCGACCGGCAACGGAAGCGGAACGAAGGTCTCCGGCGTCGCAAACCACTCGCGCGGGAGGATGCGCACGATGAAACCGGTGAACTCGACGAAGAACGCAGCGACGGCGCCAGCCGCTTGATTCAGAGCTCCAACAGTCCCGGCCGCAGTGCTTCCGCCGCTGCGAAAGTCGTCGATGAAGCGGTCTCGCGCGCGCTCGAACGCAGCGAGGCTTCGCTCCGCCGTGAGCTTCTGCACGAGGCCGAGAAACGCGCGAACGTCCTTGGGATCGCGGCTCGGAAACGTGAGCGCTCGAGCGAGTCCCCACTGTCGCGCGATGCGTTCGTTGTAGCTCTCGACGTACGTGCGTGCGTTTTGGAGTCGGTCCCACGGCCGATCGGCCATCGCCTTCGCGATGCCTCGCGCAGCCCTCGCCCGCTCCAACCACCGCTCGCGCTGAATCGCGCTCGCGATGTGCTGCGGATACTCGAGGCCTGCCCACTCGTCGTCACCGCTGTAGCCGAAGATCTGCCACGGCCTTCGACCGCGCCACGAGAGGCGCCAGCGCACCTCCGACGGCGCGGCTCGAAGGTACGCCGACGCGTGCTCGAACGACCCCCGCGACACGACGGTGTTCGTGAGCACGTCCCACACGACGGACTGATCGTGATCGAGCGACGGCGCGCCGATCCGCTCGAACGAGGCTTGTTGCGCATCGAGGATGCCGGGCCAGTAGTCCCATGCGATGCCCGCCACGAGCGTTTTCACTTCGATCGCCCCGCCCTGCGCGACGAGCGTCGACTTCACGAGGTCCCGCAGCTCGCCGTCGTCGACGTCGACCCAGAGCAGCGGCGGAACGTTGAGCGCCTGGCACCCGCGCACGAAGGCTTGCAGCGCGGCGACCATGTCGGCGAAGAACTGCCCGCCACCGGGCCGGAGCTCGAACCACTCGGCACGCGCGGTGGCCCCGCCGTACGTGACGAGCAGCTCGTCGAAGCGGCGAACGGACTCGGCGCCCCAGGCCGCGGCGAGCTCGAGGTCGGCCCAATGGATCCACTCGATGCGCCGCGCGGAGTCGTAGCGCGGGAGGCGGCGGAAGACGGCGGCGTTCTCAGAGACGGCGCCAGCGGGTCGAACACGAGGCGAACGAGTGCGAGGGCGCGCGAGCATCGCGCGAGCATGGAGCGCGCGGCGGGGGTGGCGGAAGCGATGCCTTTCGAGTCACTCTGACGGAGCGTCGGCGGACGACACGTCGAGCGTAAGTGTTGGTTCTGATTCAATCTCACAGAGCTCAGCTACCGCCCCCGAAAGCAGCACAGGAAGGGTGAGTGAAGGAAGCCTGAGCTTCGCAGTAAGCGATTGAACTTCAGCCCGAAAGTACGGCCACGCGTGCAACGTGCCAGTAATCGCGAGAAAATGGGGGAGGGCGTCTGGTCCCCCAATCACTTTATCGAGATTCACCTCGTACAGTGCAAGGAGGGCTAGCCGCATTGAGCCAAAGACGTCTTGCTCTTTGTCCGCGCCATCACCGCAGAGAAAGTTCACCTCGAACGGAAACACCGCCACCCAAGTTTTATCGTCCCGCTTTCCCCAGCTGATTTTCAGCTTCTCGATGCGGAACGAGATTGACGTTGATGTTGGCTGCTGAAGCAATCGAGCAATGACCTCGACCGGAACGATGTCGACCAAGCGAGCGTGGGGCGCACATGCGCTCGCCTTTGCTACGTCAAGATCAACGCGCTGCGCGTTCATCCCACCACCTGCAAATCGGGTTCTTCGCCGTTGTCGTTCGCGCACGTTCGAGGCTGCTGGGCCCACTCCATCTTCGCTTGCTCACGCATGTGAATCGTCGCCACAAGCGTCGTAAACGTGAACTCCGTGCGCAAAGGCGACGCTGTTTGACGAAGGAAAGGCACAAATGCGTGTTCCTCAGTCCATGAGCGACGCTTGATGTGTCGCTGCACTTCGGCCGGGCACGATGCGAGTGCCTCAAGCAGCCGCTGAAGCATCGCACTTGTGTTGCGCTCTCCGTGTCGAGCCTTCGAAAGATAGCCGGGCGAAACCGCGCAGATTCCTTCAAGCTGCCCCTGCGTAAGTCCCGACGCGCGCAGAATGTGATCGATCACTCGACCGATCGCGGCCCGTCGTGCCCGAAGCACGAGAGGCATCAATGCCTCATCGATTTGCTGTGCAAGTTTTCCGGAGATGTAGTGCTCGCCACACTCACACGACGGAATCGGAATGCTGTCCGGCAAAGGCAAGCGGAGCCCATCGCCCATGTCCCGCAAGACATCGGAACGAGGACGAGCCTCCGTAACCTTGCGGCCGCACTCTGCGCATCGAAACGGCTTGAATTCCGTCATGGCTTGATCCTCCTGCCGTTTGCTTTCGTGATTTCCCGTTCCAGTTGATGGCACGATGTGACGACGGTTCCTTCGTCGACGTAGAATTTCACGTACCAACCGATGCCGTCTCGTCGAACGGCGTAAACATCGGCCTCGACCGGACCGTCGCGATAATCCATCCTCTTCACCTCAACAAAGTCATCGAGCGTCAACGACCCAATGATTTCGCAGATTCTGCGCTCACCCTCAGACGCCATCAGCCCCGGCATCGCGAGCAACGCCTTGGCACAGACGTTACCCCCGATCTGAAGATTGCCTTCGCGTGCTGCGGCGATGACCCCATCGAGGTCGTACAAGGGATCGAGCTTCATTGAGCGCTGTCCCGTCGTCGAAGATCTTCACGTTTGGCTCGCACTAGCATGTAGGATGGACTCAGTCCATCGTCAAGCGTCTTCCCAGCGTTGGCACGGTCGTTCCCCATAGAATCTGTATCCCGTCACGCAACCTCCTCGTTCACAAACCAACGCGAGGAGCAACGGGTCACTACACTTAGAATAGTTGCGCGCGACGTTGTCAACTACCGGCCCTTCGCGCCGTCCTGCGCCATCTCGTTCAGCACGCCGGCCACGATCTCCTTCGCGGTGTCCTTGAACATCGGCGCGATCAGCTCGCCCAGCCGCTTCTGAAGCCCCGGCAGTTGCAGCAACAGCTCGGGCCCCTTCTCGAGCACCTTTTCGAGCACCTTTTCGCCGTTGATTCCGTCGTCGCGCTCGTCCCGCGCGGCCGTTCGCGCGCGACGGTCGGCGCGGTCCTCTTCGCGCTCGCGTTGCCGGTCCATGCGATCGATCAGCCGCATCAAGAGCTGTTGATCGACCGGCGCAGGCGGCGCCGTGCGCGTCACTGTCGCCTCGATCATCCGCACCATGCGCTCGCTCATGTTGTTCGAGTCCTCGCGTGCGCGCTGCGCTTCTTCCTTCATCGCGAGCCGCTGCGCCTCGAGCTGCTTCTCGGCGCGCTCGCTGTTCGCCTGCATCATCGCGACGAACGCCTGCATGTTCGGGTCGAGCCCCGTGAACGAGAGCACGCCCGGCGCCGCTTGTTGCACGGCGACCACGGGAGCCGCCGGGGCTGGCGGCGCTACGGGAGTCGGTGCCTGTTGCGTAGACGCGTACTCGCGCGGTGGTCCATCGAGCTCGATACGCGCCGCCGCTACCGTGCGCCCCTTCGCTCCGATTCCGCGCACGTCGTAGACGCCGCCGCCGCAGCGATCGGCGATCGTCACCTCGTCGGTGGTGATCGGGTCGAAGCGCTCGGGCCACGTCTTGTAGCGTGATCGCTTGTCGGCTCCGGGCCGCGCCGCGGCATCGTCGATCACGCGCTGGACGATGATGTAGTCGACCAGGCCAAACTCGATGGGCGGATCGTGGTCGCGAAACAATGGGTACGCGGGCGGGTACGCGCCCGACGACTCCACCCCTTCGTCATCGTCTTCGTTGTTGCGGGTGGCGGGCTGCTGTGCTGTGCGTGGCTTCGTCATGCGCAGAGGTAGCGGCCGAACACAGTGGACGCAAGAGCGGCGCAACAGTGGACGAAGAGCGGTCTCACAGCGGGAGACAGAGCGGACGTCACAGCGGGTGCGGAACGCTCGATCGTGCCCTCGCCTCCCCGATCTTCGCGCGGCGAGCAGCCTCGCGCTTCGCGGCGAGCGCGCGTAGCTCTTCGATCGGAACGGCCTCGAGCTCGAGCCGAAGCTCTGCGAGCGCGGCCCGAACCCAGCGCTGCGACCGTTGGACCGACGACGCGAGTGTCTGCATCGCGAGAGAGCGAGCGACACGCAACGCGCGTTCGCGGTCGATCTGTTCGCGGGCGACGCGTACGACCTCTCGATCGTCGAGGTCCCGCAGTCGCGCACCTGCCCGATGGACGAGCGCGAGAGCAACGGCGTACCGCATCCCGAGCTGGCGCTCGATCCACGCGCGTCGATACCGTCGTTGAAACGACCGGCGCGCGCGCCGCAGGGGAACCGGCGTTCGTGTGCTCATTCGACACAGCTCCGCACGGGCAAGAGTTGGGACCCATGCGCCCGAGGGGTCGCTGCGACGCAGTTGGGTGCGGCGACCGCGAGCGCGGCCAGCGCCAGCGAGACAGCCCAGCGCAGGTACTCGGGCCGCGCAGCGCTACGCATCGAACGCCAACGCGCTCGAGCGTCGGACCGAGGACGATCGCCGGCTTCACCGTGGCGCGAGAACGGCCGTTGCGGGCTTCCGTCGACGCGACACCGCCGCTCGGCTCGGCTGAGGGCGCGAGCGCCCGCGTACGCCTCCCAGCGCTCGCAGAGGAGCCATCGATCGGACGTCACGGGTCCCTCCATTCGTCACCCTCGTCGGCGATGTTGTCGAACTCGATGTCCGGCTCGTCGGGACCGAGTGACCCATGACTGTCGCCGGGAAGCGGTGTCGATCGGGGCGCCGGTTCGCGATCCGCAACTGTCCCCCTCGCGTTCGCCGGTGAATTTCCAGCCAAACGTCGACGAGGGGGACGGGGGGGATAGTTGTTTCTACTATCCGCGTACACGAAAGTAGTCCCCTCAGAATCGGGGCGCGCTCGCGCGCGAGCGCTCGTAGACGTGTCCGCGCGCCCGTCCGCGGGCGGGCCCGCGTGCATTGGGGGCGGAACCTCGCCGCAACTGTCCCCCCTGTCCCCCTGCGGAGTTCTCGCTGCGATTTCACTGGCCGTTTCAAGGGGGACGGTTGACAGCGCGACCATCCCCCCAACGGTCCCCCCGTCCTCGGTCGACTCCCACGGACCGCCATCGGGGCCCTCGTCGCCGCCGAGCTCGGCGGGGTCGCGCAGCACGATCCCGCGGTACGCCTTCGAGCCGCGGACCTTCACACGCACGATGCCCTCGCGGCCGGCCATACGCTCGCCGAACGCGGTCTGACTCCCCGCGCTCTCGCCGCGCGCCTCGCACCACTCGCCCCATGCTTTGTAGAGCGCGCTCGCGGCGACGCGTGCACCGTCGAGCGGACGGGTTCGCTCCTCGAGAAACAGCCCCAGGCGATCGCTCTCGGCGCGGTAGCCCTCCGTCGCCGCGCGAATCGCCGCGGGCGGGTCGAGCCCTCGTTGCACCCACGCGACGGCGCCACGAACGAGCCACGCGAGGATGCCGGCGGCTTCGGCGTGAAGCTTCTCGAGGAGCTTCGGATCCTTCTCAGCGTCGGGGATCTGCACTGCCCACGGAACGAGATGCACGCGACGCCAGAACGCGTGGCTGTGCTCGCGCACCTCGGGACGGTTGTTCGTGCAGACCGAAAGCTTGTGCGTGATCGTGAACTCGAAGAAGTCGGCGCGCATGTAGCGCGCGGTCATCTTCGTGTCGCCGGTGAGCTGCTTCACGGCGTTCTCGTTCCAGCCCTTGCCGCCGGAGGTCTCGCTCACGAGCGCGTGGCGCAAGCCGCAGAGCTGCGCGCGTTCGGTGGGGTGCGCGTCGTGGCCCGTCCTCGCCAACAACACGTCGCTCGGGACGAGCTGCGCGTACCGCCCGAGCACGTGGTTGACGGCTTCGACGAACGTGCTCTTGCCGTTCGCGCCCGTACCCCAGTGCACCACCAGGCACTGCTCGCTCGTCACGCCGCTCGCGCAGTAGCCCGCCCATCGCTGCAAGAACGCGCGGATTTCGGCGTCAGGCTGCACACGGGCCAGAAACCCCTCGAAAGCATCCGCGCGCGCGTCTGCGTCGAACGGAACGGGAGCCTCGCGAGAGCACAGCGCGTCGGGGTCGTGAGGACGGAGCTTTCCGACGCGGAGATCGACGATGCCCGAGATGCAGTTGAGCAGGTACGGGTCACGATCGAAGCCTTCGACCGAAACCGCGAGCGTGGCTTTCGCACGCGCGAGCGCTTCGACGGACTGAATCTTCGAGCGTCCGCAGAGCGCGTCACTCAGCTTCGCGCGACGCGTCGGCTCGAGCGCTTCGTCTTCGTCTGCGACACGCGCGAGCGCTTCGCAGAACTCGGTCGCAGCGCGAAGCCCCGCCTGGTCGTCGAAGCGCCAGTGTGTTCCGGTCCATGCAAACCATCCGCGCTCTGGCACGAAGCGAACGCGGTCGCGCCATTCGGCGGCGAACTTCGCAGCGCACCACGCGTCGGTGTAGCGCTCGCGGACATCGAGCGTTGGCCCGGGCGGACGCCCGCCGCCCGTCGTCGAAGCCGACGGCGAGAGCGCAGCCCTCGAGCGCGCGTTGACCGCTCGCTCCCATCCGGGCACATCGGCGCGCGCTGTTCGCAACGCATGACGCAACCTCTGAAACGCGAGGTCGTCACGACCGCGAAGCGACGCCGCAAGATCGAGCGACGGAACCTCGAACGCTGCCAGCGCATCCTCGCCGATTCGCACGATGAGCGCCTCAACGGGGTCGCGCTGAGTCTCGTGGTCGATCGCCCGTGCTCGCGCGTGCCCTTCGGCGATCGCCGCGCCAGCGGGAACAAGCTTCACGTTCGCGAACGGGTCGAGATCGATCGTCTCTGCGCTCACGCGTCCGCCTCGCTCGCGCAGGCTCGACGACGGCGCGTCACGAGGACGTCGTCGAGTCCCTTTCCGTCTTCGCTCGGCCAGGATGCCGCGCGCGCGTCGAACCCTGCATGCGAGAGCTCGACGAGCAGACGCTCACGCGCGAGTCGAACAGGCTTCTTCGTCTGCCAGTCCGCATCGAACGCCACGACGGCCAAGGCCACATCGTGCGCGAGCGCTTCGACGAGCGCGAGCGCGGCGCGCCATTGGCCAACACCTGCGAGGCCAAAGATCGCGAGCGCGCCGAGCTCGGCGCATGCGTCCGCCTTGAGCTCGCCTTCGGTGATGTAGAGCCTCGCCGTGTGCGCGAGTCGTTCGCGAAGGCCAAGGGGGCAATGGGCGTTGGCAACAGCCGATGGACCACCGTACGCGCGCGACGAGATCGCGCTGTATCGCTGTCCGTTTCCAGCATCGTCCGCGCGGACCTTCAGCGCCACAATGCGGCCACACAGGTCGAGCGACGGGATGACGAGGCCCGGCGCGCCCGCGAGCCAGTAGTTTCGCTCCCATCCGCCCGCGACGACTCCAGGAACCCGCATCGCGTCGCGCTCTCCGACCGCACGCACAACGGCGGCGCCGGCCGCGGCGCGCGCTTCGCCTCGCGGAAGCGTGCGGTAGCGCCGCGCTTCGATGGTCGACGGTGACAACCCTCGCTCGAGCAGAGCGCACCGGTGACGATCATCGAGCCGGAGCGTTGCGAGCGCCGCACGATACGCTTCGTCGAGAATCTCCGCGTGTGCCCGCGTCGCGTCGCGGACCGGTGTCGACGGTTCGATCGGCGACGGCGTCGCCTCGCTGCGATGTACCCAGTACTCGACGCCTGTGCGATTGATCTTTCGTCGCTCGCTCGCCACGCGCTTGCACAGCACCACGCCCGAGTGCTCGCCAGCGCCGAGCTGGCACCAGGAGTCATGTCCGCACACAGGGCAACGCCGTGCGCGGCTCGCGTCGCGCCACGCGGTGCGGCCACTTGTCACGCCGAACGCTTCTTTCGAGTAACTCATCGTCGTTTCCCCTTCCGCTTCGGCTCGTCACGCCGGTCGCGTTTGGGCCGGAGCTCTTCACGCCTCCGCTCCCATGCCCGCGAGAGCACTTCGTGCGCTGGTTCGTCGACCGTGCCGTCGAGCCTCGCCGCAACGCATGCCTCCCATGCGCTCGCGAGCGCGCTGAAGTCGTTCGCGTTCTCGAGCTGCACAAGGAGCTTCCACGCGCGCGCGGACGAACGGCGCGTCTTGCGCGTGCCCATCCGCACGTCGATCGGCACCACCTGTGGGCCGAGCTCGAAGAGTGTCGGCGTGCGCGTCGAGTCGCTCATGCTGCCGTCGCTTTCTGCCGCGCGATCACGCGACGCCGCGCAGCTCCAGCGAGCACGTCAGCGCGCTCGTTGAACTCGAGTCCCGTGTGACCTTCGACCTGACGCAGCTCGAGCCGCTCGAACTTCGACGCGAGGTCGCGCGCCTTCAACGCGACGCGACCAGAGAGCTTCTGGCGACTGAGCGACCACGTGCTGCTCGGAGCGATCGCGCCGAGCGCCCATTCGCTGTCCGAACAGAGCAAGAGCTTCACGCGAAAGCCCCACATTTCGCTGACGAGTTGCAGCGAGCGGCCGATCGCCCACACCTCGGCGGCGTTGTTCGACGCGAGCGCGATCCCTTCGGAAAGCTCCGCGAGCACCACGCCCGCGCGCACGAGGACCACGCCTGCCCCGCCTGGACGATCCGCAGTGTTTCCGCTCCCGTCGGTCCACACCTCGAGGGGCGTGTCCGGCGCACACGCTTTCAACGCGAGTCCGTCGGCGCGCACGCCGACCTCTACCGAGGGACACGAGCACCGCGCGGCGACGCCCGCGCAGTACGCGCACGTCGGGAGCTCGAGCTCGATCGGGTAGCTCTCGTGCTCCTCGTAGCCCTTCGTGCGGTGGCGCTCCTCGCGCGCGAGGTCGTACTCGGTTCGCACGAGGTCGCTCGGGTCGACCCACGCGCGAAACTGCGCGAGCAGCGGAATGTACGCGCGCTGCAGCGGGTTGCTCGCGTCCGCCGACACGCGAGCTCGCTCGATCGCCGCAACCGCATCGATCGCAGCATCCGCGGCGTCGAGCCACGCACGCGACGGACTCTTGTCGACCTCTTGGCCGGGCCGATACTCGTGCCACACGACGCTTCGAAGCGTCGCGGGAACGAGGCCCCAGTGCTTCGCGCACATGAGCATGCGCGGAGGCACCGCGGTCGAGCAGCCTCGTGCGTGGCAGTGGTGCGCGGCGTCAGTTGGCACCGTGCGCCCCGCCGCCGTGCTCGTGGGTACCCAACGGAGTCTCGTCGGCCGCGCGGAGGCGTTCGAGAAAGAGGTCCAGGCGCCGACTCGCGTCGTCGGCCCCTTTCATTGCTTGCGCGAGGAGCATCGCCTGCTCGACCCACGGAAGCCGCGCGATCGGTTCGCGATCACTGCATCGTCGACACGCGCAGGTCGCGCAGCTCGGCTCTCCGTTGCAGCCTCGATCCGCGATCGAGCCGCAGGTCGTGCACTTCTCTGCGCCGAGCATGGACCCAACCGTCTCGGCCCAAAGGAGCCTCAGTCGCTGCAGCTCGATAGAGTGCGTCCCGAGCCACAACACGAGATCGCCGCGGGTGTCGGGCGGTAGCGTTGCGCCGTCGGGTCCGATCTTGGGAAACTGGGCACGAGCGGCCTCCTCCCAGCCCGAAAAGACCATGCCAACGCCTCGTCCTTCGTCGTCGACGAGAAATCGGCCGTCCAACCCGCGTGCGTCGAGCCAGTCGTTGACGGCGGCGGGGTTGGACCGCCAGACACCGATGATTGCTCGACCAAGCCGCGTCATGACGCCAACGGCGAGCACTACGCCAGCGAGCAACGCAGCGACCGCGCCGACGATGCGAGGGGCAACACCCGCGCTCGAGTGAAGCCCGAAGCCGGCAGCGATGAGCAGCAAAACAAAGAGGCAGTCGAGCGCGTGACGAAACATGCGAAGAACGCGTGCGTATTTGCTGGCAGACGACGAAGACCCCACGGCGATCCTTTCGACAGAGTGACGAGCGAGCGACGGTCACGCCACGCGGGCGCGTGCGAGCGGCACCCCGCTTGGGGCGGGCGTTCCGGGATGCGAAGCGACGCGTGCGATGGCCAGTCGGGCGCCGTCGAGGGCCGCGCGGACCGCCGGGGCGCGCGACGCGAATTCGGGCTCGACCTCTCGGAGCGCGACGAGATGCCCCACGGCGTCCAGCGCCTGGTGACACAAGCGTGCAGCCTGCTCGTCGCCGACCCGCAACAGCACGCCGCGGACGCGCCACCCGAGCGCCCCGATTACGACGGTGAGCGAGCACGCAACGGGGCTCCACCGCCGAGGCGCGCGCGAGCTTGCACCGCCGACAATGCCGAGGGCGAGCGCCAGACGCGACTGAGCAATGAATCGCGCGTGATCGATGGCCGTAGAGCGATCGTGAGTTGTCGACATCTACGCGGCCTCCGACCGGGCTGCATGGGTCCGCGAGATCGACTCCCGCACGATTTCCTCCGTCGGCGGCTCACCTCGACCGGCGATCAACCAGTCCAAGGTGCAGCCCGTCAGCTCAGCCAGTGCGCCCATCGTTGCCGAGCTGGGGTTCGCACGACGACCGGAAGCAACGAGCGCAAGTTGACTCGGCGAGAGTCGAGCTGCCGAGCTGAGCGCCCGCAAACTCAACCCCGAGATGGACTGAAGCATCCGAACGCGGCATCCGATCGTATCCATTCCGAATGCAAATGTATCCGCGAATTCGTTTCAGGTCAACCGTAACGTGGCTATCGCGGTGACAACGGACGTAGCCCTGTGCAACGTTGCGCGTATGTCTCTTGCGGATCGTCTCCGTCAGCTCATCAAGCAAAGCGGGCTGACTCAGCGAGAATTCTCGGAGCAGGCCGGGTTGTCGTCGGGCTACCTGGGCACATTCTTTACGCGAGCAAAGGACGACCCCACCGCGGCAATGAACGCGGACACCCTTTCTGCGATCGCGACGACGTACGGTGTTTCGCAAGAGTGGCTTACGAGCGGCGCCGGCGCGCCGAACGCATCGCCGAACGACGGAGACTCTCGCTGGCGCAACCTGCCGGGCTGGACTGCTGCGGTTCGCGCTGCAAAGGAGCGCGCTCCGTCGCTTCCGAATGCCGTATTCGACGAACTCGGGGAGACGCGCGGCCTTTGGGCGCCCAACCCGATGACCGTGGACTGGTTGCTCGACCAGGCGCGGGTGGCGCTTCGCAGCGAGACCCTCACGAAGCGGGTGGCCGACGCGGTTCTCGACGCCCAGCGCAAGGAGCTGGCCGAAGCGGTCGCAAAGTCGCAGGCCGAGGCCGCCGCGAACGAGTCAAAGCTCGAGGTGCTCGCGCTGGTGCCTCACGGCAGAACCAAGCCGAAGCGCAAACGAACCAAGCCGTAGTCGCATGACGCAGTGTTCGGCCGGCCAACCGACACCCAGCCTGTCCATTACTCGTCTTCGATATCGAAGGCTTCAGCGCGATACGCCCAGACGGCCCATCCCACCGCACCAGCAGCGAGCGCCAACCCAATTGCGTACGCCCACGACGAAGTCAGCAGAAACGCAATGACGCCCACTGAAACCGCATAGGATGCCCCGAGCCTTCGCGCATCCGCGTGCAGTTCGCCACGCATGCGTTGCAGCGCGACGCTCGACACCGGCAGAGCGACGCCACGCTTCTCCCGAAACGCGCGCGCGGACATCGTCCCCTTCGCAGCGTTGCAGGCGGTGTGCGCGACGCGCCAATTCTGCCACGAGTCGCTGCCGCCCCGAGAGATCGGCTTCGAGTGATCCATCTGCCAACCGTCAGGGCCTTCGACGGCGTACATGCTTCGTTCGAGTCGCTGCGCACAAAGGTGACATCGCCCGTCGGTCAGCGAAAACGCTCGATCCAGATCATCTTTCGAGTACCTGCGTCGTGCTCGCGCAGCGCGAAACGGCGGGCGCCTCAAGGCACCGCGGAAGCGCTTTCCCAACTCTTCGCTGTCATCATCCCTCTTTGCCATCGCGAAATCCTATCAAGAATTCGTGGGTCGCTTGAAGGCGTGCAGCATCGAACCGGAGCTCGAGGCTCTCACCGCTGAGTGATCGCGGAACGTGGCCGTATTCTGTCCCGCTCAACGGCCGGTCTTCCGCCACAGTTCCGGAGTTTACCGGGCGTTTTCTCAGCGTTCTGTGCTCGTCGTACGCCCCACTCGCCGCTCGCACCTACAAACGTTTTCATCGCCGACGCGAGTGCCCTCCGCCAAGCTGCACAGTGGACCGCACCGACGCATGGCTGTTCGGCACCTCGACCACCAGATGCTGCGATGGCTCGCGCAGCTCGACGCGTTGCCCTCGCTGCCCGAGCAGACTGAGGCGCTCGACGAAATCGCGCTTGGCGGGGTGCTGTCCGCCGAAGAGCTCGCGGGCATTGCACGCGCCGCGCACGTCCGATACCGACGCGCGGGCCTTGCGGGCGACGTCATCGAGCCGCGATTGCTTTGCCTGACGCACGACGTCCTCGTGATCCCCGTCGATTCAGAACGCGGCTCGGCTCGCTACCGCGCCGATCTCGAGCGCTGGGTTGTCAGCGCTCCAGAGCGCGCCCACGGCGACGAACAACGAGCGGCGTTCGAGCTGCTGCATGAGTTCGCCGAGACCCTCGTCGGCGAGCGAAGCCACCCGGACGTGCAGACACTCGTCCCGTTGTTGGCGATCGAACATCGAATCGCGATCGCGGCGATCGTGCAGTTCGGCGGCGTCGAGCGCGCCGTCGCTCGCCTGCGTCGGCGCCACCCTCACTTGCCGCGCTGGGTGATTGCGCTGTCCGTCCTCTGGCATGGCCTCGACGACAGATAACGAATTTCGTTTGACTCGAATTGTATTCGCGACTACAAACGAATTCATGGCATCGTCTGTGTCTGCCGGCTGCATCAACTGCGGCGCCGTTCTTCCTGCTGCATGTGACCGCCGCGCCGGCGCCTGCGGGCCAGTCGCCGCGCTGACGAGCTGAGTGCTGGGGCGTCCCCGTGGGGGCTCGTGACGCGCGTCTCGACTCCGCGCGATCCGAGCCTCCTCGGGGCTGCCTCCGTGTGGAGAGAGGCCCGAAGGAGCGTCATGGAGCAACAGATTCCGGTGCGCGGCGGCACATATGTACTGCACGCGATTCAGGGCAAGAACGGCGAGCTCACGCCGTGCGACGTCGTCGACGCAAAGATGAACGCGCTGAGCACGGCGCGAGCGATCGACGTGTTCGGCGGCGCGAGCTACTGGCAAGCGCTCAACCGTGCGCTGCACGAGGCTGAACTGGAAGCGACGAAGGAGGGCAAGCCGTGGCCGCCCGTCGCAGTGACCACCGACGACGCAGGCGAAAGCGCGACCGAAGGCGTCGAGATCATCGAGTCCCCGGCATCGCCGAGCGAGCCGTCGCCCGCATCAACGAGCGCGCCCACCGCGGTCGCAGCCAACGCGGAGAAGACCAGCCCGAAGCGTTCGGCGGCGGCAAACGCGGGCAAGTCGAAGTCAGCGGGGAAGCAGCGCGCCGCGAAAAAAGGGCCGGTGGACAAGTCCAGCGCGAAGCCAGGCGACGAGGGTGCTTCGTCATGAACGGCACCACGCCCGCCCAGCGCGCAGTCGCGTTGATGGAGCTCGAGCAGCCCGAGCCCGAGACCTCGAGCCACACGCCTCGCGCGCCGATGTTCCTCGACGAAGACGAAGTCTCCAACGACGAGATCGGCAAGGCCCTCGAGCACCTTCGAGTCGCAATCGGCGAGCCCGAGTTCATGATCGCGGGTCGAACGACGAACCGAGCGCGCCAGCTCGCACAGCTCGCGATGCAGACCGCGCGACGCGCGCTCGGAAGGAAAGGAGCTGCGAGGCTTTTCGCACAGCTCTTCGGCGCGATGTTGGCCGACTCCGGCATCAACGTCATCGCCGAGACGATCGTGAGCTCGAACGCCGCCGCCTTCGCCCCGAAAGACACGCTCGGGTGCCTCGGACACAGCGGGGAGCCTGGGGGCGTCGAAAGCGACGAGATGGACGTGGATAGCGACGATGACGCGGACGCGCCGATCGCCTTCAACGTCACAGAGAAGGGATGGGCGCAGCCGTGATTCCCGTGAAGTGTCCGCGCCCCATCGACTACTGCCCGCACTGCGAGGCCGAGCGAACGCGCCACGACAACTTCACGTGCGCGAAGTGCGAGGGGGACCTGCATGCGTTCTGCGCGCTCTGCGAGGGACATTTCCTTCGCATCGAGCTTTCGGAGCGCCTCAACGCGCACTTGCTGCAAGAGATGTCCGTCGAGCTGCAACGGGCGGTGATCGCGCTCAGCAACGCCGGCAGTCTTGCGCTTCCGCCTTGCGTTCTCGACGACGGATCGCTCGCCATCGGCGTCGCACATGGTGGAAGAGCGACGGCTCGAGCGATCGCGCTGTTCTCGGACTTCGTGCCGGTGCGCGGCGCGATCGAAGAGCGCGGCCTGTGTCGATGGTTGCGCCTCGGTCCGGCCTGTCGTCTCGAATATGTGGGCGTATTGATGACCCTCGCCGAGGACCTCGATTCGCCCTCGGAAAGGGTCGCCGCATGAGAACGGAGCGCCAGCGTTCCGAGGATGTCGTCGACGTCATCGACGTGGCCATCGAGCGCCTCACACGAAAGTCGCGCGTGCTTCGCGTGAACGGTCGCGCGTGCAGCTCGAGCACCAAACGCTGGTCTGCGCGAGCGCTCGCCGCAGACGCGGAAGCGACGCTCGGGCTGCGGTGGATCGCGACGGCCGAACGTCCGAAGCGATACGGCGACTGCGAGACACGAGGCTTGGGCGTGGTGGTTCCTTGCCCGTTCGTATCGTGCGCGTACCACCTGGCGCTCGACGTCAACGAGAAGAGCGGCTCCATCAAGTTCAAGTGGCCGGCCGCCAACGACGATGACGGAGACCTCGACGTTTCGCGCATGCCCGCGACGTGCGCGCTCGGCGTCGCGCGCGTGTTCGCAGACGGGATGACGCTCGAAGCGGTCGCGTCGACGGCGAACATCACCCGCGAACGAGCACGGCAGATCGAAGAGCGCGCGCTCGATACGCTGCGCGCGACGTATACGGAGGACGACCTGTGACGAGCGCGATTCTCACGCAGTGGGTCGCGGTGGAGGACGTGATGAGCGCGCTTGCGCTCGACAACAGAACGTCCGCCTACCGCCACCTGCGCGCAGCGGCGGGACGTGAAACGGGCGCGCGCGGAATGCTCCGCGCAAGCATCGACCACTGGCAAGCGTACGCGAAGGACTTGGAACGATGGGGATCACGCGAAGCCGCTCGCCGCGCGAGAGCGAGAGCGAACGACTCTACCGACGCCCCGACAGCAGCGTCTGGTGGTGCAGCTACACGACCGCCACGGGCGAAAGAAAGCGAGAGAGCACGGGGTGCGCGAACAAGAAGGACGCGCGCGAGTTCCTCGAACAGCGAGAACTCGAAGCGCGCGACCCAGGGCACGCCAAACGCGCCTCGGCGACTCTCCGAGATGCTCTGAAAGCGCTTGTCGACGATCGACAGCTTCGCGCGGAGAGCGCGACCGCGGACAGGTCCATCGCGACGGCGAAGTTCTATCTCTCGAAGAGCCGGGTTCTGCTCGCGGGCCTCGGTCGCGATGCGCTGCTCGTCGACCTCACGCCCGCGGTGCTCGATGAGTACGTCGCGCGCCGTCGACGCGAGAAAGTGAAGGATTCGACCATCCACAAAGAGCTCACGAGCCTTCGCGCCGCGCTTCGCCTGGCCAAGCGGGCGGGGCTGTGGGCCGGCGACGTCGACGCGCTTCTGCCCGAAGTGTCGGGCCAGAGCACACCGCGCGAACGCTGGTTGACCGAGCGAGAGCTCGAGCTCGTGTTGAACGACCTCATCGAGCGCGGCGCGCACGACCGAGCGGCGCGCGTAGCGTTTGTGGTGGCGACGAGCGCAGAGTGGATCGCGACGGAGCGAGCGATGCGCGCAGACGTTGGAGACGATCGAACCGTCGTTCGCGTGCGCGGCTCGAAGCGCGAAACGCGCGACCGAGAGACGCCGATCGCGCGACCGTGGCAACACGACCTCTTGGCGATCGCGACGCTGTTCGCGGGTGGTGTGGGCGAGATGCTGTTCCGAAGATGGCTCCACTCGAACAGCATCCGCGAACTGGCCGAGTGCGCCACACGCGTGAAGATCGAGCGTTTCTCGTGGAACGATTTGAGGCGCACATGCGCTCAGTGGATGCGGCGCGATGGGGTGTCGCTCGAGCTCGTCAGCGCCGTGCTCGGGCATGCGGACACGCGGATGGTGTCGCGTGTGTACGGGAGGCTCGACGCGCGCGAGCTCGGGCGACAGATCGCCGGTGAGGGTGCCCGATCGGACGGCATCGCGCCGAGGAGTGGGCGGCTGCAATGAGCCCGTATCGCGACGCTCACGCCGAGGCAGAGCCACTCAAGCCTGCGCCGTGGCAACGGCGGTACTGTTGGCTCGGCCGACGCTCTTTCGGTCCGTTGCGACGGTGGTGACTCGGAAACTTTCGCGCGTGTGTTTGCTGCGAAGCTTGGGGGGCCGGCTTCGGTTGGAACGCGGGCGATCGCGTGTCTCCAGGTCGCCCACCACGAGGGCCAGATTGCTTCAGAGGACGGGGCTGCTTGTGCGCTGCTTGCTCCTCAGCCCGGGACTAACTGGCGGCCATGAATTCAACTTGCATCGGGCCTCGTTGCGACTTGTTGCCCAACCAAGCGTCGGGTTCACCCCCGATCGCGGAACGTGACCAAAACGTGACGGACTCGATCGCGCAGCCGCGAATTGCTGGCATTTGTGGCACTTCTCACCCGCCCAGCCACGCTCACAATCCCCCGTAAATTCTGTGCCCAGAGCCGGAATCGAACCAGCGACACGAGGATTTTCAGTCCTCTGCTCTACCAACTGAGCTATCTGGGCGCCCGCTACGTTTCCGCAGCGTGGGGGCCGTGGTTAGCCCGACCTCGCGCCGGTGTCAACTCTCGATTCGCGCGCAATCGTCGTCGCTCTAGCATCCCGCGCCCCAACGTTGAATCCTCGGTCTCCGCGTGAACTCACAACGCACGATCTTGCT
This sequence comes from Deltaproteobacteria bacterium Ga0077539, assembly GCA_001465015.1. Lineage (GTDB taxonomy): Bacteria > Myxococcota_A > Polyangia > Polyangiales. The sequence continues at coordinate 12,728 of LNEO01000146.1, read as the reverse complement.
CGGCTCAAGCGCGCTCGTCGTCGCAGCGATCGCCCTCGTGCTCGCCATCCGAGCCATGATTCCGAGAGACGAGCTCGTCCTGCCCTCGCCCCCTCCCCGCGAGACCGAAGACGCCGCCGTGTCGCCCCTCACCGCGCCCGGCGCCGCGCCCGATGTCCTCACGGCCGCAGAACGCGACTCCGGCCCCGTCCAGCCCACGGTCGTCGCCCAGCCCACGCTTGCGCCGCAGACGCAGCAGCTCGTCGCGGTGCCGCTCGTTCCGATCGTCGATGACGCGACCGTCCCGTTGGTCAACACGCAGACCCCCACGCCGCCCCAAAACCCCGGCACCCCTGAGCCGATCGCCTCGATTCGTCAGGACTTCGAGCGCTTTCGCGATCAGCTCCGAAATCTCCGCGGCGACGGCGGCGGCGGCGGACTGCACCAGTCCATGGTCACCCTCGTCCAGGGATCCGGCCTCGTGATGCGGCTCGCCGCCGGCGACTCCAGCTTCGCCGAGCAGATGAACCACTACCGCGCGGCCCTCGGAGACGCTGGCGTCCTCGACCCCTCCGCGCGCGCCGCCCTTCGCGCGAGGTTCTTCGACCCCACCCACGCAGAACGCGGCGCGCTCTTCGACGAAGTCATCTCCGCGTCCCGGTAACCAGGCACCGCTGCAGAGCGTTGCGTCGCGAGCGAGCCGCGCGACAGCGCGCTCACCCACGTATTCAACGCTCGCGTGTTCGATGGGGTCGCGCGCCAGCGGTTTCCAAGTGAGTTTCGAGCTCTGTCCAGGCAGCGGTGTGGGAGCCGCGGCGCGGGAGCAGCGGCGCGGGAGCAGAGACTCCCGCGTGGCTACTTCGCGCGCCTGGCGATCATGGCGACCGTCACGTCGTCCAGCGATCGATCGGCCGCTGACTGCACCTTCGCTTCGAGCTCCCATCGCAGCGCGCTCGTGGTCGTTCGGGCCGCGCTCGTCAGCAGGCTCGAAGGCGTCGCGCCCTTCGCGAACAGCGCTTCGGCGCCGTCGGTCGCCAACGTCAACGTCGACCAATCATCGGCGCCCGCCACGAAGAACAGCTTCACCTCTGGGTTGGGCCCGAGCGCCCGCGCTCGAAACGCCGGATAGCTCGGCCCCGCTGCGCCCGCGCGCTCGATTCGAACGTCGTCGTCCTTCGCGATCACGCCGTCGCCCACCCCGAAGACCGCGGCGCCCCGCGGCGTCACGAGCGTCACCAGCATCGTCGCCAACAGCGCGTCGGCGACGACGTCGTCCGCGCGATTCGCGCCTCCCACGGCGATCGCCACGCGCTGCAGCATCGCAACAACGTCGTCGAGCACGAACTCCATCGCCTCCGACGGGAGCGAGTACGGATGCGCCTCCGCCCACTCGACCGCCGAATACACAGCCCGACGCGCCGTGAGCTGCGCCCCGACCTCCGACGCCACCAGCGAGCCGCACCCGTCGCTCACGCAGAGCGCCACGATGTCCGGCCCGTCGACGCCGTCGCCACGCGCGCAGAACGCCGCGGCGTCTTGGTTGTTTTTGTGTGCGTCGATATGCGCCTTGCCCGCGGCGCTCGCGCAGGCGACGAGATATCGATCCGCGCTTCGATCATCGGCGCCTGCACCTGCGCGCGCTGGACGCGACGACCGACGCTTCAAGGGTCGATCCCCCACCGAGCGAGCAACGCGTCGCTCGGACGCGCGCCGTGCCCCGAGCGCACCTTCGCGATCGACAGCCGCGGACCGTCCCGCGTCATCTCCGCGAACACCGGCTCGTCCACGAGCCACAGCGGCGTGTCCAGGTCGACGAACTCGACGCCTCCGAGCCCGCACGCGAGGTTGGCCGACGCGCTCATCGCGAGCGAGCTCTCGACCATTCCCCCGATCATCAGCGAGAGGCCGTGCGCGCGCGCGACGCACGCCATGTCGTAGCACTCGACCACGCCAGACTTGGTGATCTTCAGGTTGATCGCTTGCGCCGCGCCTCGGCTCGCGAGTCGAGCGACGTCCTTGGCGCTCGAGACGCTCTCGTCGGCGCACACCGTCACCCTCGCTCGATCATGAACGAACACCGCCGCGTCGTCGTCCTCGCGCGCGCACGGCTGCTCGAAGAGCGCGAGCTCTCCGCCCATGGTCTTGGACTCGAGCGCGATCGTGACGGCGTCGTCCTTGGTGAGCGCCGCGTTTCCGTCGAGCACCAGCGCGCAGGACGGAGCCGCTTCGATCACCGCGCGAATCCGCGCGATGTCCTCGGCGATCGGCGCGCCGCCCACCTTGAGCTTGATCGTGCGATAGCCCTGGCGAGCGATCGAAAAGGCAGACTCGCGCGCGCGGCTCGCCGTTCCCGTCGTGATGGTGAGGTCCGAGAAGAGCTCTGTCTCGAGCCCGCCGAACAACGTCGCGAGCGACACGCCGAGCGATCGCGCGATCGCGTCGAGCACCGCCGTCTCGACCGCGCACCGGGCCGAAGGACTCTCCGGCGAGAGCTCGCGCAGCCGCCGTCCGAGCCCGCGCCACGCCCGCGCGTCCCACCCGACGAGCGCCGATCGCGCTCGATCGATCGCGGTCAGCGCGACCTCGCGTCGCTCGCCGTTGACCGCCTCGAAGGGAGCAGCTTCACCCCAACCGCGCGTTCCATCGGCGAGCGTCACTCGAACGAACACGTTGAGCGCGGCGGTCTTTGCGCCCGTCGCGATCCCAAACGGCTCACGAAGCGCGATGTCGACCGAAAAGGCCTCGAGGTCGACCAACGTCCAAGCGCGCGTCACGCCTCGCAGCGTACAACAACTGCGCCCGTTCAGCGCGCGAGCACGGCACGCAGCGCACCCTCCAAGGTCGGAAACGCGAACCGAAAGTCGATCGATCGCAAAAACGCCGGTGAAATCCGCTTGGATTCGGCGACGAGCGCGCCGAGCTCGCCGAGCGCCACGCGAAGCGCGAAGCCCGGAACGGGCAGCCACGACGGACGCGACAGCACCTTGCCGAGCGCGCGGGCAAATTCGCTCATACGAACGCTCTCGGTGACGGCGTTGTACGGACCATCGAAGCGCGGATCATCGATCGCGCCGAGGTACATCGCGACCATGTCCTCCACGTGCAGCCACGGAAACCACTGCTTTCCTCCGCCGATCGGCCCGCCGACGAACATCTTGAAGGGCAAGAGCATCTGCTCGAGCGCCCCTCCCCCGTCGCCCAACACGATGCCCGTGCGCGCCGCGTTGACTCGCACCCCGAGCGAGCGCGCTTCGAACGCCTCGCGCTCCCAGGCGACGCAGACCTCGCTGAGAAACGTCGTTCCAGCAGGGCTCGACTCGATCTTTTCGTCGTCGCCGGTGTCGCCGTAGAAGTCCACGCCGCTCGCTGATGCAAACACCTTCGGCCGCTCGCTCGAGGGCAGCGCGCGCATCGCTTCGACCAGGTGCCTCGTGCCCGCCACGCGGCTGTCGCGGATGCGAGCTTTGTGCGCGTCGTCCCACCGCCTGGCGTTGATGGGCTCGCCCGCGAGGTGCACCAACACGTCGGCGCGCGCGAGCGTCGCGCGCCAGGCGCCATCCGCGCTGTCAGAGTCCCAGCGCTCGGCGGCCTTCGCGCCCTTCACCGCGCGCAGAGCGCGCTCTGGATCGCGCGCCAGCAGCGTGACCTCGTCGCCGCGTGCCGCGAGCACTGAGACGAGGCGACGACCGATGAACCCTGTTCCGCCCGTGACGACGATTCGCATAGTTGAGCCAACCATACGATGCCCGACACGCACAGCCGATGCGCGCGGACGCGCGAATCTGCGCCGGTCGACGCAAACTCGTACACCGCTTCGGGTTCTACCGCGGCCGCTCCCCTGCCGGCGCCGCGCGCAGGCTCACAGGACGATCACAGGTCCAGCACGAGCCGATCGGGATCTTGCAGGTAGTTGATCACTTCGTAGGCGAACGCAGCGCCGATGTGACCGTCGATGATCCGGTGATCGAACGAGAGCGAGAGCAGCATCACGTCGCCGATGACGATCTGCCCGTCGCGCACGACGGGCTTCTGCTTCATCTGGTGAACACCCAAGATCGCCACTTCGGGAAAGTTGATAATGGGTGTCGCGAACAGGCCGCCCTGCGCGCCGAGCGACGTGATCGTGAAGGTGCTGCCTTGCAGGTCGTCGAGCGACGCCTTGCCCGCGCGCGCGGCGGACGCAACGCGCTCCATCTCCTTCGAAAACCCGACGAGCGAGAGCTTGTCAGCGTTCTTCACGACGGGGACGATCAGCCCCCGCTCGGTCGCCGTCGCGATCCCGAGGTTGTAGTACTTGCGATAGACGAGCTCGTTGGTGCTCTCGTCGAGCGCGGTGTTCAAGATCGGGTGCTTCTTCAACGAGGCGACGACGGCCTTGGCGATGAAGGGCAGATACGTGAGCTTGACGCCGAGCTTCTCGGCCTTGGGCTTCAGTCGCTCGCGAAGCTCCTTGAGCGCAGTGCAGTCGACCTCTTCGACGAACGTGAAGTGCGCCGCAGTCGTCTTGGACTGGTGCATCTTCTCCGCGATCCTTCGGCGCATTCCGCTGAACGGAACGCGCTCTTCCAGCGCCTCACCCTTCGCGGAGACGGCCGCCGCGATCGCGACGGGCGTGCGCTCCTTGAAGACCTCTTCGCGCTTTCCGAAGTGCTCGAGCACGGACTCGGGGTTGGCTTCGGTCGCTGGCTTCGTCGCTGGCGGCGCGCTCTCGGGCTGCGCTGAAGGAGCTGCAGGAACCGACGCGAACGCCGATCCGCTGGAGCCCGCGACGCTCGTCGCAGGGGCGCTCTTCTTTCCCTGCTGCTTGGCGACGAACGAGCGGACGTCCTCTTTGGTGACCCGCCCGTTGGGTCCCGACGGCTTCACCTTCGCGAGATCGACGCCGAGGTCGCGCGCGAGCTTGCGCGTCGCTGGCGTGGCGAGGGCCTTTCCGTCCGGCGCCGAGTAGTCCTCTTCCTCTGCTTGCGTCGCGGGAGGCACGACGCCCTGGCGCAGCGCATCGAGCGAGAGGTTGCTCGCGTCGACCTTGCCCGTGGTGTCGCGAGCACCGATGGACGCGTTGAGGCCGATCGTGCCGGTCCCCGCCATCGCCCACGCGCCGCCCGTCGGCGCCGCGCCAGGCTTGGTGGTCGCGGTAAACGCGCCCATTCCTGGCAGGACGTCCTTGATGTCGCCCACGGCCGTCGCCGCGGGTCCTTCGCTCTTGGCTGCAGCCGCAGGCGCCGCAGGCGTCGCCCCGGCGCTCGCTCCGCCGCCGAGGTCGAACACCACGAGGACAGAGTGAACCTTCACCACCTGCCCCTTGTTGCCGCGGAGCTCGGCGATTCTTCCGGTCTTTGGCGAGGTGATCGTAACCGTAGCCTTGTCGGTCATCACTTCGACGAGCGGTTGATCCTCGCTCACCGGGTCTCCGACCTTCACGTGCCACTCGACGACTTCACCCTCAGTGACGCCCTCGCCGATGTCTGGGAGCTTGAACTCGTAACGGCTCATCGCAGCACCCTTCGTCCTTCTTCGCTTCGATCGGTTTCAGTACTTCGCGACCGTTTGAATCGCCGGGAGGATGCGGCCCGCCAACGGCAGGTAGTCCATCTCGAGCGTGTACGGAAAGGGCGTGTCCCAACCGGTGACCCTCGTCGGCGGCGCCTCGAGGTAGTCGAACGCCTTCTCGTTGATGAGCGAGACCAGCTCCGCGCCGAACCCGCAGGACTTGGGCGCCTCGTGAACGACCACCACGCGCCCTGTCTTCTTGACGCTGTTGACGATGGTGTCGATGTCCACCGGCCAGAGCGTGCGAAGGTCGATCACCTCGCAGTCGATCCCGGCCTCGGCGGCCTTGTTCGACGCCTCGATCGCCTCGTAGAGCATGGCGCCCCACGCGATGACGGTGACTTGATTTCCTGGGCGAACCACCTTCGCGACCGACAGCGGAACCGTGTAGTCCTCGCCCTCGGGCACGTCCGAGCGCGCCGCGCGATAGATGCGCTTGGGCTCGAAGAAGAGCACCGGGTCGGGGTCGCGCAGCGACGCGAGCAAGAGCCCCTTGGCGTCGTAGGGGTTGGACGGGCAGACCACCTTCAGGCCCGGCGTGTGGATGAAGTACGCCTCGGGCGACTGCGAGTGATAGTGACCGCCGCGGATGCCGCCGCCGACCGGCGTTCGGATCACCATCTTGCTCGAGTACTCGCCGCCCGAGCGGTAGCGAAACTTCGCCACCTCGGACACGATCTGGTCGAAGGCGGGGAAGATGAAGTCCGAGAATTGAATTTCGGGGACTGGAATCAAGCCGTAGAGCGCCATGCCCACGGCCGTCCCGATGATCCCGCCCTCGGAGAGCGGCGTGTCGAAGACGCGCTCGGCTCCAAACTCGTTGATGAGGCCTTCGGTCACGCGAAACACGCCGCCGACCTTGCCGACGTCCTCGCCGAGCACGACCACCCGAGAGTCCTGGCGCATCGCGACGCGCAGCGCGTCGTTGATCGCCTTCACCATGTTCATCTGCGTCATTGTGAGAGTCCTTTTGCCTCGATAGCGCTGTGAGTGGTGCGGGCTGAGAGTCAGTGCGCGCCGTGGCCCGGAGCGCGCGGGGCCTTCTTGCACTCTTCGAACTGCTCGCGCAGGTGCCAGGGGCGCTCGGCGAACACGTCGTCGAACATCGTCTCGAGCTCGGGCGCCGCGCTGTGCTCGGCCTTCTCGACGGCGGCCTTCACGTCCGCGTCGACCTTGGCGATGAGCGCGACTTGCTGCGCCTCGCTCCAAAGCCCCTTCTTCTCGAGGTACGCCCGCATCCTGGGCAGCGGGTCCTTGAGGCGCTCGGCGGCCATCTCGTCTTGCCCGCGGTAGCGCGTCGGATCGTCGGAGGTCGAGTGACCCGAGAGGCGATACGTAAGGCACTCGAGCAGCACGGGCTTGCCCGCGCGACACAGCGCGAGGGCCTCGCGCGTGGCTTTGTACACGGCGAGCAGGTCGTTGCCGTCGACGCGGATCGGGTGCAACCCGTACGCGAACGCCTTCTGCGCAAACGTCTCGGTCGCGCTCTGGCGCTCGGCCGGAACGCTGATGGCCCAGCCGTTGTTGCGGCACACGAGCACGGTCGGGGTCTTGTATACGCCCGCGAAATTCGCGCCGCAGTGAAACTCATTGGAGCTGGTCGCGCCTTCGCCGAAGTAGACGATCGCGGCGATCTTCTCGCCGCGGAGCTTGGCGGCCCACGCGAACCCGACGGCCTGCGTGATCTGCGTTCCGATCGGCGAGCTCACCGAGCCGAAGCGATACGCCTTGCCCGTGTAGTGATCGGGCATCTGTCGGCCCTTCACCGGGTCGTTGGCGTTGCCGAACATGTTGTCGATGTACGCCTGCAGCGGCATTCCCCGCAGCAGCAGCGCGCCGAACTCGCGGTAACAGGGAAAGAGCCAGTCGGTCTCGTCGAGCGCCGCGGCCGTGCCGATGATGGTGGCCTCTTCACCGAGCGAGCCGATGTGAAATCCGATGCGTCCCTGGCGCTGCAACGTGACCAGGCGCTCGTCGAGCGCGCGCGTCATCACCATGTGCTCGTAGAGCGCCACGCAGCGCTCCGGCGAAAGACCTGGGTCGTTGTCGGGGTGCACCGTGGCGTCGGGTTCGAGCACCTTCACTACGTCGCCCAAAACGAACTCGGGAACGCTCATCGCGATAGCTCTCCATTGCCCCAGCGAACGGCGTTGTCCGTGAGTTCCGCGCGCAGGCGGCGCGTGGTGTACCCCGAACCGGGGACGGTCCTCAACAACTCAAGTTTCGACGCACAACGGACGCAGATTCAGCGCCGAAAACGACTGCTCCAACGCGCCGTGACGCAGCGCGCTGTCCCCCTACCCCACCTCCGCCCGACGCGATCAGGGCACCACAGGGAGCAGCTTGCGCTTGGGATCCTCGCCCTTGTCCACGATCGCATCGGCGCGGGCAGCGGTGAGCGCAGGGTCTTCTCGCCGCAATAGACCCTTCAAGAACGCCTCGCTCGCCCGGTAGCTCGAGCGCACCAGCGGCCCGCTCGCCACGTACTTGAAGCCCATCGCCATGCCTTCGTCTCGAAGCGCCGCGAACTCGTCGGGGTGCACGAAGCGCTCGACCTCGAGGTGCTTGGGCGTCGGCCGCAGATACTGCCCGAGCGTGAGCACATCGACGCCGACGTCGCGGAGCTCGAGCATGGTCTCTCGCGTCTCATCGAGCGTCTCGCCGAGGCCCAGCATGATCGAGCTCTTGGTGTACGTCTGCGGCGAGACCTTCTTGCTGTGCGCGAGCACCGCGAGCGAGCGCTCCATCGAGCATCGCGCGTCGCGCACCGAGCGCTGCAGTCGATCGACGGTCTCGACGTTGTGCGCGAACACGTCGGGCGCGCCGCGGGTGACCACCGTAGCGACGTCCCGGAGCACGCCGTTGAAATCACCGACCAGGGTCTCGACCAGGGTTTTTCCCTCGGATTTTTGCTTGATCGACCGGACGGTGTCGGCGACGTGCTTCGCGCCGCCGTCGAGCAGATCGTCGCGATCCACCATCGTGAGCACGACGTACTCGAGCCCGAGCGCCGCGATGGTCTTTCCGACGTGCTCGGGCTCTCGAGGATCGTACGCGCCGCGCGGGTTGCCCGTGGTCACCGCGCAGAATCGGCAACCACGCGTACACGTGTCGCCGAGGATCATGACCGTCGCAGTGCCCTCGCCCCAGCACTCGCCCACGTTGGGACAACGAGCCTCCTCGCAGACCGTGTGCAAGTCGAACTTGCGCAGGGTCTCTTTGATAAACGTGTAGCGCTCGCCGCCGGGGGCGCGAACCTTGAGCCACTCGGGCTTTCGGGCGTGGGTAGTCATAGAATCAACGGTTCTCGACCAAGGTGTAGAGAACGACAGCGTCCGTGGCAACGGCGACCGAAGACAAACGCCCAGAACCGCCGCTCATTCGATCGTCCTACGAGCCACGATCGCATCGCGCCCGTTCGAGCTGATTTCAACAACGCCGAGGCGGGTCGAGTTTCACCGCCGCCCCATCGATGGCGTGTTCTATCCTCGCGCGAAATGCACTACCGACCCTTCGGAAAAACGGGGTGGGACGTCTCGGACGTCTCCTTCGGCGCCTGGGCCATCGGCGGCTCGTGGGGGACCGTCGACGACGACGCCTCGCGCCGAGCCCTCCACCGAGCGATCGACCTCGGCACCAATTTCATCGACACCGCGGATGTGTACGGCGACGGACGAAGCGAGCGGCTCGTCGCCGACGTCCTTCGCTCTCGAAGCGAGCGGGTGTGGGTTGCTACCAAAGCAGGCCGACGCCTGAGCCCGCACACCGCCGAGGGCTACACGCTGGACAACCTCCGCGCGTTCGTCGACCGGTCGCGACAGCACCTCGCGGTCGACACGATCGATCTATTGCAGCTCCATTGCCCGCCCACCGCGGTCTACTCGGACGCGCGCGTGTTCGACGCGCTCGATACGCTGGTCGAACAGCGTTGGATCACGCACTACGGCGTCTCGGTCGAGACCGTCGAGGAGGCGTTGACGGCCATCCGGCAGCACCCCCGCGTCGCGAGCGTCCAGATCATCTTGAACGCGCTGCGCCTCAAGCCGACAGAGGTCTTTCTCGCCGAAGCGCAAGAGCGTGGCGTCGCCGTGATCGCGCGCGTGCCGCTCGCCTCGGGGCTCCTCACCGGAAAGCTCTCGGCCGCGAGCTCTTTTCCTCCCGATGATCACCGCACGTTCAACCGCTTCGGCGAGAGCTTCGACGTCGGAGAGACGTTCTCGGGTGTTCCCCTCGAGTTCGCGTTCGAAGCGGTCGAGGCGCTGCGCCCCGCGGTGCCGGCCGGCTGGTCCATGGCGCAGTTTGCGTTGGCCTGGGTGCTCAGCCAACCCGGCACGAGCTGCGTCATCCCCGGAGCAAAGACAGAACAACAAGTCGAAGACAACGCAGCCGCCTCCGGCCGATCGTTGGACGACAGCGCCCTCGCCCTCGTTCGCTCGGTGTACGATCACGTCGTCCGCCCCCACGTCCACCATCGCTGGTGACGCGCCGGACCCGCGAGGATCCCAACGATGTTCACCATGCACGCGGTCGCGGCGGCGCTCTTGCCGCTCGTGGCTCTCGAAGCCATCGCGCTGCGCGCCAAGGGGATGCGCGGGACGAGCTTCAACGACTACGCGTCGTCGCTCTTCTGCGGGCTGCTCGATCAGGTGATCAACGTCGGAGCGTTCGTCGCGTTCGTCGCGCTGTTCGAGAGCGTTCGCCAGCGATTTGCCCCGGTGATCCTGCCTTCGACCGCGGCGACGTGGGCGCTCGCGGTGCTCCTGCACGACCTGGCTTACTACGCGTTTCACCGCGCGAGCCACCGCGTCGCGTTCTTGTGGGCCGCGCACGAAGTGCACCACCAGAGCGACGCGTACACGCTCGCGATGTCACTTCGCCAGGGCACCATCGCGACCTGGACGAGCTGGGCGTTCTACCTTCCGCTCGCGCTCTTCGGCTTCAGCGCCGAGCAGTTCGTGATCGTCCACGGCGCGCACCAGCTCTTTCAGTTCTTCGTCCACACGAGGCTCATCCACAAGCTCGGCCCGCTCGAGTGGCTGCTGGCTACGCCGAGCCACCACCGCGTCCATCACGGCCGCGACGAAGAGCAAATCGACCGCAATTACGGCGGCTTCTTGATTGTATGGGACCGACTCTTCGGGACGTTCACCCCCGAGCGCGAAGAGCCGATCTACGGCGTTCCTGACGGGATCGAGAGCTGGAGCCCGTACTGGGCCAACCTCGCCCCCTACGCGCGGCTCGCACGCAAAGCCCTGGCCGCGGGGACCGTCCGAGGCGCGCTCGCAGTGGTCTTCGGGCCTCCCCGAAGCGATCACCAACGGCCGCGCTCGTGGCTCTCGGGCGAGCCGCCCGAAGCAGACCGCAACTACGCTGCGATCCAGAGCGCGGGCGTCTTGTGGGTGGGCAACATCGTCCTGCAAGCGCACCAATCACTGGGAACCGCCGCGCAGGTCGCCCTCGTCCTGTGGCTCTTCGCGTCGGTGGGGTCGATCTCGCGCATCCTCGACGAGCGAGCCGGGTGGCGCACGGTCGAACGGGCGCGCGTCGCCCTCACCGCGGCCGGCGCGATCGCCTTCGCGGGGCTCGGCGTCACCTCGTGGGTGCCCGCGATCTTCTGGCTCGCAGGGTGCGCGTTGTCGGCCTACGAGCTCGGTCGACACCCCCGCTGAGCTCCTGCCGAAAATTCGCGTCGCGCTCGCAAAGTATGCCAAGGCCCGAGCGTGATGCAGGCTCTCGCACAAGGTGTAGGTTCGGCCCGCGCGCTGCTCGACCGAGCGTCGGCGATCGCTCAAGAGAAATGCGTTCGGCTCTCGACGCTGCACCTCGCCGCGGCGTGGATCGAGCAGGGCGGAGAGCCCTCCCGCATCCTCGTCACCCGCGGCTGCAGAACGGAAGACCTCCGATTGGCCAATAAGGTCCACACCGAGGACGTCGGGACGATCGAGCGCATCCAGTCGCGCGCCAAGCGCATCGCCGCCGAGCGCAAGTCCGAGCTGTCGTCGCTCGACCTCGTGCTCGCCGCGCTCACCGACAAGCACACGGCGCTCACGTCCTGGGTCCAGCAGCTCGGATGTGAGCCCAACACGTTGGCCGAAGAGGTCTACCGCGCGACCATCCGTGCGGCGTCGGTCCGCGCGGGAGCGCAGGTTCCCACGCAGCGAAACGCGGTGCCGTCGATCAGCGGGGTCCCGACCAACGCGCCGCCGCTCTCGGACGTCAAGCGCACCGAGCGCCACCCTTCGCTCTTGCCGCAGCAGGACAGCACCAAGGTGGCCCACCCGCAGAAGGTCAAGGCCACCCAGAGCTCCCATGGCGCTTCCGGCGGGGGGCAGCAGCCCACGAAATCAAACGCCGCGCAGCGAGAGATCATCGGATCCACGCATTCGGCTCAAGGAAACGGCGCGCAGGCCGCGCAAGGCGCACAGCCCGCGGCGGCGCAGCGCAACGCGCGAGGGCCGGCGAAGCAGCCGCCCGCCAAGACGCCGTTCGACATCGACCCCAGGACCTTTCCCGCGGTGGCGATGTTCGCTCGCAATCTCTCTGCCGAGTGCGCGCGGGGGCTGCTCGAGCCCGTCGTGGGACGCGAGCGCGAGGTGGGACGCGTGCTCGACGCGGTCGGTCGCCGCGATGGCCGCGGAGCCCTGCTCGTCGGCGCTCCGGGCGTGGGAAAGAGCACCCTTCTGCGAGCCGTGGCCCGATCGCTCGAGTCTCGCTCGGTGCTCGCCCTGCGGCACGCGGACGTCGCGGCGCAGGCGCGCGGACCGAGCGGCGCCGAGCGCGCGCGAAAGCTCGTCGAAGAGCTCGTGCAGCTCGGCGATCGCGTGGTGCTCGCGCTCGACCCGATCTCGCCTTGGTTTCTCACCCGCGACGTGCCCGACGACATCGTGCTCGAGCTGCGCGCGGCGCTGACCGCGCAGAAGCTCGCGTGGATCGGCGCCTGCTCGCCCGAAGAAGCCCGCAAGCTCTCGGAGATCGAGCCGTGGATGGAGCGCAACGCCACGCGCCTCGGCCTCGAAGAGCCCACGCCCGAGCAGCTTCGCAACATCGTCGACGCGTACGCGCCGCTCATCGCGACGCACCACGGCGTCGTGGCAGAGCCGCCCGTCTTGCGATTCGCCGCCGAGCTCAGCGAGCGCTACCTGGCCGGCCGCGCGCAGCCCGATCGAACGCTCTCGGTGATCGATCTCGCTCTCTCTCGC
>LNEO01000145.1 GCA_001465015.1 Deltaproteobacteria bacterium Ga0077539 | reverse complement strand
GGGCCGCCGCGCGGCTCGATGTCAACCGTCGTTTCGTCGCTCGATTTGCAACTCCAAGTCGCTGTTTGTGTCGTGGAGTTTTCGGCGCCTATGGGGGTGAACGGCGGACGCTCTCGCCTCTCGCTCTGCGGCGAATCGACAACGCGAGCCCCGTCGCGTTGCAGTAGGCTCTACGTACCATTCGTGACTGATGTGCGATCGATCGTCCCCGTCGACCCCGTTGAATGGACGTTTGGCTTCGTCACGCTCACGCTGGACTCGGAGTCGGACGGCACCGACGGGCGCTGGTCGAGCGGTCCGATCGCGGTCATGTTGTCCAACGTCTATCCGCTCTTCCTCGGCATACGCCCGAGCGGAACACGTCGCCAGACCATCGAAGCCGCGCGGCGCGATGACCAAACCCATGGTCACGCGGCCGATGCGACCGTCCCGCATCCGCACCTCGGACGAGAGCGCCGCTGAAGTTCTTCGTTCGCTCGTCGATCCGTCGGTCGAGGTTCGCGTCGGGCCGACGCCGGATCTCCAGATGCTCACCGAGAAGATCTTCGCGATCTTGACGAGGCGTACCTGTTCGATCGCCCGCGCGATCGGCCAGCGTCATTGAACATCAACGGCTACGAGCCGCTGCGCTTGCCTGCGCTGCTCGACGCGTTTGGCGAGTGGCTCGAAGACACCGGTCGTCTCGACGCGCCCCGGGCTCGTGCGTGGCGCGAGGCCGTCGAGTCGCTTGGCGCGCGCTTCATCGACGGCGTCGAGCGTCGAGAGCGAGCGATCCGTTGCTTCATCGCGCGCATGAAGCTCGGCGGTCCGGCGCTCCACCCTCGCAGCCCGTGTCTCTGCGAGAGCGGCAAGCGCTACGAGGAGTGTTGGTCGGTCTCGATCGATTGAGCGCGCGACGCCTCGAGCACGACCTCGCTGCGCTCGTTGTGCGCAGGGGATCGCTGCCCGCGTGACGCCAACGCGCTCGAAGACAGAGCGCTTTCGATGAGCTTCGTCGTCGCGCGCGGAAGCATCTTCGAGTCCCGAGCGTTCGCCGCTATTTTCACGAGGGAGACTGAGTTGGCCCATGGCTGGCCGCGATGGACCAAAGGGGGCGCGGCCGAGATCGCGGCGTCGACGCGCGCTGGCTTCGCTCTCCGACGCCGACCGTGGCGAATCGGGTGCTGTGGCTGAACACACAAGCGCTCGAGGCCGACGGACCTCTCGCGGCGCGTCGTTTCTGTGAGAACGCTCGCGGCCTGCGGCCAATCCTGAAGCGCACCGTCGTTCTTCGGAGGAGTCCGCCATGCACCGTCGCTCACTGCTCATCGGCCTCGCGCTCTCTCTGCTGGCCTGCGGGGACATGGTCGTTCCTGCTACCGACGCCACTCCCGACGCCGCCCTGGTCGGTGACGCCGGGCCACCGGTCGAACCCGCCGCGATCCAGGTCGCGACCAACGCCGTATTGCTCGACACCGCGGTCTACCGAACTTCGCAGCGGATCTACACGGCGACGATGTGGAGCGGGTTGGCTTCGCACGAGAACGTCACGGTGCACTCGCTTGATCTGCAGGGAGGAGACGCGCGACGCATCGGCAACTTCTTCTACCGCTCGGGCCTCGACAACATCCTGGCGAACGCAGCGGTCGCGACGAGCGGAGACGCGGTCGCCGTCGTTCTTCGTCGCGGTGCGCGGCACCGGGACATGCGTTGGGGCTCGGCCACGAACGTCGTCGTGTTCTCGGTCAACGAGCGCGATCGAGGCCTCGTCGGCGAATACGAGACTGGCAGTCCGGGGCTGCTCGACGGCGTCACCGAGCCGTTGTTCGCGCCGAGCATCACTCCGACGCGGGAGGGATGGTTGGTCCTCGACATGGTGGCCGACCGTCGGATGCGGCTCTCGCGCGTCGATCAAGCGGGCGCGCTGCAAACGCAGCGGCACTTCGAGTTGCCCTTCTCGGTGACGATCGGCACTGACATTGCCCGCTGGGCGGTGGCCGCGCACGGACAACAGTTCGTCGTCGCGACCGACAATGAAGCCTCACGCCTTCTGCTGGTGAGCGAGCAAGGAATCGCGAACATCTCCGAGCGAATCCAGGGGATCTCGCGGGTGTACAGCCAGCCGCACCTGTGCGCGGGAGAGGGCGAGCAGCTCGAGTTCGCGCAGAGCGCAGAAAGCTCCGCGACGCTCTCGGCGCTGCACGAGTCACCGTCGCGAGCGCTGCGGAGCGTTTCGTTGGACGAGTCGCGCTCGTTGGGGCCGTGCGCGAGGCCGGGGCTGTGGCTTCGCACCGGCACCACCGGACCGGACCTTTGGGACGCCAGCGCCATGCGCCCCGCGCGTCGGTCGCGCGAACGTTGAACGTCACGGACTCGATCGCGATCGCGACGGACGTCGAGCGCGACGTGATCGTGCTGCGGTTGATCGCGCTCTCGACCTGCCTCGGGGCGCGCTGAGTTCGCGCGACGAAGTGACAGGGCTGGCGTCGGGGCGCGGCGAGATGGGGCCCATGTGATGCGCAGGGCCCCGAGCCCCACCGCCCACCCGCCTGCGAGCACCACTCCGACAGCCCCCCCCCTCGGAACCCCGTGGGCGTGCTGCACCCCGAACGAGATCGCCTGCAGCACGACGGCGACGAACGGCGAGAAGAGCACGCGGCGAGTCACCGAGGATGTAGAGCACACGAACGTCACTCTTGCGGTCCTCGCTCGTGTCGATGACCGTGTTCTTCGCGGTCTGCGACGCCGAG
>LNEO01000144.1 GCA_001465015.1 Deltaproteobacteria bacterium Ga0077539 | reverse complement strand
ACCAGGGTTCGCTCCCACGGCCTGGCGCCGGTCGCGTCTGCTTCGCGCGCGTTCTCTTCGAGTCGTCGTCGCACGCGATCGATCGTTCCGAGCGGGGCAGCGCTCGCCCTGCGCGTCGGGATGGGCGCGAGCGTCGGTGTGCTCGCGTCCGTCGGACCGCCGTCTGCGACCGACGCGCTCGCCGGGGGCGCGGTCCACTCGAGCGTCACGACGAGCCGCTCTCCATCGCGCACGACGAACGATCGTTGCGCGCTCGATCCGCGCGTCGAACGCGCGTCGACGAAGTGCTCGCCCGGGTCGAGCGAGAGCTCTTCGCCCCACAGCCCGTTGGGAATCGAATGGCCGTCGACCGCGAGCACCGCGAGGGACTCTCCCTCCGCGACGCTCACGCGCACCCTCGCGAGCGCGATCGCGCGCTGCGCAGCTCCGCGGCGCGCGGCGTTGGCCGCGTCGTTGTCGATCCGCAAAAACGATCGGTACTGATCGACGGCCTCGACCAGATAGCCTGCGTTTTGACAGGCCAACGCGAGGTTGTAGTGCAGCAGCGGCGACGGCCTCACCGTGAGCGCGCGCCGAAATCGATCCCGCGCGTCGAGCCATCGCCCCTCTTCGGCGAGCTGCGCCCCCTCGCGAAACAACCTGCGCGCCGCCTCCGCCGTCTCGGGGGTCGGCCCGCCGTCCTGCGAATAACCGGCCCATGAAATCATCGTCGCGATCGACGCGCCGGCGATCGCCGCGGCCGCTCGCAGGCGACGCATCATGGAGCGCTCGAGGAGCCGCTCTGCGCCGCGCCGGGCTGCGACGGACGAGCGGCGGGCGTCGGCTGCGCGTCGCGCTCGTTCGTTCGGATCGAGTAGCGCACCATCGCGCGAAGAACTTCGTTGCGCGAAACGTTGCCCACGAGCGACTTCAGGTCTTCGTACAGCGACGGGTCGGTGAGCAGCGCGCCGATCGTCCCGCGCCCGCGTCGGACGTCTTGCACGATGTCTCGCACGCCGCCGGTGATCTGCCGCACGTCTCGCACCGCGCCGCTCAGCTCGTCGCCGTAGATGAGCTGGTGCAATCCGCCGTTGCCCGTGCGCACATCGCGCGTGATGGCGGCGAGCTCTCCTGCCGCTTCGCCGAGGCGCCCGATCGCCTGCCCGCCGCGCTCGTCGTAGACCAGCGCGTGCACGAGCCCGCGCCCTGTGCGCGCGTCGCGCGCGAGGGCCTCGACCTGACCCGTCGCGCGCTCGACCGAGCCGACCGCGTTGCGCGCAGAGTGAAGCGTCGAGCGAATGTCGTTGGCCATCTGTTGGTCACGCAACAGCTGCCCCACGGTCCCGTTGCCGGTCGCGACTTGATCGCCCACGACTCGCAGGTCGTGCACGAGCGCCACGAGGTCCGCGCTGAGCTGCGGGTTGGCGAGCGGTCGCGTCGCGGCGATCACGTTGTCGAGCACGGTGTTGGCGCGCGAGAGGATCGCGCCCGCGTTGCGCATGGCGTCGGCGAGCGCGTCTTCGCTTCGGCCCTCGATGACCCCGTTGTTTTCGACGGCGGGCTGCGAGGGATCGCCGATCGAGACGTCGAGCGCCTTGTCGCCGAGGAGGCCCTTCGAGCCGATTTCGGCGATGCTGTTGCGACGGACGCGAGTGAGCGCCTCGCGGGTGAGCTCGAAATCGACGTAGAGTCTCGGGTCGTTGTTCGTGGTGCCGAAGCGAACGCTCGTCACGGTGCCCACGGTGATCCCGCCCATTCGCACGGGGCTGCCGACGCGAAGTCCGCCAGTGTTGGTGAACGATGTTCGCAGCCGCGCGTGCGACTGAAACATGTTTCGCTCCTCGCCGATGACGAAGATCAGCGCGCTCGCGACGAGGAGGCCGAGCGCGACAAACACGCCGACGCGGAGATAGTTCGAGCCCTTCGAGTCCACGAGCCGTGTTCTACCACCGATCGACCGCTGCTTCGTCGGGGAGTTCAGCCTGACAAGATCGAGGCGAGATCTTCGTCGTCCGGCGAGCGGCCCTCGACGAAGTCCTGGACGACGGGGTTCGTCGTCCGCTTGAAGTGCTCTTTTGTTCCCTTCTCGGCGATCTGTCCTTTGTAGACGAACGCGAGCCGGTCGCTCACCGTGAAGGCCGTCGCCATGTCGTGCGTCACGACGATGGACGTCACTTTGAGCTGGTGTTTGAGCCGAACAATGAGGTGATTCATCCGCGTGACGTTGACGGGGTCGAGCCCCGTCGTCGGCTCGTCGAAGAGGATCACCTCGGGCTGCAGCGCGATCGTGCGAGCGACGCCGACGCGCTTTCGCATTCCGCCGGACAGGTCCGAGGGGCGCATCGTCTCGATGCCGGGCATGCCGACGCTCGTGAGCGCCCACGACACGCGCTCGGCGATCTCGCGCTCTCCCATCTCCCTCGCGTAGTGCTCGCGCAGGCCGTACGCGACGTTTTCTCCCACGGAAATCGAGTCGAAGAGCGCGCCGCTCTGAAACACCATCCCGACCCGCTGCCGCAGCCGCGCGAGCTGCTGCGGACCCATGTCGTTGACGCGATCGTTGTCGAAGTGAACGTCACCGCGATCGGTGCTGAGCAGCCCGATGAGCATCTTGAGCATGACGCTCTTGCCGACGCCCGAGCCGCCGAGGATCGTGAGCGTTTCGCCCTTGTACACCTCGAGGTCGAGCCCGCGGTAGACGACCTTCGGCCCGAACGCCTTGTGAACGTCGCGAAAGACGATGAGCTCATCGCCGCCTTTCATGGGGCGGGCTCCGAGATCGCGTCTCGCCTGGTCGCGATCGTTCGGCTTTTCATCAGCCCGCGCGCAAGAACGTCAGCACGGTGACCAGAATGCCGAGGACCACTGACGCGACGATCGAGATCACGACGATCTTCATCGCGTTGTTGGTGCTCTTCGTGACGGTCGCGTTGATGTCGTGGGCCATCTGCTGGGACATCTGCGCCATCTGATTATTGTAGGGCTGCATGCCCATTCCCCCCATGGGAGCGCCCATCTGGCCGCCCATGGGAGCGCCCATCGGAGCACCCATTGGACCGCCCATGGGAGCGCCTCCGGGCGGGCCCATCATCGGGTTGGGCGCGGGTGCGCCCATCGGGACGGGGGCAGGCGTCGCAGAAAACGGCGCGGGTCCTCCTTGTGGAGCTCCGCCGAATCCTCCTTGCGGAGGTCCACCAAATCCGCCCGGCGCAGAAGGAGGTGCGCTCGCGGGAGGTCCACCAAACGGCGCGGGTCCTCCGGGTGGAGGTCCGCCGAACGGCGTCGGTCCGCCTGGAGGAGGTCCGCCAAACGGCGCTGGTCCCGGCCCCGAGGGACCGGGCGCCGCACCGAACGGACCCGGCGCCGACGGGGGAGGCGCGCCGAATGGCCCGGCTGCGGGCGGCGCTGACGGCGGCGGTCCGCCAAAAGGACCGGGCGGCCCTGACGGCGGCGGCCCACCAAAAGGAGCGGGCGGCGCGGAATTTTGCATCGGAGCCGGCGCGTCACCGAAACCGCCCTGCGGCGGCGCAGCGACCGGCGCAAACGCGGCGGGCGGCGGCGCAGCGGGCGGCGCGGGAGGCTGCCCGCCCATCGGCTGCATCATCGTCGCGGCAAATGCAGGTGGCGGCGGGGCAGCTGCTGGCGGCGCTGGCGGCGCTGCGGGCGGTGGCGCCATGGCGGCCGGCGGAGGAGGCGCTGGGGCCGCGGCCGGCGCGCCGACGGGGGGCATCATCCCCATGCCGCCGACCATCGTTTTCGCGAAAGCGCCGGGCTTTGCGCCGGCCCCACCTGCCTGCACAGGACCCGCGCTCGGCCGAGGAACCGGCGGCGCCGCCGGCGCCGCGGGAGCCGCCGGGGGGGCGGGGGCGGCTGGCGCTGCGTCGGGCTTCTGCTCGAGCGGTGAGACCATCATCATGGTGCCCTTGAAGCGCTGCGGCTTTGCCGGCCCTCCCGCGGCCGGAGCCGCTTGCAACGCTGTGCCGCAGGAGACGCACTTCGTCGCGTCTTCAGCGTTCTGGGTGCCGCAATTGGGGCAGAACATCGTCGAGAGTCCTCCATCGCGAAGGCCACCGCCCGCGACGACGCTGCGCCGATTTCGAGTGCGTTTTGTTCACTCGGCCAGTGACGTCGCGACGGTCGACACCGATCGCGGCGCGAACCCTACTACGCACGCGGACATCGGGGCACCCCATTTCGAGCGGATTGTGGTGGACAGAAATCACTGGCCCCTGCACGGACGAAACCCAACGAATGCAGGGCGAAGCGGCATTCCGGCCGTTGTTGACAGTGCGTGCGCGCATTGACTAGCGTCCCGGCGCCTTTCGCCCCCCACCGTTGTTTCGACAGCCGGGGCGCGACAGGCGTCTTCACAACGAAGGGCATTCATGGCGTTCGTTCTCTCTTCGGAGCGCAAGGCGATCCTCGACTCGCTTCGACCTCGCTATCCCAACGCAAAGTCGCTCACGATTCCGCTCCTGCACCTGTGCCAGGAGCAAGAGGGCTGGTGCTCTCCTGAGGTCATCGACTTCGTCGCGAAAGAGCTCGCAGTAACCGGCGCTCACGTGCAAGGCGTCGTGACGTTTTACACGATGTTTCTCAAGGAGAAGCCGGGTAAACGCGTCCTGTGGGTGTGCCGCACGCTCTCGTGCGAGCTCTGCGGCGCCAAGGAGCTGCAAGAGCACATCGAGCAGCGCCTCGGCATCCACGCGGGGCAGACCACGGCCGACGGAGAGTTCACGTTGCTCAAGGCCGAGTGCCTCGCGGCGTGCGGCCAGGGGCCGATGATCCAGCTCGACGACGACTTCTACGAAAACCTCACCAACGAGTCGGTCGACCGCGTGATCGACAAGGCCCGCGCGAGCGCGCCGAAGGCCGCCGGGACCTTCTCGTCCCTCTACCTCCGCCCGGAGAAGGAGTGAGCCATGGCCGTTGAGAATCCGAAGATCCTCACGAAGAACTACGGCGTCGCCGACTCGTGGACGCTGGATGTGTACAAGAGCCGCGGCGGCTACGAGAACCTCAAGAAGGCCCTCGAGATGTCGCGCGAGCAGATCGTCAACGAGGTCAAGGCCGCCAACCTGCGTGGCCGCGGAGGCGCTGGATTTCCTGCGGGTTTGAAGTGGAGCTTCCTCAAGCCCAACCCGCCCAAGCCCAACTACCTCGTGATCAACGCCGACGAGGGTGAGCCCGGGACGTTCAAGGATCGCACGCTCATGGAGCTCGATCCCCACCGTTGCATCGAGGGCTGCATGATCGCCGCGTGGGCGCTCGACGTGCACGCCGTGTACATCTACGTGCGCTGCGAGCTCGTGAAGTCGATCCACCGCTTGCAGCAAGCGGTCAACGAGGCGAAGAAGGCGGGGATCATCGGCAAGAAGCTCCTCGGCAAGGACTTCGAGCTCGACATCGTGATTCACCCCGGCGCCGGCGCGTACATCTGCGGCGAAGAGACATCGCTGCTCAACTCGCTCGAGGGCAAGCGCGGCGAGCCGCGGCTCAAGCCGCCGTTTCCGGCGATCGCGGGGGCGTTTGGCGCGCCCACCATCGTCAACAACCTCGAGACGATCGCGACCATCCCCACGGTGATCGAGATGACCGGCGAGGGCTTCTCGAAGCTCTCGCGCTTGCACCAGCTCAAGGACGGCGGCGTGCGGCTCTACGGCGTCTCGGGGCACGTGAAGAAGCCGGGCGTCTACGAGGCGCCCGTCGGCATCACGCTGCGCGAGCTCATCTTCGACCTCGGCGGCGGAATGCGCGACGGACGCAAGCTCAAGGGCGTGATCCCCGGCGGATCATCGACGCCTGTGCTGCGCGAAGACGAGCTGTTCAACGCGCCTGACGAGAAGAGCCCTCTGCACCCGTGGCACGGCAAGAGCGTGATCGACGTCCCCATGGGCGTCGACACGATCCGCGCGACGGGCAGCATGCTCGGGACCTGCTGCGCGATCGTCATGGACGACACGACCGACATGGTCTCGGCCGCAGAGAACCTGATGATGTTCTACAAGCACGAGTCTTGCGGCCAGTGCACGCCCTGCCGCGAGGGCACGGGCTGGATGTACAAGATCTGCCGCAAGATCTCGAAGGGCGAGGCGACGCAAGAAGACCTCGCGACGCTCTATGACGTCGCCAACAACATCATGGGCAACACCATCTGCGCGCTCGGCGACGGCGCCGCGATGCCCATGCTCGGATTTCTGCAGAAATACCGGGACGAATTCGAGGCTCGCGTGAAGTCGTCGGGCAAGTCGATCGCGACCAAGCCCGCCGGCAAGGACTCTCACTCTCACGCGCACTGAGCGCTCACTCGCTGACCCACTCTCACTGCCCACTTCGGACGCAGCTTCACTCATGCCCACTCTCAGACCTCCAAGCACGACGCTCGAGACAGTCGTCTTCGTGTTCTTCGCGGCCCTCGCCGTGTTGGGCGCGTTCGGGACGGTTTTGTCGCGCAACCCCATCCGCGCCGCGGTCGGGCTGTTCGTGCACATCATCGCGCTCGCCGCGCTGTACCTGAACCTCGGAGCGCACTTCCTGGGCGTGATCCAGCTGCTCGTTTATGCGGGCGCGGTCGTCGTGCTCTTTGTGTTCGTGATCATGCTGCTCGGTCCGGCGGCGACCTCGCCGCAGGACGGGCGCGGGATCGGCGCGCGCGGCGCGGCGGTGGTCGGCGTCGCAGGGATCGCCGGCGGCTTGCTGATGACGCTTCAGTACGTCCGCCTGCCGATGCCAGAGCGCACCGACTCGTTCGGAACGATGAACGTCGTCGGCAGCTTTCTGTTCAAGCAGGGCATCATCCCGTTCGAGATGATCAGCGTGACGCTGGTGATCGCGATCGTCGGCGCCTTCGCGATCGCCCGCGGCAAGCACGAGCGACGCGCGCTCGCGGACCGCGACCCGACGGCGCCCGAGAAGCTCGCCGAGGGGCCCGAGCCTGGCGAAAAGAGCGCGAAGCCGTCGGCCACCAAGAGCGCGGAGGGACACTCGTGACGATTCAGATCTCTCACTACCTGATCCTCTCGGCGGTGCTCTTCTCCATCGGGGCCGCGGGGTTCCTCGTTCGACGCAACTCGCTCGTCGCGCTGATGTGCATCGAGCTGATGCTCAACGCGGTCAACCTGACGCTGATCGCGTTCAATCGATGGATGCCAGCCAACGCCGCTGGCGCTGTGCCAGTGCACGGGCACGTGTTTGCGTTCTTCGTGATCGCGGTCGCCGCTGCGGAAGCTGCGCTCGGGCTCGCGATCGTTCTGTCCCTCTACCGCATTCGTAAGGTCGTTCGGACCGACGACGCCAACCTGATGAAGGAATGAGCGCTGTGATTTCGAGCCTCGCCCAGGTAACTCCTCAGATTGGCAACCTCGTCTCGGCGCACCCGGATCGCTATTTCGTGCTCGGGCTGATTCTGCTCAGCCCGCTGCTCGGCGCGATCATCAACGGGTTCTTCGGAAAGAAGATCGGCCGCGAAGGGGTCTACATCACCGCCGTCGCCACGGTGGGGATGTCCTTTCTGTTCTCTCTCTTCGCGTATTTCACGCTGTATCGCACGACCCACGCGCCGGTCGCCGAGGGGGCCGCGCACGGGCCCGCGCAGCTCAGCTACCTCGTGTGGGACTGGTTTCGCGCTCCGACCGGCGCGGGCGTCGTGCAGCTCAAGCTGCGCTACGTCCTCGACGAGCTGTCGGGCGTGATGCTGCTCGTGGTGACCGGCGTCGGAACGCTGATCCACATCTACTCGGTCGGCTACATGAGCCACGACGAGGGCTACGCGCGGTACTTCGCGTACCTGAATCTGTTCATGTTCTCGATGCTCAACCTGATCCTCGGAGACAGCATGGTGCTGCTCTTCGTCGGGTGGGAAGGCGTCGGGCTCTGCTCGTACCTGCTGATCGGCTTCTGGTTCACCAACACGCAATACGCGACGGCGGGCAAGAAGGCGTTCATCGTCAACCGTATCGGCGACGTCGGCGTCATTCTCGGAATGACCATCCTCGCGTGGAAGACTGGCGGCTACGAGTTCAGCAAGATCCGCGACGCGCTCGGCGTCGAGGGCTCCAACGCGTTGGCGGCGCTCAACGAGAAGCCTGACTTCAACGACGTCGTCGCGTACTTCCTGAGCTTCGGCCGCACCGACAGCAGGGTCTTCGAGTTCTGGATGAAGGTCATCCCCGAGTTCTCGTGGGGTGGCGTCGCGTGCTTCTTCCTCTTCGTCGGGTGCACCGGAAAGAGCGCGCAGATGCCGCTCTACGTGTGGCTCCCGGACGCGATGGCGGGCCCCACGCCGGTCTCGGCGCTCATCCACGCGGCCACGATGGTGACCGCGGGCGTCTACCTGCTGTGCCGCCTCTCCTTCGTCTACGTGCACTTTCCGACGGTGATGGCGATCATCGCTGTCACCGGCGCCGTCACCGCGCTCTTCGCGGCGTCGATCGCGCTCGTGCAAAACGAGCTGAAGAAGGTGCTGGCGTACTCCACGGTGAGCCAGCTCGGCTTCATGTTCGCTGCGTGCGGCGTCGGCGCGTTCTCCGCGGGACTCTTTCACGTCTACACGCACGCGATGTTCAAGGCGTGCTTGTTCCTCGGCGCCGGCGCGGTGATGCACGCGTGCCGCGACAAGCAAGACCTCCGCGACCTCGGCGGGCTCAAGGAGTTTACGCCGCACACGTTCCGCACGTTCTTGATCGCCACGGCGGCGATCATCGGAACGCCCTTCGTCACGGCGGGCTTCTACTCGAAGGACGAGATCCTCTTCCGCGCGCTCGCGTCGCGGTTCGTCAACGAGCCGTCGGTCATGAGCCGCGCCTCGCAGGCCGCCGGGCACCCGTGGGTCGGTACGTTCGTCTTCGTCACGCTCTTTCTCGCGGCGACGATGACCGCCTTCTACATGTGCCGCCTCTTGTTCTTGACCTTCTGGGGCGAGTTCAAGGGCTGGTCGCTGAAGAAAGAGGACTACCCGAACTACGTCGAGCCCGAGCACGACGATCACCACGGACACGACGACCACGGTCACGGCCACGGCAAGCCCTGGGATCCTCCGCAGGAGAACCCAGCGGTGATGTACGGGCCGCTCTACGTCCTGGCGTTCATGTCGATCGTCGCCGGGTTCGTTGGCCTGCCGTATCTGTTTACGAAGAAAGAGAGCCTCTGGGGACAGTGGCTCATCCGAAGCGCAGAGCACACCGGCAAGCCCATCACTGAGTGGAACCTCGTGATGACCGAGCACCGCGTGCACAGCGCGGAGATCACGGCGATGGCGATGGGCTTCACGGCCTTCGCCGTGGGCCTGGGTCTGGCCTGGTGGATCTACCTCTCGCAGAAGGGGGAGCCCGCGCGAAAGCTCTCGAGCTCCGTGCGTCCGCTCTACCAGCTGCTGGTGGACAAGTGGCGCGTCGACGAGCTCTACGACCTCGTCGTCGTGCGGCCGCTCCGCTTCAGCGCGGACATCTGCGCGCGCGTGATCGACCGATGGATCATCGACGGCCTCGTCAACCTCGTGGGCGTGATTCCACGCGCGGTGGGCGCGGTCGTTCGCAAGTCGCAGACGGGCGTCGTTCACACGTACGGCGCGGTGATCGCGTGCGGCCTGGCGGCGATGTTCGGCTGGGTGCTCTTCTTCCCGACCGCTGCGATCTCCGCCCGCGCGGATGGCAGCAATCGCGTGACCGTCGAAGTGCACGGCGGTCCTGGATATGCGTACGCGTGGGATGTCGACGGCGACGGGGAGTTCCCCGCGGAGTTCGGCACCGACACGCGCCAGAGCGGAACGTGCAGACAGCTCGAGGCGGCCGATGGCCGCAGCGTGTGTCGCGTGTCCGTCAGGGTCCGCAACGCATTCGGCTACACCTCGACGATCTCCCGCGTCGTCGAGCTCCCCGCGAACGAGAGCGGCTCCCGCTGACACAGCGACCGTAGAGGCTCATCCACCATGGAACCGACACAAGCCGCAGCCGCTCCGACGCACCTTCTCTCGGTGCTCGTCTGGCTCCCCGCGATCGCGGGCATCTTCATCTTGTTTCTGCCCCGGCAAACGCCGGGTCTCCTCCGCGCAGTCGCGCTCGGCGTCGGGCTCTTCGAGTTCGGAAAGTCCCTGCAGCTGCTGATCGGCAGCGACTACGCGCGAGGCTTTCGCTTCGTCGAGAACGTCGAGTGGATCCCGTCGCTGGGCATCCGCTACCACCTCGGCGTCGACGGTCTGTCGCTCTGGCTCGTCGTGCTGACGACCTTCCTCACGCCCCTGGTGCTCTACGTATCGTTCGGGAGCATCAAGGCCAGACAGAAAGAATACATCGCGTCGATGCTGCTCTTGCAGAGCGCGATGATCGGCGCGTTCGTCGCGCTCGACCTCTTTCTGTTCTACGTGTTCTGGGAGCTGATGCTCGTGCCGATGTACTTGATCATCGGCGTCTTCGGCGGACCCAACCGCGTGTACGCGGCGGTGAAGTTCTTCATCTACACCTTCGCCGGGTCGATCTTCATGCTCGTCGCGATCGTGTACATGGTCGTGACCTTCAAGGAGCTCGACCCGTCCCATCGCTACAGCTTCGACTACCTCGACCTGATGCGCCTCGGGTTTCCGCGGTGGACCGAGCTCGCGTTGTTCGGCGCCTTCGCGGTGTCGTTCGCGATCAAGGTCCCGATGTTCCCGCTGCACACGTGGTTGCCCGACGCGCACACCGAGGCCCCAACGGGCGGCTCGATGATCCTCGCGGCGGTCATGCTCAAGCTCGGGACGTACGGCTTCATGCGCTTCGCGATGCCGTTCTTTCCGGGCGCGTCGCACATGGTCGGACCGACGATCGCGGGCCTCGCGTGCGCGGGCATCCTGTACGGCGCGGCGGTCGCGTGGCGCCAGAAGGACTTCAAGAAGCTCGTCGCTTACTCTTCAGTGAGCCACCTCGGCTTCGTGATGCTCGGCATCATCGCTCGTACGCCGCAGGCCACCACGGGCGCTGTGCTCCAGTCGATCAACCACGGCATCTCGACGGGCGCGCTCTTCTTGCTCGTCGGTGTGATCTACGACCGTCGCCACACGCGCGACCTCGGCGAGTTCGGCGGCCTCGCGAAGGTCATGCCGATGTACGCGACGTTCTTCATCCTGGTGACGATGAGCTCGATCGGCCTGCCGTTCACCAACGGCTTCGTCGGCGAGTTCCTGGTGATCACCGGGACGTTCACCGCGGACTTGCTGCGCATCCCGTATCACGTCGAGCGCAGCTCCGGGCCGTCCTTCGTGGGCATGGGTCCGCTGTACGCGTCGCTCGCCGCCCTCGGCGTTCTGTTCGGCGCGATCTACATGCTCGAAGCCGTGCAGAAGGTCTTCTGGGGCCCGATCAACAACCCGAAGAACCGCAAGCTCAAGGACCTCAACGAGCGCGAGCTCATCGGGCTCATCCCGCTGGCGATCTTGATTTTGTGGATCGGCCTTCGCCCGCAAGACTTCACCAAGAGCATCGAGCCCGACGTGCAAGGTTGGATCGATCAGTACGAGCAGAAGCGCCAGGCCGTCACTCGGCCGAGCGCGCAGCGGCCCTGGATGCTCAGCGAGAGCGACATCCGCCCGCCGCCCCGCCGCCAGCCCCGCGCCGACGCCCGCTGACCCACCCGAGACGCGACGAAGAGACCCATGAAGGACCTTTTGCTCTATCTGTTGCCGATCGTGATCCTCTTCATCGGCGGGTTCACGCTGATGTTGGTGGACGCCTTCCAAAAAGAAGAAGGCGGCCTCGCGGTTCCCACGGCGATGCTCCACTTCGCCGCGGCGGCTGCGGCGCTCGCGCTCTGGCCGTACGCAGGCAACGCCGCGGACCTCGCGCGCGCGCAGGTGGCGTTCAACGGGTGGCTCGCGTTCGACCGCACCACCCTGTTCTTGGACATCACCATCGCGCTCGGCGGAGGCCTCGCGACGCTGCTCGCAGGCTCCTACCTCAACGAGCACAAGCTTGAGCGCGGCGAGTACTACACGCTGATCACCTTCGCGAGCGCGGGCTGCATGATGCTCGCGGGCGCGACGGACCTGATCATGGTGTTCATCGGGCTCGAGACGTTGTCGCTCGGCGTCTACGCGCTCACGGGATTTCGCCGCACGAGCGCCCGCTCGCAAGAGGGCGCGCTCAAGTACTTCTTGCTCGGCTCGTTCGCCGCGGCGCTGTTGCTCTACGGCTCGGCGCTGCTCTACGGAATGACCGGCCACACCGACCTCGCTGGCATTCGCGACGCGCTCTCGCGCGCCGTCGAGATGCCGCAGATCGCAGGGCAGGACGGCGCGGCGCAGTTCGTCGCCGTGCAACAAACCGTGCGCGATCGCGTGACGATCCTGGCGATGGTGCTCATCGTCGCGGGGCTCGCGTTCAAGGTCGGCGCGGTGCCGTTTCACATGTGGACGCCGGACGCGTACGAAGGCGCGCCCACGCCCGCGACCGCGTACATGGCCGTGACCGTGAAGGCCGCGGCGTTCGGAGCGATGCTCCGCGTGTTGATCGGCGTCTTCGGCGACACGACGGGCTCGGCGTCGCTCGCTGGCGGCTGGCCAGGGCTGCTCGTTTGGCTCGCGGTGCTCTCGATGCTCGTGGGCAACCTCGTCGCGCTGGCGCAGTCGAACGTGAAGCGCATGCTCGCGTACTCGTCGATCGCGCACGGCGGATACATCCTCGCTGCGTTCGTGGTCGCGCCGCGCGCCGAGCCGATGCCCGGCGGCGGCGGCTCGATCGGACAGGGCGCAGCCGCGGCGGTGCTGTTCTACCTGCTCGCGTACACCGTCTCGAACGTGGGCGCGTTTGGCGCGCTCATCCTCGCCGGTCGCCGCGGCAAAGAAGCGGTCTCGTACGAGGACCTCGCGGGCCTCGGAAAGCGCCACCCGGCCGTCGCGCTCGCCCTGTCGTTCTTCGTCCTGTCCCTCGCAGGAATGCCGCCGACGGTTGGCTTCTTCGCGAAGTACAACGTGATTCGCAGCGCGGTCGAGGCGGGCTACTCGTGGCTCGCGCTCGCTGTCGTGATCAACAGCGCGATGGGCGTGTACTACTACCTCCGCGTGATGGTGAAGATGTACATGCACGATCCGCAGCCCGGCGCCGTGCGCGCCGAGCCGATGGACTCGCCCGCGACGTCGCTCACGCTCATCGCAGCGGCGTTCATGGTGCTCGTGCTCGGAATGATGCCGCAGCGCTTCTACGGCTACGCGCTCGAAGCGGTGAAGCTCGCGGCTGCGCCGGTCGCCGCCGCGCCTGCCGACGCGCCCGCTGCCGCCGCTGCGGAAGCTGGCAACCCGCGCTGATCGTCGCGCGACAGACGGGCCGCGGGGGGACACGAGCGGTCGCGGCGCGCGGGGAGCGAACGCGCTGATCGACTGCCAACAGAGTTGTCGGTCGCGCACAATCGTGACGGATTTGGGAAGCGCAACGCTTGGCGCATGGTTGCAGAGGCGCGGTAGGTTTCAGGCGATGACGATCGGATCCGTACGAGCGTTTGCTTCAGGAGTGTCACTCGCGTTGGCGGTCGTCGCCTGTCGCGACCCCGCTCCGGTCAACAACGGGCCGGCGCGGGCGCGCGAGGTTCGAGACTCGGGCGTCGCCGAGCGTGACTCCGGCGTGAGCGTCGAGGGCGATGCGGGCAACTTCGGCGTGACTGCTGTTCCCGGCGCGGGCGCTGCGGTCGCTGGGCCAACAGGGACGATCGAAGGAACGGTGTTTCTCGACGGGCCGATCCCCGTGGGCGACCCGATCGAGCTTCCTGCGGCGTTCGCGGGCCGTCGCGGTTGTCCCGATGCTGCGCGGCGCTATGCGCAGTCGTTCGACATCACGACGCCCGGTCCGCTCGGCGGCGTGCTCGTGGCCGCAGAGGCCCGCGCGCCCGGGCTCGGTCCCGTCGTCACGCGTCGCATCACCGTGCGTGACTGTGACGTCGCGCAGCGGTTCATCTTCGCGAAGGAGAACGACATCATCGAGCTCGAGTCCACCTCGCGCACGCCGCACTTGCCGGTGATCGTGGGGACGGGCGAGTCGATCAACCAGCTGTTGATTCCCGGGCAATCTCCGAGGCGGTTGGTGTTTCCGCAGCCGGGCGAGTACCCGCTGACGTTCCGCGACATGCCCGAGTTCGTCGGAGCGATGATCTACCGACTGCGACAGCGCTTCATCGACACGAGCGACTTCGCGGGGCGCTATCGCATCACGGATGTTCCCGTCGGCACGGTCAACATCAACGCGTGGATGCCCGGCGCGCGACCGAGCCAGCTCTCGGTCGTGGTGACCGCGGGCCAGACGACGCGCCAGGACTTTCACCTGCTCGCCGCGCCACGACCGAGGCAGCCGATTCAGGGCATTCGACACAATGACGGAACGGTTCGCACGCCGTCGGGGCAGATCATTCCGCAGTAAGCGCCGCGACGACGCGACTGCGTGTCTCGTGCAGAACTTGCACCTCGACGGCCGCTTCGATGCGACGACTTCCGCGGTTTCTGCACCGATTGCGTTGGTACGGTCTTCGCTCTCGCAGAGGAGCAGACAGCCATGAAGAATCATCACGCAGCGGTTTGGCTCGATCACGAAGAGGCTCGAGTGTTTCTGTTTCACCAGGACGACGTGGATCTGGTGAAGGTGCACCCCGACAAGCCGCACCACCACTTGCACAACAAGTCGTCGCCGAAGGGCGGCCATCGCGCGTCGACCGATCCCCACTACTTCGACGACATCGCGAAGCACCTGGCGGATGCGGCGGAGTTCGTCGTGCTCGGACCGAGCACCGCGAAGCTCGAGTTCGTGAAGTGGATCCACAAGGGCGCGCACGGGCTCGAGCCGAACCGACGGACGGCCAGATCATCGCGTACGCGAAGAAGTACTTTCGCGCCGCCGATCGCATGCGCTGAGACCGCCGCGCGCGTCGCTCGCGGTTCGCTACGGCGACAGGCGCGCGAGGCGCCACGCGTTTGCCTCGCGGCTGAACGCGATGCGATCGTGCATCCTGCTTCGTCGTCCCTGCCAGAACTCGATCGTCGACGGCACGATGAGGTATCCACCCCAATGCGTCGGCCGCTCGACTTCGTTGCCCGCGAAGCGCGCGGACGCCTCGGCGAAGCGCGTCTCCATCTCGGCTCTGTTCTTCAGCGGCTCGCTCTGCTGTGACGCCCACGCTCCTAGCTGCGAGGCGCGGGGTCGAGACGCCCAATACGCGTCGCTCTCGTCGTCCGCGAGCTGCTCGGCCTTGCCCTGAATCCGCACTTGCCGCTCGAGCTCGGGCCAGAAGAACGTGAGCGCGACGCGCGCCTCGTGCGCGATCGCGCGTCCTTTGCGGCTCGCTCGGTTGGTGAAGAACGAGAAGCCACGGCTGTCGAGCGCTTTGAGCAACACGACGCGCGACGATGGAGCGCCGTCGGGGTCCACGGTCGAAAGCGTCATCGCGTTGGGCTCGTTGACCTGCGCGGCGAGGGCCTCGTCGAACCACTGCGCGAAGAACGCGAGCGGATCCGCTGGGATCGAGGCCTCGTCGAGCGCGTGCTGCGTGTACTCTTTTCGCAGCGCGGCGAGCGCAGAATTGTCTCGGTGGGTCATGGCAGTGTTCGCGACACAAGCAGAGCGCGGGCCAGCGCGGATCGCAAGCGCGAGAGCCGTTCAGGGCGCTGCTCGAAGCGCGCCGCGCCATCGAGCGTGCGTCCCGAGGGCGCGCCGGTCACTTGTGCGTGCTGGGCGGAGGCGACGAGTTGGGGCCCGCCGGGTCGACGCCGTAGAGGCGCAGCTTGTTGTAGAGCGTCTTGCGGTCGAGGCCGAGGATGTCCGCGGTGCGGCTGCGATGTCCGTTGGTGGCTTCGAGCACACGAAGGATGTACCGCCGTTCGACCTCTTCGAGCTTGGGAAACTCTTCGGGCGCGCTCGCCGACACGATCACGTGCGTCGGTGAATACTGCCGTACGCGCTCGGGAAGGTCCGCGACGGTGAGCTCTTGGCCGCGCGCGAGGGCGACGGCGCGCTCGATGATGTTGACCAGCTCGCGTACGTTTCCGGGCCAGCTGTACTCCAGCAGGAGCCGCGCGCAGTCGGGCGCGATGCTGATGGGCTTCTTCTGGTCCCGCGCGGTGATCCGTCGGATGAACTCTTGCGCGAGCAAGAGCACGTCGTCGCCCCGCGCTCGCAGAGGCGGGAGCGACACTTCGAGCACGTTGAGCCTGAAGTAGAGGTCCTCGCGAAAGACCCCCTCGCTGACGAGGCGCTCGAGGTTGCGATTGGTCGCGGCGATGACGCGCGCGTCGAAGGCGACCTCCGCGTCGGAGCCGACGGGCCTGACGGTGTGCTCCTGCAGCGCGCGCAGCAGCTTCGCTTGCAGGGACTTTGGCAGATCTCCGATTTCATCGAGGAAGATCGTGCCTCCGTTGGCGCGTACGAAGAGGCCGGTGCGCGCGGTGCGGGCGTCGGTGAAGGCTCCGCGAGTGTGTCCGAACAGCTCGCTCTCGAGCAGCGCTTCTGGGATCGCCGCGCAGTTGACCGCGACGAAGGGGCCGTGCGCGCGGCGGCCGCGAGTGTGAATCGCCCGCGCGACCAGCTCTTTTCCTGTGCCTGTTTCGCCGGTGACGAGCGCCGCCGCCGAGCTCTGCGCGACGCGGTCGACGAGCGCGAAGAGCTGCTCCATCTCGGGGCTGCGGCCGATGAGGTCGCCGAACGCCACGGGCGCGCCCCGCGCTTCGCGAAGGGCGCGGAGCTCGCCGCGCAAGCGCCTGGCTTCGAGCGCGCGCTGCACCCGCAACAGCAGCTCGTCCGGCTCGAACGGCTTGGGGACGAAGTCATACGCCCCGGCTCGAATCGCGCTCACGGCGACGTCCACCGTCCCGAACGCCGTGATGACGATCACCGCGATCTCTGGCGCGATCTCGTGGATGCGCGCGGTGAGATCGATTCCGGTCATCCCTTTGCCCATCCGAACGTCGGTCACGACGAGGTCCACGGGGCTTTGTTGAATGCGCTCGAGCGCTTGCTGGCCCGACGAGACGTGCTCGACCGAGAGCGTCTTCGACGAGAGCGCGCTCACGAGCATTTCGCCCATCGCCCTGTCATCGTCGACGACGAGCAATCGGTCTGTTCGCGGGAGGGGGTCGGTTGATTTGATGGTCACGGGTGCCAGTCCGTTGCGGAGATGGTGGCGATGCGTCGCCGACGAGCTCCGTGGCAGACGCATCGAGACTCGGACGTTTGTCGACGAGCGTCGCTGGACGGAAGCTCGGGCGGCGCGAAGAGTTTGTGATACCGAGTGCTCGCTATGAGCATCGTGACTCGTTTGTGGCTCGCGATCGTGGTTGCCATCGCCGCCGTGCTCAGCATCGGAGCGTTTCTTCGGGTGCGGGTCGAGCAAGACCTGTTGATGGACGCGACGCTGCGCGATCGGCAGTTCTTCGGGCAGGCGCTGCGCGCAGTGGTGGTCGCGTCGCGCGATCCGGCGGCGAGCGCTCGCGCGCTGGTCGATGACGAACGCCTGAAGCAGGGCCACATCGACGTGAGCCTCGACGCGCGCGGTCGAGCGCCGGACTGGCTCGCAGCGACGAGCGACGAGCAACGAAGGGCCTTCGCTCGCCGCGAGATCGTGGTGGCTGCGGCGCGGGGTCGGATTCGCACGCTGGTTCCGATCGTTATGCATTCGCCGGGCCAGTTGGTGATCGAGCTCGATGAACCACAAGATGTCCACCGCGAGTTCGAGAGGCTGGGATTGATCGCCGCGCTCATTCAAGCGGCGGCGTTGATCGCGCTGGCGGGAACGATCGCGTACATCGTCGTGCGAACGCTCCTGGCGCGGCCGCTCGCGGAGCTCGCGCAGCACGCCAAGCGCATCGGCGCGGGGGACCTCGAGTCGCGCACGAGCATCACGGGCGTCGACGACGTGGGGATTCTCGCCTCGGAGATGAACGCGATGGCCGAGCGCCTCTCGACGGCGCGCGTGGCGCTGCGTGAAGTCGAGACCGAGCGGGTCTTGCTGCAAGAGACGCTGCGGCACGGCGACCGCCTGAGGACCGTCGGGCAGCTCTCGGCGGCGCTCGCGCACGAGCTGGGAACTCCGATCAACACGGTCCTCGGCCACGCGAAGATCATCGAGAAGCGAAGCGAGGACGAGGCCCTCACGAAGAGCGCGCGGATCATCGCGGAGCAAGCGCAGCGCATGGCGGAGCTGATCCGCGAACTCCTGGATTTTGGACGAAAGACAACGTCAGAGCGCAAGGCGCACGTCATCGATGCGCTCGTCGAGAAGACCTGGACGCTGCTCGAGCCGATCGCGCGCAAGAGCGGCGCAGAGCTGCGGCTGTCGGGAGATGGCCTGTCGACGGCGCGCGTCGATTCTGCGCAGCTTTTGCAGGTCTTTTCGAATCTGGTGATGAACGCGATTCAGTCGATGCCCGAAGGGGGGACCGTGCGCGCGACCGTGACGCGCGTCTCGGGCACGGCGGTCGAAGTTCCGAGAGATGTTCCCGAGGCGGACGAGTTTGTGCGAGTGGCGATCGAAGATCAGGGTGGCGGCATCGATCCCGAGGACATCGCCCACGTGTTCGAGCCGTTCTTTACGAGAAAGAAGGCTGGCGAGGGCACCGGCCTCGGGCTGTCTGTGGCCGACGGAATCGTTCGCGCCCACGGAGGATGGATGCGAATCGCGTCCGGCCTCCACCGAGGAACGACCGTCGAGGTCTTCTTGCCGCTCGCCCGAAGTTGAACAACGAACGATCCGTGCGGATGGGAAGAATCTACGCACCCTCCGTCGGGAGCGTGCAATTGTTCCCCAACGGGGATCGCTGCAGCAACGAGCAGACTCCGAAAGCGAGCGACCGACCCGCTTCGCAGCCGCTCCGAGCGCGGCCCGCCGAATGCAATGTCGCCACCGAGTTTTGCTTCGATGTCGACTTCACGCTCCGACGACTCTCGCGAACACGCCCTCGAACACGCGCTCGATCACCTCCGCCACGTGTTGCCCGCGCAAGGGCCGATCGGCACGTTTGTTCATCACAACACCCTGCACGCGGTGCAGCACGAGTCCTTTCACGACGCGATCAAGCGCGTCACCGAGAGAACTGGCGCAGAAGGCTACCTGAGCGAAGATCGATTTCGCGCCGAGCTTGCTACAGGGCGAATCGCGGACGAAGACCTCGACGCCGCCCTCGCGCGGAGACACTCGCAGCTCGGCGCTCGTTGGTGCGCCCCGCTCGATCCCACGAAGGTCGAGAAGCTCTCGCTGGTGCACGGGATCACCCCGGCCTCGCGCTCGGCGCGGCGGTTCGCGCTCGACGAGGACGAAGAGCTCCGCGTGGTGTTCGCGGGCGCTGCGCCGCGCTCGCCGAGGTCCGCGCTGTTGGCGGCGATTCGAAGCCTGCTCGGGCACCTCGCGCCGGGCGTGGACGAGACCGATCGCGTTGGCGTCGATCGCACGCACCGCGACGGGCTTCGCGCGCTGAGCGGCGTCGACCCCTGCGAGCAGGCAGACCTGTGGTTGGTCCGGTTTCTCGCGGCGTTTCTCGACGAGCGGGTCGCGCGCTGGCCGATGGCTCACCGTGATCGTGGTCTGCTCGCCGCGGCCACCGCGCAGCTCCACGCGGCGCGCTGGGCGCGGGGCGAAGCGCTCGAGAACGCGTCGATCGTCCTCGACCGCGCCGGGCGCGGCGGAGCGCGATCGCTCATCTCGGCTGCGCTCGATGAGCTCGGCGTCGGCGAAGCGCACTGGGAGAGCTACCTCGAGCGCTCGCTGGGCTCTCTCGGTGGTTGGGCCGGCATGGTCGCGCGACTCGAGGCTGTGCCCGCGGATCGATCGCAGGCCGCGCCGCCGGTCTCGTTGCTCGAGTTCGTCGCGCTGCGCCTCGTGCTCGATCGAGAGTGCGTTCGAAGCGCCGCTGCGCACGAAGGACACAGCGGCCCGCTGGCGTCGATGCGCTCGTTTCTCGCGGCGCGCACCGAGCGTGAAGACCGGACGCTCGACGGGGTGTTTCGGCTGTTCGAGCTGTTCGAGCGCGGCGGAGTCGGGCTCGACAGCGTCGAGCGCGCGGGCGCCGAGGGTGTTCGCGGGACGCTCGCGGTCCTCGACAGCTTCACGTCGATCGAGCGTCGCCAGGTGTTTCAAGAAGCATACGAGCGGCAGCACATGCGCATGGTGCTCTCGGCGCTCTCGGACAACCTGCGGAGCCCCGCTGACCCGGCCGATGCTAGCCCACGATTTCAAGTGGCCTTCTGCATCGATGACAGAGAAGAGGCGATTCGAAGGCACTTCGAGGAGCTCGACCCGCGATACTGGACCTACGGCGTCGCTGGCTTCTTCGGGATCGCCATGGATTGGGCTGGCCTCGACGATCCTCGCGCGGCGGCTCAGTGCCCCGTCGTGGTCACGCCCGGTCACGTCGTGCGCGAGGTCGCGACGGCTTCGCACGCGCACGTCTCGCGGCAGCGAAGACAGCGTCGCGCGCTCGCCGCCCGCGCGCGTCGCGCGGTCGCTGACGCAACGGGCTCGCTCGTGCGCGGCGTGGCGCTCACCCCGGTCATCGGCGTCGTGGCGGTGTGGACGATGCTGACCAGGGTGCTGTTTCCCAGGCTCTCGGCGCGGTTTTCTCAATGGCTGAGCGCGAAAGTAGTCCCGACGCCGCGCACGATCCTGTCGACCTCGCGCTCGCATCCCGAGGACGCTGGCGACAAGCCCCATGGATTCGCCGAAGACGAGCGCGTCGCTCGTGTGCGGGCGACGCTCGAGGCCATCGGGCTCACGCGCACCTTCGCGCCGATCGTGGCGCTGCTCGGCCACGGCGCGTCCACCGTCAACAACCCCCATCACTCTGCGTACGAGTGTGGCGCGTGCGGAGGACACAACGGCGGCCCCAACGCGCGCGCGTTCGCGGCGATGGCCAACGAGCCTGTCGTTCGCGACGGGCTGCGCGCGCAGGGCATCGACATCCCCGACGCGACCTGGTTCGTCGGAGGCTGGCACGACACGACCACGGATGCTGTCACCCTCTTCGACGTCGACGCTGTCCCCGAGAGCGCGCGCGCAGCGCTCGAGGAGCTCGTCGCCGCGCTCGACGTCGCGCGGGCGCGCTCTGCGCACGAGCGGTGCCGCAAGTTCGAGCACGCCCCGAGCGCGCTCACGCCCGAACAGGCGCTCGCTCACGTCGAAGAGCGCTCGGTCGACCTCAGCCAGGCGCGACCCGAGCTCGGCCACGCGACCAACGCCGCGTGCGTCGTGGGGCGTCGAGACATCACGCGCGGTCTCTTCCTCGATCGACGAGCGTTTCTGGTCTCCTACGACCCGTCGCTCGATCGCGACGACGCGGTGCTCGCGCGCATCCTCGGCGCGGTCGTCCCTGTCGGCGCGGGAATCAACCTCGAGTACTACTTCTCGACGGTCGACCCCGAGCGCTTCGGCGCAGGGACGAAGCTGCCGCACAACCTCTCGGGGTTGCTCGGCGTGCAAGAGGGGGTGAGCGGCGATCTGCGCACCGGTCTGCCCAGGCAAATGACCGAGATTCACGAGCCAGTGCGACTGTTGTGCGTCGTCGAGGCGACGCCCGCGGCGCTGCTTCGCGTCGCGGCGAGCAACCCTGAAGTAAGCGAGCTCGTCGTCAACGGCTGGGTGCGGCTCGTGAGCCTCGATCCCGAGACGCGCGCGATGCATGTCTTCGTCGACGGTCGCTTCGAGCGCCACGATCCGGACGATATCTCGCTGCCGGTTCACGATCGCAGCGAGCAGAGCTACGTGGGGCGCATGGACTCCTTGCCGCCAGCGAAGATCGCGCCTCGGCGCGGCGCCCCCGAGCCGCAGCAGGCGTCGCGATGAACGCAGAGCAGCTGGCATGGTGGCTCGGCGGAGCGACGGTGGCGCTGCCGTTCGTCGCGGTGCTTCCGCTCTTGTTGCTCGGCGGACTCGGGGCGCGTCCCTCCGAGCGCGCGACTTCGCGCACGGTGCTCGTGTTGTGCGGGCTGTCGTCGCTCGCCTCGATGGGCCTCGCGGCGCTGTGGTTGCGCCACGACGGTCCGCTCGTTCTGCGATACGGCAGCATCTTCGACCTCGGTCCGCGCGGACACGCGTTCGCGACGAGCGGGCACGGGGCGGTCGGATACCGGTTCGAAGTCGACCTGCTCGTCGATCGACTGTCCGCTACGACGAGCGTGCTCACCGGCGTGCTCTCGTGGATCACCGCGCGATTCTCGGTGCGCTACCTGCACCGCGAACCAGGGTTTTTTCGGTATTTTCTCCTGCTCGCCCTCTTCGTCGGCGGCATGCAGGTGCTGGTGCTCGCCGGCAGCTACGACCTTCTGTTCGTAGGATGGGAGCTCGCGGGCATCTCTTCGATGCTCTTGATCGCGTTCTTTCACCTCCGTCGCGGTCCGACTCGAGCCGCGATCCGGGCGATGCTCACGTATCGCGTGACGGACGTCGGTCTGCTCGTCGCGGGCGTGCTCTTGCACCATTTCGCGGGCTCGTCGGGGTTCTTCGACGCCTTCGAGCGTCACGCCTGGCCCGACGCGCAGACGCACCTCGCCCCATCGTCTGCGTTCGTCATCTCCGCGGCCATTGTGTTCGCGGCGATCGGAAAGAGCGCGCTCTTTCCGTTGGGGACCTGGCTGCCGCGCGCGATGGAGGGCCCGACTCCATCGAGCGCGCTCTTCTATGGCGGTCTCGCGGTGCATGCTGGCGTCTATCTGCTGCTTCGCTCGGCGCCGCTCATCGAAGCCTCCCCTGCCGCGAGCCTGATGGTGGCCGTCATCGGCGCGGCCACCGCGCTCTGGGCGACGATCGCCGGTCACACCCGCAGCGACGTCAAGAGCGCGCTGGCGTACGCCACGGTGACGCAGGTCGGCATCATGGTGTTGGGCGTCGCGCTTCGGCTCTACAACGTCGTGCTGGTGTACATGGTCGCGCACGCGTGCCTGCGGACGCTGCAGTTGCTCCGCGCGCCGTCGGCGCTGCACGACGCAGAGGCGATTCGCGCGGCCCTCGAGGACTCGAGCCGCGAGGACCGCTCGTTGCTCGAGCGGCTCGTCCCGCGCTCGATCGTGGATCGGGTGCACGCGCTGGCGCTCGAGGACTTTCACATCGACGCGGTGGTCGATCGGGTGATCCTGCGCCCGGTCCTCGGGCTCTCGTCGGCGCTCGATCGCGTCGAGCGCCGCTGGGTCGCCGCGATGACGGGCGTCGACCTCGACGCGCCTGCGGCGACCGAGAGCGATTCTCGCGCTCCGGGCCCGGTGGAGGAGCGTCCATGAGCGCGCTCGTCACGCTGGTGGTCGCGATGCCCTTTCTCGCGGCGCTCGTGGTCAGGCAGTGGAAGGACGAGGGGACCGCCCTCACGATCGGCCGCGTCTTCGCGCTGGGATACCTCGCGGTGGTCTCGGTGATCGCGATCGTGTTTCTCCGCGACCCCGCGCTGGTCTTGCGGCACACCTCCGAGGCGATTCCAGGGTTGCGCGCGCGGTGGCACCTCGAGCTCGACGGGCTCTCCGCGCCGTTTCTGCCGCTCGCTGCGGGGATCGCTGCCGGGGTGCTCCTCGCCGCGCCGCGCGTCGAGCTGGGAAAGGCCTCGGTGCAATCTGTGCTCGTGGCGACGGGCTGCGCGGCGGGCGTGTACTGCGCCGAGGATCTCTTGTTGCTCGCGAGCTTCTGGATCGCGGGCCTCGTTCCGGCGACGGTGGCGCTGCATCAATCGCCGAACGCGACGGTGCGCCGAAAGCTCGCGCGCATGTACGACGGGTATTTCGTGCTCGGCTCGATTCCGATCGTGCTCGCCGTGCTCGTCGTAGGCGTGTCTCGCGCTAGCGCCGGAGCGGCGCTCCCGTTCGACCTGAGCGAGCCCACGCCGATCCCGCACGCATACGGGCCGCTGGTGTTCTTCTTGATTTCATGGGCGCTTCTCACGCGCAAGGCCGTCGCCCCGTTGCACTCGTGGCTGCCCGTCATGATCGAGCGCGGGCCCGTGGGCCTCGCGGTGCTCACGGCTGGGACGCATCTGGCCGCGTTCTTGGCGCTGCGCGTGCTCGTCCCATTGGTGCCCGAGGCGTCGCGACAGTGGTTGCCCGTGCTGTCGCTCATCGCGCTCGCGAGCGCGGTGCTCCAAGCGCTGATGGCCTTGGGGCAAAGGGACCTTCGGCGCGCGGTGGGCTTCGTGATCACGAGTCAGCTCGCGCTCGTGCTCGTGGGCCTCGGAGCGAGGGGCGCCGAAGGTCTGCACGGCTCGATGCTGCAGATGCTCTCGATCGGGCTGGTCTCGCTGGGGCAGGTCCTCGCGGTCGCGTGGATCTCCGCGCGCACCTCGACGACGGATCTTCGACGCCTCGGGGGTTTGGCCGCGCAATTTCCGAAGATTGCTTGGGTTTTTTTCTTGCTCGGTTTGGCGTCGGTCGGAGCGCCCGGCACGATCGCGTGGGTGGCCGAGGACCTGATCCT
This sequence comes from Deltaproteobacteria bacterium Ga0077539, assembly GCA_001465015.1. Taxonomy (GTDB): domain Bacteria; phylum Myxococcota_A; class Polyangia; order Polyangiales. Next base: position 32,245 of record LNEO01000144.1, on the reverse strand, counting down.
GCACGCGCTCCTCGTGCGCCACCCGTTTGTCGCCGCGGCGTTGCTCGCCGTGACCGTGCTCAACGGAGTCACGATTCTACGCGTTTTTTTTCAGGCATTCTTCGGAGAGTCGAAGATGGCGATCGACGCGAGGGTCAGCGATCTTCGGCCGCGCGAGTGGGTCGTAGGCTACGCTGTCATCGCCGCGATCGCGGCGTTGGGGATCGCTCCCCAAGCCCTGATCGAGCTGCGGCGATCGACGGTCGACGGTCTCGTTCGCGCGCTGTCCAGCGAGCAATCGCTCCACAGCGCTGGGCAATAGCGCCCCCGCCGCATCGGGCTCGAGTCGCGAAGATCCAACAGATCCCGTGATTGCGTCGCTCAGAGAAGCACGGCATCGTCGATGCAACTCAATCGGTCTCTATGACTTCGAGCGACAGCGACGGTAAACGCGTACGATCCGAGAGCGAGCATTTCAAAGGCCCGCCGCCGCCCGACGGGTTCGCCGGTCTCGCGAAGCATTGGCGAGACGATCTGCTCTCTGGATTTCTCGTGTTTCTCATCGCGCTGCCCCTCTCGATCGGGATCGCGATGGCGAGCGGGTTTCCTCCGATGGCGGGGCTCATCACCGCGATCGTCGGAGGAATGCTGGCCACCTTTTTCGGCAGCGCGCCGTTGACGATCAAGGGACCGGCGGCGGGTCTCATCGTCATCGCGATCGGCGCCGTGCAAGAGCTCGGCGGCGGCGCCGTCGGCTACCGCCGAGCGCTCGCGGCGATCGTGGTGGCGGGCGTGCTCCAGGTGGGGCTCTCGCTGCTCCGCGCAGGAATCCTCGGAGACACGTTTCCGTCGTCGGTGATCCACGGAATGATGGCGGCGATCGGCGTCATCATCATCTCCAAGCAAGGGCACACGCTGCTGGGCGTCGCGCCGAGCCCCGGTGACCCTTTGCACCTGCTCGCGCAGCTGCCGAAGAGCTTGTTGAAGCCCAACCCCGAGGTCGCCGCGGTCGGCGCGATCGGACTCTTGATTCTGTGGGCGTGGCCGAGGCTCCCGTGGCCGCGGTTGAAGCGCGTCCCCGCGCCGCTCATCGTGGTCGCTGCGGGAATCGGCCTGGCGCGAGCGTTCGATCTGTCGCACGCGCACCACTATATGATCGCGGGGCACGACTACAGCGTCGGACCGCGAGTGTTGGTGCCGATCGACACGAGCATCTTCGGCGCCATCACGCTGCCCGACTGGTCCAGGGTGACCTCGCTCGTCTCGCTGAAGTACATCGCGATGTTCGCGCTCGTCGGCTCGATCGAGTCGATGCTGAGCGCGAAGGCGGTCGATCTGCTCGACCCGTGGCACCGACGCGCGAGCCTCGACCGCGACCTGTTCGCGACGGGCGTGGGAAACATCGTGGCCGGCATGCTCGGCGGTCTGCCGATGATCTCGGAGATCGTCCGCAGCTCGTCGAACGTGGCGTCCGGAGCGCGAACGCGCTGGTCCAACTTCTTTCACGGCGCGCTGCTCTTCGCGTTCGTCGCGGTCGTTCCCTGGCTGCTGAAGGCCATCCCGTTGGCGGCGCTCGCGGCGCTGCTCGTGTTCACGGGCGTCCGCCTCGCGTCTCCCAAGGCTTTCGCCAAGAGCTATCACCTCGGTCGTGAGCAGCTCTTGATCTTCGTCGTCACGATGGTCGTGACGCTGGCGACGGACCTGCTCGTCGGGGTCGCCGCAGGAGTCGTGACCAAGTTTGTCGTTCACCTCGTCGGGGGAATGCCGATCCGCAACATGTTCTCGCCGTCGATCTCCGTCGAACGCGCGGAGGGCGAGGTCGTGGTTCGCGTCGGACACGCGGCGGTGTTCAGCAATTATCTTTCGATCAAACGGGCGCTCGACGCGATGTCCAACGAGCCTGTCGTGGCCGTTGATTTTCGCGAGACGCGCATCGTCGATCACATCGTGCTCGAGGGGCTGCACCAGCTCGCGGAAGACTGGGAGCGCGACGGACGAAAGCTGCTCATCCGCGGGCTCGAGGATCACCTGCGCGCGAGCGCCCACCCCTTCGCGGGCGCGTGGCGAAGGTCGTCGCGGCAGGAGAGCTGAGCGATCAGCGCACAGGCTGCAGCAACAGGACCGCGTCGTCGTTGCCCATCCCTGCGGCGACTGCCTTCACGCCGACGATCGCCGCGTGGGTGCCGGCGGGGTTGAGCGCGACCGCCCAGAAGAAGTCCGATCCTCCGCCAAAGTCGAAGGTGCGGCGTCCGCCGGTGCCGAAGGTGGTGTCGAGAGCGCCGTTGCGGGTGAGCATCGCGACGAGGCCGTCGGAGTTGCTGTCGGACGTGCGTCCGCCTCCGACGTGCAGCGTCCGTTCGTCCGGCAGGACGACGAGCGTACGGGCGTTGTCATTGAAGCCCATGAAATCAAAGCGCGCCACGCCCATCGTGCCGTAGGAAGTGTCACGGGTCCCGTTGGCGTTGATGCGCAGCGAGATCCAGTCGATGTTCTCCGGCGCAGGTCCTCGGCCGTACCCCGCGGTGACGAACGACGTTCCCTGCATCGCCGCGGCGTAGGCCTCGGTGATGCCGTTGAGGACGAGCTCGTTGTAGATCCCGCCCATGCCGAAGGACGGGTCGAGCGCGCCTGCGGGCGTGAGCTTGTAGAGGACAGGCCGAATAACGCTCATGAAGTTGTAGTAGCCAGCGACGACGAGCGAGCCGTCCGCCAGCGGAGTGGCGTTGCGGATCGTTTGATCGACGTTGTTCAAGTCCAGCGTGTGAACGCCCATGGTGCCAAAGGACATGTCTCGCGCGCCGTCCGCTGAGAGGCGCACGGTCGCGAAGTCGCTGTCGAGGTTGCCCATCCTGCGCTGCAACCCCGTGACGATGAGGCGCCCCATCGAGTCCTGAGTGAGCGCCCACGCGCTGTCCGCTGTGTAGGTCGTGCCGTTGAGCGCGCCTGCGGACAGATCGAGCGTGACGACGCCCATGGTGCCGAAGGAGCTGTCGATTGATCCGTCGGCGTTGAAGCGGGCGAGGGCGATGTTGCGATCACGCATGTCCATCGCGCCCGGGGCTTCGACAGTGGCAGAGACGACGATCTTGCCCGTGGACTGAACGACGATCCCGCGCGCGACCTCGCCGTTGGTCCCGACGGTGATGTTGTGAGTGGCTCGTCCGTTGGTGCCGAAGCTCGTGTCGATCTGCCCGGTGGGAAGAAACTTCACGAGGAGCGTGCGGTGGTCTGCGGTGGCCTCGGTCGTGTCCGCGATCGTTCCGACCGCGAAGAAGTGACCGCTCGGCGCGAAGGTGACGCCGAACAAACGATCGTGGCCCATCATCGAGAGGTTGAGGTTCTGCGGGGTCGCCGGGATGAACGGCATCGCGCCGCCATCGCCCGATGCGTCGGTCGCGACGCCCGTGTCCGTTGGCGCGCCATCGGTCGCGACGCCCGTGTCCAAGACGCTGCCGGTGTCGGACGAGGCGTCGACGGGGGGATTGTTCGACGGGCTGCACGCTGCGAGAGCGAGCAGCGAAACGCCTGTAAAAATGCGAGTGATTGGGGAGTGCATCGTGAGGGTCCTTCTTCGTCCTGTGCGACGGTGCGATGTTAGTATCAACTATGATGTTCGTTATCAAGATCGAAATGGATGATTCTGTTCCTTCGCGGACGGTGTCTCGTGCGGGTCACATCCGCGGCCAGCGCCACTCGATTTCGGCGAAGACCTGGCGATAGCCCGCGGGCTGGATTCCCTGTGGGGCGCGGCTCGCGATGTAGACCTGGTCGGTGAGGTTGCGCCCTGCCACCGCGAAGGTGAGCCCCGTCGCGCGCCACGAGTACGCGAGCCGCGCGTCGAGCGTGACGTACAGCGGTACTTCGCCGATGAGCCCGTTGCGAGAGCCCGCGACGGTGTTGTCTTTGTCCGTGAACTGCGCGCTCACGACGTTGGTGTTGACCTGCGCGAGGATGCCGCTCGTGTGGGCGAAGCGCAGCTGCGCGCTGAGCATGTGCTGCGGCGCGTACGGGACGCGATTGCCGCCCCAGAGTCCGCCGACGAGATCGGCGACCGGCAGCCACGTGTAGCTCAGCGAGAGCGGCAGCTTCACGGTGGGCGGCAAGACGAGCGGCGCGAGGTCGAACTGCACCGCGGACTCGAAGCCCACGTGTCGACTGTGCCCGGTGTTGAATCCGCCCGCGGACACCGCGCCGCCCGACTCGCTCGGGGGGATGATCTGATTGTCGAACTCGATCCAGAACGCCGCGAGGTCGACGTCGAGCCAACGGTTGAGGCGGAGGCGGCCGCCGAGCTCGAAGTTCCAAGACAGCTCGGGGTCGAGCTGGAGGTTGAGGCCGCTGGTCGAGACCGCGTCCTTCGTGCGCGGAGGCGAGTATCCGCGGTGAAATCCAGCGTACGCGCTGACGTTTCGCGTCGCGTCGAACGAGACGCCCAGCCCAGGGATCACCGCCCAGCTGAAGGTCGAGCCGAGCACGTTCGCGTTCGAGCCCATCGTCGGCATCGTCATCGACGGAACGCGCGTGATGCGTCGATCGCTGAGAAACGTCTCGACGCGGACGCCGGGCGTCACGTGCAGCCTGCGCCAGAAGCTGAACCGATGCTGCACCGCCGCAGAAAACGCATACCCGCTGCGCGTCTCAGCGTCGATCGCCTCGCCGTTCTCCGCGGTGGGCGTCTGGGTGAGCAAGAGCTGCTCGTCGGTCGTCTCGTAGTGCGCGCGCACGACGGCGACGAGCTCTCCCGAGAAGACATGTCCTCGTGACCAATTGAAGGTCAGCCTCGGCTCGATGCCGCCGACGAGGAACTGTCGGTCGCGAATCGCCGCGTCGCGCCGAAAGAAGAGCGAGCCGCCTTCGTTGTCTGGTTGAATTTGTGTGCTTCCACGAGGACCGCACCGCGCCATGGCGTCGCAGATGCGCTCGTAGTCCGCCATGCTGTCTGCGCGCTCGAAGTTCTGCCGACGCCACGCTCGGTTCGTCTGGTAGCCGTACGCCGTCGTGCGGAGCCGAAAGCCGCCGCCGAGCGTCCAGTCGTGCCAGAGCGACAGCGCGTAGCGGCGCACGACGAAGCGGTCGTTGATGGCAGGGTTGAAGGCGGGGTTGGCGGCGAACTGCGCGGTCGTGGGCCCGACGTAGGTCGAGCCCGAGCGCTCGTCGTAGAAGTCGAACTTCGCGTTGAGCGTCGAGCGCGGCGAGAACCGCGCGCGGAGCCGAAGCGCCACGTTGGTGACCTCCGCGCCAGGCAGCCTCGGCCCGTTGAAGCGACGGTGCAACACGTCCACCCGAGCGCCGACCGATCCTTGTGTGACTCCTCCGGCCGCGTGCGCGATGAAGTACCCGAGGTCGCCAGCGCGCACGTTGGCGAGCGCGAGCATCGACCGCGGCGGTTCGGCGGAGACGTAGTTGATGACGCCGCCGACCGTCTGCGGTCCGTAGAGAATCTGCCCGCTCCCGCGGACGACTTCGATGCGGTCGATCCGCTCGATGGGCGGCGTGTAATAGAGCTCGGGCGAGCCGTAGGGGTTGAGCGAGACAGGAACGCCGTCCTCGAGGATGAGGATCTTTCGGCTGCGGTTGGGGTCGAGGCCGCGGACAGAGATATTGAGCCGCATCCCGAGCCCGTCTTCGGGCACGATGTGCAGCCCAGGAACATTTCGAAGCGCCTCTCCCGCGTGTTGCGGCCGCTGCGCGCGGAGGTCTTCGTTGCGCACGAGGGTCACGCTGCCCGGCGTCTGCTCGAGCGTACGAGCGAGCGAGCCGATGACGGTCGTTCCCTGCTCTGGCTCTTCGACGGTGTCGCTGGCCGTCACCGTTGGCCTGCGCGGACGTTGTCGCGCGCGCGGTCGTTGAACGAGCGCGGGCTCTTCGGTGGTGGCTGTGCGCGGCGCGCTCGCGGTCGTCGACGGCGCGGCGTCGCTTCGGGGCTGCGCGGTGTCCGTCCCTTGGTCAACCGAGGGAGCGCCAGCGTCTGCCGTGTTCGCTACGGTTGCGTCTGCAGCGCTCGACGTCGTCGAAGCATCCGCGCTCGACGCGTCCTGGGCGCTCGCGCGCCTCGCCGAGAGCGCCGCGGCGCACGCGAGCAAGACTGCGAACGATCGTGATCGATGAATCATTGGCAAAACGCTGCTCGAAAGAGGAACAGTGCGATCAGTCCGTGTCGCCCTCGACCCGGCGGGCCGAGATCCGAAGCGTCACGGCGAACTCCATCTTGAGAAAGCTCGTGAGGTCGCGAATGGCTGCGTGCGCGGCGGTGACGCGCGCGCGATCGTTGGAGAGCGGCTGCGCGAGGCCATCGCCCGAAATCGCGTCGACGGCGCGCTCTGCCGCAGTGATGAGCGTCCGCAGCCGCTCGGCCAGGTCGGGAGCGCCTGCGGACTCGAGCAGGTCATCGAAGCCCGTGTCGTTGCCCGCGGCGCAGCCGAGCAACACTCGACTGGCTCCTCGGAGGTTGTTGCGGACGCTCACCCTCGCGCGATCGGAGTAAGGGGTTTCGAGGGCTTCGGGGCAGGTCTCGTTGTCGCAGTTGACGATGCCGAGCGGCGTTCCGAGGCGGCGATCCTTGGTGTCGGTGTCGACGTAGGACACGCCGTCCATCACGGCGCCGAGGGCGAGGCTCTGCGTCTCGAAGAGCGTGCTTCCACGGCCGGCGCCGACGAGCTTTCGCGCGAAGCCCGCGTCGCCGCTCCACGCGTCGCTCAGGGCGCGGGCGTCGAGCGCGAGCATCCGCGCGAGCACGCGAGTGTAGTTGGCGCGGCGACGAGCGAGCTCGGTCGCGTCGAGCGCGGCCCACGCTCCGCTGGTGTTGATCGCGTGATCGGGCGGGCAGATGTTGTTGGCCTGGCTCGAGAAGAGCAAGAACTCGAGCGCGGCCAGCCCGCGAACGGTGACCGGCGCGGCGTCGAACGCGGGCGCGTCGTAGCCTTGGGTCGCGAGCTGCTCTTCGATCAGGCAGCGGTTGACGTTGGGCCACGCGTAGATGCGATCGCGCAGCGTTCGACCGCCGGGCGCGGTGCTCTCCGCGGCGGGCCCGAAGCGCAGCACCTCGGCCTGCTGCCACAGGTCGAAGGCCGCGGTCCACGCTGCGCGCGCGGCGAGGCGTCGCTCGTCCGTCGGGGCTTCGGCGTACGCGGAGGCCGTCGTGACGAGGACATCGACGCTGCTTCGAAATTGTGTGTGCACGTCGACGGTGCACGCTGCTGCAGAGGCGAGGAGCCTTTCGCGCACGTCGGCGGCGCGCACCGGCGCGCATCCGGTGACGACCAGCGCCGAGGCCACGGCGATCCAACGCGCATACGAGGCCGCTCTGCGCGGAGCGGCGCCGCGCGCGAGAAAGGCCAGCGGCTCGACGATGAGCGCGAGGCCGTTGTGCGGCTGGCTGTCGTCGGGCAGGCCGAACACGAGCTGTTCGGGCGCTGGCCGCGTGACGTAGAGCGAGCGAGCCAGTCGATCCCAGAGGGCGAGGACGGTTCCGAAGTTCTTGTCGACGTGGGCGGGGGCTTTGCTGTGGTGGATCTGGTGTTGCGCTGGGCTGAGAAGCCACCGCTCGATGACCGGCCCGAACGAGAGCCACACGTGCGAGTGACGGAGGTTGGCGCCCGCGAGGGACCAGAGAAACCCGATGGCGTCGACGGTGAACAGCTCCCAGCCGCGGACGGTGGTTCCGAACAGCCAGACGAACGCTCCGGTGATGGTGCCGATCACGACCGCGCCGCGCAGGTGATTGAGCGCGGACTCGACGGGGTGGGTTCGGTACAGCGTGAAGGGCGTGAGGACCTCGGCGCTGTGGTGGACGCGATGAAAGGCCCACAGCGCAGGAACGCGGTGCATGAGCCAGTGCAGCGCGAAGCGGCTGGCGTCCTCGAGCACGAACGCGGTGATCGTGAACAGCGCGGCCACGAGCCACGTCGGGGCGGACAGCGCGGGTGGCGCGTGGATCGAGCGGAGGGCGCTCACGGTGCGGCCAGCGATCACCAGCGCGCTGGCGCCAGTGACGGACACCGCAAGCGCGCGCAAGAGGGCCTTGAGCGCGATGAGCTCGAGGTCGGCGCGCGACGAGCGGTGCAACCACAGGCGACGATCGAAGAGCGATCGAGCCGAGGCGAGCGCGGAGGCGCCGCGGAGCATGCCGAGCACCCACGCGATCAGCGCCGCGCTGAACAAAAAGGGCACGAACAAGCGCCGAGACGGGTCGGCCAGGTGCGCGACCGGCTCGAACAGCGCGTCGAACGCGTTCAACGCGCCGAGAGAGCTCAGCGCGTCGTGCCAGTGCTGTCCAAACGATTCCATCAGCGACACCTCGGAGTGGAACTCACAAAGAAGAAATTGATAGTGAGTCTCAATACGGGTGTGTTGTACCCGGCACGTCCGCTGATTTCAAGGCCTCGTCGGGTAGGCAAATCGCTTAGCGCAGAACCGAGGCCAGTTCGTGGGGCGTTGGGTTGTTGTCGATCGCGAACAGCGCGCGCGAGTCGGCCCGACGCCCCTCGGCGAACGCGCGGGAGGCGGCGAAGCCCATCTCCATCGCTGTGTCCATGAAGACGTAGCGAAACAGCCCCTGTCGGCCGACGGTCCAGAGGTTGTCGATCGTCGACACCGCGGAAAAGAGCGCGTCGCGGTGTCGCTGATAGCCCAGGCGGTAGACGGGGTAGGCGTAGCGAGCGTGCGTCGAAAACGCGCGGATCACGCGGGGACGCAGGTCGATGCCGACCGAGGCCAGCTCGCAAAGCAGCCGCGAGGCGAGCGCTTCATCGGGCTCGCTCCACGCCGCGCTCGCGGGATCCGCCGGCAGCTCGAGCATGATCGAAGCGCGGCCTGGTGGTGTCATGGAAGCCGATCGCTCGGCGGGCTCTTGAATTCGTGTGATCGACAGCCGCGCGTCCGCCGCGTACACCCACGTCGCGCCGAGGACGGGCCCGGGTCCCTCGAGCAGCACGTTGACGAAGCGCATCGCGCGGTGACCGAGCGCCGCTGCGTGCGCGGCGAGCGTCGGGTCCTCGGGCGCGACGAGCGCCGCGAGGGCGCCGAGTGGAACGCTCGAGATCACCGCTCCGCAGCGCAGCTCGCTCGTGACGTCGTCTCCGTCGGTCGCGCGCAGGTCCGTGACGCGAACCTTTGTCACTCGAGCGTTGTCCCGATCGCGAACCAACGCGACGGCGCGGGCGCTCGTGTGAAAGACGACCCCGAGCCGCTCGAGCTCGCGCGCGAGCCGCGTGAAGAGCGCGCCGATTCCGCCGCGCGGATAGAGATAGCGGCGGGCGTACGTGCGGGCGCCGCCGCGGCGCAAGCCAGCGAGTCTCAGGCTCACGTCCGCGAGGTTGAGCAGCGAGATGCGCTGGCTCGCCCAGTCCGACGAGAGCTCGTCCGCCGAGAGGCCCCAGAGCTTCTCGGTGTACGGTCCGAAGAACAGATCGTACAGCGTTCGACCGAAGCGACGCTGGACCCACTGTCGAAACGTTCGCTCGTCGCGGTCGTCGCGGATCGCGTCGCGCGCTCTCTCGAGGCCATAGTCGACGGCGGCCCGCGCCACGAGCGCAGCAGGGAGCTTCTCGACGAGCTCTCGGGCGACGAGCGGATACCGATAGCGAACGCCGTCGAGGAGGATCACGCTCTTTCGCTCGCGCTCTTCGAGCTCGTCGCCCATCAGCGCGCGCAGCCGTTCGACCAGCGCGGCGCGTTTGGAGATGATCCGGTGCCCTCCGAGGTCGAAGCGAAATCCGTCGCGCTCGACGGTGGCGCAGAGTCCGCCGAGCGCGGGCTGCTCTTCGATCACGCACACAGATCGTCCCGCGATCGCCGCCTCCCACGCCGCCGCGAGCCCCGCGGGGCCGCCGCCGAGCACGACGAGGTCGAACTGCGCCGAACGCGACGGAGCCATCGAGGCGCCTTCGCTAGAACTCGATCGCGACGCCTGCGGTCCACGCGAGGCCGCCGACGTCGAGCGTCCGCCTCGTGAATCCGCCGAGGTACGTGTAGTTGAGCTCGAAGAACAGGTACGAGTGGTTGACCCCGCTCGTCTGGTCCCACTGGCGCGCGACGTCGGGCTCGAACGTGTCGAGCATCACCGCGACCCCGCCCGCGAGAAAGAAGCCGTGCGACAGCCCGATGGCGTCTTCGTTGGTGATCGGATCGCGCGCGTTTCGCTCGCCGTTGGTGACCCACCAGGGCGCGAGCGCGATGCCCGCCTTCGCGTAGGGCGCGAGCGGCAACCACCGAATCCTTCGCGCGAGAACGTCGACGCGCAGCACCGCGTGGATCGAGCTCTGCAGCACCTGCAGCGAGGTGTCTTGCGCGGTCCTGCGCCAAACCGTCGGGTCGGTCGAGGTCATCCCAGCCGTCGCAGGCGCGCGCGCGGTCGCGTTGGAGTACGACGCGATCGCGCCCACGCCGAGGGAGCCGACGGGCCCGAGGCGCAGGATCTGCCAGTCGAACTCGAGTCCGCCGCGAAAGCGAAGCGGGCAGCCTACCGCTGTTCCTGCGGCGGCGTTGGGGTCGCGCGTCGAGCAGAAGATCTCTTGAAACGGGCCGCGCCCGGCGAGGCCGAGCTGGCCATCGATGTTTTCGCTGAACGATCCGATGCGCAGCTCGATCGCGAAGTTTTGCGGCGTCTCCCAGGACGAACGAGAGCGCGGCCCGAAGGTCTGCGCGAGCGCGGGGGCTTCGAGCGTGAGCACTGCGCCGAGCAGGGCGACGAAGATCGATGAGCGGCGCATCACGATCGAGAGTCCTTGCGTGCGTTGATTCTGTGTGCGCCGATCGCGGCGAGCGCCAGACCGAAGGCGAGCCAGCCTGCCGGCAGCGTCCTCGCGAAGCGAGAGGGCGTCGTGCTGCAGCCGGGCGCCGCGGTCATTCCGGGGTTCTGTCGGTAGCGCTCCCAGAAGTCCGTGACCTCCTCGGGGCTCACGCACGAGGTAAACGTCGACGGCGTCGAGCGCGTCCCGGCGTTGTCCTGCGCGACCACTGCGAAGCGATAGCTCGAGCCGTTGGTGAGCCCGGTGACGGTGTAGCGCGAGGTCCCCGTGGCGAGCAGCGGCGAGCACGCGTATTGCGCCAGCTGCGAGTCGCTGTTGGGGTCGAAGGCTGCAGGGAGCGTCTCGCTCCCGCACGAGCCGCCGCCGCTGCTCGAGTCCATCGCGGTCGCGTCAGCGGTACTCGTCGCGTCTGTCGCCGCAGCGTCGGACGCTCCGCTGTCGGTGACGATCGGCGCGCACGCGGTGGAGCTCAACCCCGCGTCGTAGCCTACGATGCGGGGCAAGCAGAGGACGTAGTAACCCGCGGTGTTCGCGGGGACCTGCGCGGTGCCGCCATCCTCTGCACGAAGGTGCTGCCACTCGACCACGGCGCTCGACTCTGCGCCGGACGCGGTCACGCTCTGCACGGTCACTGGGCGCGCGACGCTCACGGTCACGGGCACTGTTCCGAGCGGAACCATGTCGTCCGGTGGCCGGAGCATCGCGGTCACGTGCACGTTCGACCCAGCGCTGATGCTCGCAGGGGGCATGCACGTCTGCGTGAGCGGATCGACGATCCACCGCCCAGGAATCGTGACGGAGAATCGATTGCTCGCGATCGGCAGCGCCGCGTTGATCCCCAACCGATCGAGCGGCCAGCACGTCGCGTTCATCGCTGGAAAGCGATTGGTCGCCGTCGCGCAAGCCGTCGCCGAGTTGCCGATCCACCACTCCAGGGTGCGCGCGGTCGGGACGGGCATGATCGTCCCCTCGAACGTCCACGACTCACACGGGCAGTCGCGGGCGCCGAGCGGCTCGTCGCGCGTGAGGATTCGTCCGCCGTTCTCGCTGGCTCGCGGCGAGCCGTTGCGGATCACATTGGTAAACGTCACGGCCTGCGCGAAAGCCGTCGACGAAGCACACACACACGCAGCGACCAGAGCGGTCGAAAGCCATCGCATCGAGGAAGGTCCGAGCAACGAGAGTGCCGCGGAGTTTCGAGATTTGTCCTCGAAAATCAACGGGGGAGGTGAACACTGCTGTGACAGATTGTCACTGCGGGCGTCTGGACGCCGACCGTGTTTGGCAAAACCGCCAGCTTCGCCGACGGCGTATCTCGAACAGAGAGATCGGCTTATCGAAGCACGCGCTCGGCGATTTGCACGGCGTTGAGGGCGGCGCCTTTGCGGACGTTGTCGCTCACCACGAACAAGTGCAGCGCGCGCTTGTCGGACGCGTCCTCGCGCACTCTTCCGACGAAGACGTCGTCTCGGCCCGAGGCGAGGCGGGGCTGCGGGTGGAGGCCGGGGCCGCTGTCGGCCTGCACGGTCACTCCCTCGGCGCCGCGAAGAACCTCGAGGGCCTCGGCGCGGGTGACGGGACGGCTGAAGCGCGCCCACACCGACTCGCTGTGCGCGTTGCGGACCGGAACGCGCACGGTCGTAGGCGACACCGGGAGCGACGGGAGCCCCATGATCTTGCGCGTCTCGAAGACCATCTTGCGCTCTTCTTCGCTCCATCCGTCGTCGCCGTGCTTCCAGTCGCACAGGAGGTTTTGCGCGAGAACGCCTGGGAGAACCGAGTGCGTCGGCTCTCGTCCGGCCGCGAGGTCTCTCTCTTGCGCGTCGAACTCGTCGAGCGCGCGGGCGCCCTTGCCCGAGATCGCTTGATACGTGCTCACCACGACTTGCTCGAGGCCAAACACCCTGTGCAACGGGGCGAGGGCGACCACCATCTGAATGGTGCTGCAGTTGGGGTTGGCCACGATGCGACGCGGGTTGTCCGCGAGCGCGTGCGCGTTGACCTCGGGAACGACCAGCGGAATCTCAGGGTCCTGGCGAAACGCCGACGAGTTGTCGACCACGAGCGCGCCGAGCTCTGCTGCCACGGGGCCCCACTCGCGCGCCACCGACGCTCCCGCGGAGAACAGCGCGAGGTCCAACCCCGAAAACGCCTCGCGCGACGGGGCGACGAGCGTGTGCTCCTTGCCGTCGAAGGCGACCTTCTTCCCTGCGGACGCAGGGGAGGCGATCAAGCGCAGCGATGCGAGCGGAAAAGCGCGCTGCGCGAGTACGCGGAGCATCTCGTGCCCCACAGCTCCGGTGGCGCCGACGACGGCGACGTTCTGCGGTCTCATTGCGGCGTGTTCTCTAGCGCGATCACGGGTCGGTTGGCGAATTCGCACCGCGCCCGGCAGACAGAGTCGACAACGACGGACCGCGCCGCGATGTTCCCGCGGTCACCACACCTCGGCGTTCGACCCCGTCAGCGACAGCCACAGTACGGTGAACGCGCTGGTGGGCCTCGCGTTGGCGTCGTTTGCTGGCACGGCCGCGAGCAGCTCGATGGCGGCCGCGGTGAACCCGCTCTCTGCGGCCCACTCAGCGAGCTGTTTGGTCGGGTACAGTCGTCTCGCCCGCGGCTGCGCGAGCAGCTCGTCGTGTCGCCGCACGAGCTCGTCTTGCGCTTCGCGCGGCGCGTTCAGCGGAAGTCCGCGCCCCTCGTTGGCCCGCGCCCGCGCCCGATAGTCTTCGCTCGCGTAGTTGCCGAACTGCGCGGCGAGCGCGTCGAACACCGCGGGACGACCCGCGCGAACGACCACGTCTGCCATCGCGCTCGCGAGGGACCAGTCGCTCGGGCTCATGGTCTTCGAGAGCCACTGTTGCAACAGCGCGTCGCGCCCCTCGCGAAGCAGCATGGTCGCGAACGGCGTCGTGTAGGTCGAAGAGGCGCTCGTCGTGACGGGACTGAGCAGAAGCGCGAGCGCTCGGTCGTCGAGTCCGCAGCGGACGTAGGCGAGGGCGAGCGCGAAGCGCACCATCCCGGGGTTTCCCTCTCGAGAAATCCCGGCGTTTGCTCGGTCGAAATACTGTTCGGCGCGCGCGCGGTCACCGCCCGTCGCCCACAGCGCGGCGCTCAAGGACGCCGCGATCATTCCGTCGGCCCAGTCGCTTCGGGCCCCGGCCTCCTCTGCGAGCGCTCGGTCGAGCAGGGGCCGCGCGGACGCGATGTCGCCGCGGCGAGCGAGGATCGTCGCGGCGTCCGCCGTCGCGCGAACGCGAATCCAGGCCTCGGAGATCTGCCCGATCACGGCCGCGATCGGAGCCGCTTCGCCGCGAAGCGCCCGCAGCGTCGCGACGGACATCAGGCGCTCGCTCGAAAACAAAGACCACCCTCGATGCAGCTCGCGCAGCGAGCTCTGGGCGAACGTGAACAGCTCGTCGGCCGTGACCTCGCGCGTCGGCGGAAACGCCTTCGCCTCGACCGTCGCGGCGGCTGGCTTGAACTTTCGCCAGGGAATTCCCCGGGGAGGTCGCGCGCTCTTGGTGACTGCCGATGGCTCGGCGAACACCTCGATCTTGCCCCAGCGCGCAGGAATCGTGACGCGTCGATCGAAGGACCACCCGAGCGACTCGACCGCGCGATCGGCGAGCGCGGGTGGCGCCAGCACGACGCCCGTGTCGAACGCCGCGAGCCACGCGCTGTCGTCGAGGGCGAACATCGGTGTTGGCTTCATCGTGCTCGCGAGGTCGTCGCCGTCGAGCTCGAGCGGCCTTCGCGCTGTCGGCGGCTCGACGCCGAACGTGAACGACCCGAGCGTCGCGCCGTCCTCGAGTCGAACGAAATGAAGTCGCTGCGGACCGGCGAGCGCGAGCACCTCCTCTGCTCCGTAGAAAACGCCTTCGACTCCGTCGGGCACATCGAGCGTGGCGGTCTTGGTCGGCGTGCTCTCGTCGAGGGACCAGCGCTCGACCTTGCCATCCGCGGTCAACACCGCGATCGATCGACCATCGGGCGAGAGGCTCGACGGCTCGAAATCGTTATCGTAGAGGCTCATATCGAAGCGGCTGGCCCGGGGTCGGGTCGCGATCACGCAGCGCAATGTGCGGTCGTCGACGATCGCGACGCCGCACTTTTTCTGGCGCGCGGTGACCGTGACCGCGAGGCGCGCGATCGGACCGCACATCGCCCACTCGTGCAGCTCGGGGTCTCCGAGCGGCCATTTGCCAAGGTCCTCGACCTTTCCCGTGCGAGCGTCGCCGATCGACAGGTCGCTGTCGCCCCACGCGACGAAGCGCATATCCGGGCTGAAGGAGGCCACGGGCGCCGCGAGTTCGAGCCACAGGAGCTGTCCCTTTTTGCTGTCGATCGCGCCGACGTACGAGCCGAACCGCACGCCGATCAGCGACCCGTCGCCGCCCCAGAAGACCTCCGAAGGCGCGTCGAGCTCTTTGGTCCCGAGCTCCTTCTTGATCGCCGCGGGGAGGGTCTTGGCCATCAACACCTCGGTGCTCACGTGGCGCCCGTACGCGTCGCGCCGACGGCGGTCGTCGCTGGCAAACGACGCGATCGCGCCGGGCACCTCGTGTCCGCGAAAGCACGAGATGAACGCGCGTCCTGCCTCGGGCGACAGCGCCCACGCCGGCGGTCGGCTCCATCCGTCGGTCACGTACGCCTCGTCGATTGGCCCAGGTTTCTCTGCGAAAATGTCGTAGACGGCCACGCCGTTGGTGTTGAGTCCGACGCCGAGCCTCGCGCCGTCTTGGCTCCACTGGAGCTGATCGCAGTAGTCTGGCCAGCCTGTGCCTCCCGAGATCGGATCGATGATCCGGG
Organism: Deltaproteobacteria bacterium Ga0077539; assembly: GCA_001465015.1. Lineage (GTDB taxonomy): Bacteria > Myxococcota_A > Polyangia > Polyangiales. Next base: position 16,706 of record LNEO01000144.1, on the reverse strand, counting down.
CGGCTCGCGCGCCGGGGACGTCCCACACAATCAAGGTTCCGCCGCGCTCGTAGTCGTCGCCGACCCAGCAGCCCATCGCCAGGTGTCGACCGTCCGGCGAGCGTCCCCACGAGACGATCTGGCTCTCGCACGCGAACGGGTTTAGCACCGTTGCTCCGCGCTCGATGAGCTTGTCGACGAGCGCTCGGTGCGCCTCTGTCACGCCTGACTTTCGCTCGAGCGTCGAGAGCGCCGCGCGAAGGGCGACGACATCGTCGACGGTGAGCTTCGTCGCTGCGACCTTCGCGACCTCGCTCGCGGCGCGCGATACGTCTCCCGCGGCGAGCGCGTCGAGCGCCGATCGCGACGCTTCGTTGGAGTCCGGGCTCGCGGCCGCTGGGTCGGCAGCCGCGGCGACCTTCGCGCTCTTGGTGTCGGTCTTGGTCTTCGACGCGTCGGGGAGGGGCTTTCCCTCGAGCACTGCGACGAGCGCGGCCTCGTCGAGCACGGTGAGGCCCAGCGCGCGCGCCTTGTCGAGCTTCGAGCCCGCGGCCTGACCCGCGAACACGATCTGCGTCTTCGAAGACACCGATCCAGTCACCTTCGCGCCCAACCCCGTGAGCTTCTTCTCGGCTTCGCTGCGCTTGAAGGCCTTGAACTCCCCCGTGAGAACCACCGTTTGCCCTTTGACGTCCATGCGGTCCGCGATCGTACGCTCGAAGCGGTCGTGATGGAGCCTCCCGAAACAAACGCTTCGGTCCCTACGAAGCTGCCGTTCTATCGATCGCTCTATTTTCGAGTGCTCGTCGCGATCGCGGCCGGCGCGTTGCTCGGGTGGCTGAGGCCGCGGTGGGGCGTCGCGCTCCAGCCGTTTGGCGAGCTCTTCGTGCGACTCGTGAAGATGGTGATCGCGCCCGTCGTGTTCTGCACGGTGTCCGTCGGGATCGCAGCGATGGGAGACCTCAAGCGCGTGGGGTCGGTCGGCGCGAAGGCGCTGCTCTACTTCGAGCTGGTCACCACGTTTGCGCTCGGGATCGGCCTCGTGATCGTCGAGACCGTGCGTCCGGGAGCGGGGATACACGCCAACGCCGCGCGGCTCGACGCGAGCTCCGTCGCCGAGTACGTCGAGCGAGCGCGAAGGCACAAGCCGGGGCTCGCCGGGCTGATCGAGCAGCTCGTGCCAGAGCACTTCGTCGGCGCGCTCGCCAACGGCGAGGTCCTGCAGGTGCTCGTGCTCGCGATCTTGTTTGGAACCGCGCTCGCGTCGCTGAAAGACCGCGCCAAACCCATGATCGATTGGCTCGAGCGCGCCAGCGAGGCGCTCTTCGCCGTGGTCGCGATCGTGATGAAGCTCGCCCCGATCGGCGCGTTCGGCGCCATGGCCTACACCGTCGGCAAGTTTGGCGTCGGAACGCTCGCGAACCTCGCGAAGCTCATGGGCACCTTCTACCTCACGAGCATCCTGTTCGTGGCGTTGGTGCTCGCGCCGATCCTCCGCGTGTTCGGCGGCGTTTCACCGTGGCGGTTCTTTCGCTATTTGCGGGACGAGTTTCTGCTCGTGCTCGGGACCTCGTCGAGCGAGAGCGCGCTGCCTGGCTTGATGACGAAGCTCGAGCGTATGGGCTGCGCGCGGCCGGTGGTGGGGCTCGTCGTTCCGACGGGGTATTCGTTCAACCTGGACGGGACGTCGATCTACCTGACGATGGCTGCGATGTTCATCGCCCAAGCGACGGACACGCACCTCGAGCTGCACCAGAAGCTCTCGCTGCTGGGAGTGCTCTTGCTCACGTCGAAGGGCTCTGCGGCGGTGAGCGGCGGAGGGTTCGTCACGCTCGCCGCGACGCTCGCTGCCACTGGGAGCATCCCGGTCGCGGGACTGTCGCTGCTGCTCGGGATCGATCGGTTCATGTCCGAGGCGCGCGCGCTCACCAACCTCGCGGGCAACTCTGTCGCCACCGTGGTCATCGCGCGGTGGGAGGGCGCGCTCGACCGAGAAAAAGCCCGCGAAGCGCTCGGCGAGTGAGTTGTGTGATGGCATCCAGGCGTCGCCGCGGTCGCTGTCGCGAACGCGGCGCGACAGCGCGGGCCGCGCAGCCTCGAGCGCTCGGTTCTGGGCGATCAGCGAGCGCGGCGCGCAGACTCTTCGCTCGATTCGCTAGGTGATGCTCGCTCGGCTTGCTGCGCGTCGTGCGGCTCGCTCGCGCCCTCGACGCGAACGCCGGTGGCGCTCGCGCTGTCCGCGCTCTTCGGCGGCGGCGCTGGAAGGGTGATCTTCTGCATGCCGATCGTGAGGAGCATGAACGTCGCTGCGATCCCCAGCCCGACGGTCGAGCCCATGAGCGCCGCCAACGCCGCCAGCGCCGCGCCTCCGATCGCCAGCGGGTATCCGCAGCCGGAGATCCACTTGTTGGGCGGCGCGCTCGAGAGGTGATAGCTGCCGTCGATCGGAGCGATTTCTCCTGCGAAATACCCGCGAAAAGGGCCGCCCTTCTGATCGGTCACGTCTCGCGTCAGCTCACCGACGAGCCAGAGCTTTTGCCCCGGCGCGAGCTCGAAGTTGAACTCTTGCTCGGCGCCGGACGCTGTCGTCACGACGCGCAGGAGCTTTCGGTCTGCGCCGACGACGTTGTTCACGACGATCTTCGCTCCTCGGGTGAGCGCGAGGCGAGGCCCGTCCTCGACCTCGACGATGATCGCCTCGCTGTCGAGCGTCGTGCTCGAAGTCATCGACTCGGGCGTTTCGAAGGACGTTCCGAGGTTCACCTTCGCGCCGGTGTCGTCGACGATGACGATGGGAAGCAGGACAGGGCCCTTCTTCCACACGCGCGTCTTTTGGCTCTCTGGACGAAGCAGAGAAGCCCAGAGCGCCTCGTGACGCCTGCCCTCGCGCTCGATGCTCGCGTGCCACCACGCGAGGAGCAGCGCGCCGACGAGCTTTGCGAGGAGCGCTGGATCCATCGTCGAGTCCGTGACCCCCCAACTCGAGAGCTAGCTTCGCTCGAACGAAGCCGCGATCACGCCCCGACGGGAGCAGGAGGAGGAGGAGGTCCCGGAGGCGCGCCCGGAGCGGTCGTGTAGAGCACGATCGCAGGGCTCCAGCTCGGCATTCCGTCGGTCCAGAGGAAGGTGCTCGCCGGGTCGGCGCCGCGTCGCGCGATTTCTCCGCGCACCGCGTCGGGGCCCGCGAGCTGAACGACCTCGCTGCCGAACTGCACGTGGTACGTGGGACCGCCGGGCGGTGGGGGCGGGGGCGCTCCCATCACGGGCGGAGGAGGAGGAGCCTTGCCAGGCGGATACGCAGCGGCGCCCGGAGCGACGCCGTGGAAGGCGCCCTGCACGCCCTGAGCGTACGCTTGCGCGACGCCGACGCCGACGCCGAACTGCGCCATCGCCGCGGCGGGACCGACGTTGCCGCCGCCCTGCGCCATGCCCTGTCCCGCGCCGATCATCGCCTGACCGGAGGCGTACGCGCCGTAGTTTCCGCCGGCGAGGTTCTGCACGTACTTCGAGTCCTGCGCGTACGTCTGGTCCAGCTTGTACTGGTTGGCCTGCGCCTGGTACGCGGCGGTCTGCACGCCGACTTGCGCCTTGGCCTGCTCGGCCTGCGCTTGCAGCGCGGCGCGCTGGATCGCGATCTCGTCTTGCTGAAGGCCGACCATCTGCTCGGCGACCTTCTGGCGCATCTCGTCGAAGCGCTTCAGGTCCTCTGCGGGCACGTCGATCTCGAGCTTGGTGACGCGCAGGATTCGCACGCCGACCTGGTTGAGCTCGGGCGCGTTGGCAACGAAGGCCGCGCCGAGCTCCGCCTGAAGATCCATGATGTCGAGCAGCGTGCGGCGCTGCTCTTTGGCGAGCTTGCCGAGCGTGCTCTTCACGGTCATGAAGAACATGTCGGTGAGCCAGGAGAAGATGTCCGGGTTCTCCTGGTACTTGCCCATGCCGAAGTAGCCGAAGATCAGCTGCTCGGGGTTCTCGATGCGCATGAGCAGGTCGCCGTGGCAGCGGCCGCGGACGCGGATCGCCGTCATGGGGTCGATCATGTGGCCGAGCGATCCGCCGAACGGCATCGGAAACGGCGTGCGCTTCACGAAGAAGATCTCGCTCAGCAGGAAGTCACCGCCCGTCGCCGAGTCGATGAGGTTCTGCAAGAACGGAATGCCGGCGCCCTGAAGCGTGTGCCTGCCGGCGTCGAGCGTACCCGCGGGGCGACCTTCACGCGCGAAGACCGCCCATTCATCGGCGCGTACAGTGACCTGAGCGAAGCGCGGAACCGTCTTGTCCGGGTGCTTGAAGATCAGGTCACCGTTGCCCTCGGGACGGGCAATCGCCATCTCGCGGACGCCCTGCTTGACGAAATTGAAAAAGCTCATCCCCGAGTCCTCCTCGTTGCGTTCGGTCGCTGCCGTTGGTTGTTCAGTGCAGTTGTCTTGTGGCGCGGGCCGAACGCGATTGCTGTAACCGTCAGACCGTCGAGATCGATCGTTGCTCTGACAGCCGTCGACGTTGGTCGTAGTGCTGCGTTCGACACCGTCGAACGCGTTGCTAGCGGAATCGCGCGCAAGGATAATCCGCGCGCGCCGGTGCAACAACCGGTATCTCGATATTCTCGAAGAAGGATTTTCAGGGTGACGCAAGCAGAGCCAGCAACCGCGCAGCAGCCGCTTCAGTTTCAGTGCCCGCAGTGCGGGGGCGAGATGATCTTCGACGTCTCCGCGGCGGGCCTGAAGTGCAAGTACTGCAAGCACCAGACGCCGGTTCCGGTTCCTGCCGGCGCGCGAGGCGCGACGGAGATTCCGCTGCGCGAGGGCTATCAGCGCGCGCCGCGCGGCTTGGGCGTCGCGACCATCAGCTTTCAGTGCCGCGAGTGCGGCGCGACGGTGAGCACCGCGCCCAACGAGCGGACGGTCAGTTGCACGTATTGTGCGTCGCACTCGGTCGTTCAGACGCCGGCCGACCCCAACCTGATCCAGCCCGAGACGCTGATCCCCTTTCGAATCCCGCGAGAGAAGGCGGTCGACAGCTTCAAGAGCTGGCTCGCTGGGCTGTGGTTTCGCCCCTCCAATCTCAAGAGCATGGCGAAGCTCGAGCAGATTTTCGGCGTCTACGTCCCCTACTGGACGTTCGACGCCGACGTTCACTCGCGATGGCAGGCCGAGCGCGGCTGGTTCTACTACGAGACCGAGACGTATCAGGCGGTCGAGAACGGCGAGACCGTCACGCGTACACGCGAGGTGCGGCACACGCGGTGGGAGCCTGCCTGGGGAGAACGACAGGATCACTATGACGACGTCCTGGTCTGCGCCAGCAAAGGTTTACCCGAAGAGATGGCCAACTCTTTTGCGACCTTCGACACGACGCACTTGATGGCTTATGCCCCGGGCTACCTCGCAGGCTGGCGCGCAGAGTCCTACGCGATCGACCTGCCCTCCGCGTGGGTCAAGGCGCAGTCCACCGTCGAGAGCGGGCAGCAAAGCAAATGCCGCGGCGACGTCGGCGGTGACGACGTGCGCGGACTCGTCGTGCAAAACCAGTACGCCAACGAGACGTTCAAGCACGTGCTCTTGCCGGTGTACGTCGCGGCGTACCGCTACAACGACAAGCCGTTTCGCTTTCTGGTCAACGGACAGACCGGCGAGGTGCGCGGCGAAGCGCCGTACTCGTGGGTGAAGATCACGCTCGCGATCCTCGTGGTCGTCGCGATCATCGTCGCGTTGGTGTTGGTGTTCGGCCGCGGCGACGGCGACAGCGCGCTGCTCTTGCCGCGGGCGCTCGATGCAACCGCGCATGCGCAGCGCGCGCACACGTGACCACAGAAACATCGTTGAGTTTCGTCGGTTCTATCGAACGCGCCCTCGGAGGCAGTGTGAAATCCGCTGCCCTCGCGCCGCGCCAGGACTTGCGCGTGTCCGGCGATTCGGTACGTTTGTCGGCGTTGCTTCCTGAGGAGGGGGCTGCCCATGAGCGAGGGTCAACGTCGTTTCAAATCGGCAACCGAGACGTTCTGGATCGCGGATGGCGTCGCCTGCTTGGTGATTCGTGGAACGCTCACCCACATTCTCGCGGCACCGATACTCGAGTGGCTCGAGCGCACGGCGCGCGAGGGCGTCGCGCGCGGGCTCATCATCGACTGCTCGGAGGTCGAGTCGGTCGAGCCCGGCGTGGGCGGGAGGATCATCGCGCACTGCAACAGCAACGACATTCGCATCGAGCACACGGTCATCGTGACGCGCTCGGCTGCGATTCGCGCGCTCAGCGGCGCGGCCATGGTCGTGATGAAAGACCGCCTGATCGACTGCGTCAGCACTCGCGCTGAGGCCCTCGCGAAGGTCAGCGGTCGCGCGGCGCGCGGCGGTCGCGCACGGCAGCACTCGGGGGAGCAGCCGAGGCCCGGCGCCCTCGTCCCTGGCGCCCAGGTCGATCAAGCCGATCGTGGAAAACGATCGGCAGGCTGACGCGTTTCGAGCGCGCGCGCCTCGTGCGATGCTCTCGCATCGTGAAGACGAGAGCACTGTCTAGCACCGCGAGGCTATGGTCGACGCTGCTGGTTGCCTTGATCGCGACCGTGTTGTCGCGAGCTGCGTTCGCGATCAATCAACCGGACGGGACGCCCATCCCGGCGACGATGGGTCTGCAGTCGATCTTCTCCTCTCGCGGAGAGAGCATCGACGCCCTGCGCGACGCGGGCGTGACCCCCGAGCGGTTCGTTCCGGGTTGTAGGCTCACGTTTACGCTCGTGTCGCGCGGGCCTGCGACGTTTCGCAACGCGTTTGGTTGGTACAACGTGACCGGCAGCGCGCCGGCCGAGTCCGACCTGCACGTCTTGATTCCGTGTGACGCCGCGCAAGGGACCGTGGCGAACCTCGATCTGTCGCGAGAGCCCGCGTATCGCGGCGGAGAAATCGCGTTCTTTCTGCGCACTCCTGAGGACGGCGCGTCCGGGACGTGCGCTGGCGGGGACTGTTGCGGTCGCACGGGCCGCACGGGCCGCACGTACTACTCCGAGCGACGATTCAATCCAGACAGCGTCGCTGCGGGAGGAACCGGGTACATCCACCTGCTCACCTACGACTCGCGCGCCACGCGCGACGCGTTCTACTTCGCGTGGGAGGACCTCTTTCGCGGAGGCGACAACAACTTCACGGATTTCGTCGCGCTCGTGAGCAACATCGTGTGCGCAGGCGCCGGCGGGCCCTGCTCGACCGGGATGCGCGGCGCTTGTGGCCAGGGCGTGCAGCAATGTCGGGCAGGAATGCTCACGTGCGTGCCCACCACCGCGCCGTCCGCCGAGCGCTGCGACGGGGTCGACAACGACTGCAACGGAATGACCGACGATGGCATGGGGCTCTGTCCAATAGGGCAGGTGTGTGATCGCGGGGTGTGCGTTCCGCCGTGCGTCGAAAGAGCGTGCTTCGTCGGCTTTCGCTGCACCGATCGCGGGACGTGCGTCGAGGACGCGTGCGTCGGAGTCACGTGCAACGAAGGCCAGCGCTGCGAGGCGGGGCGTTGCGTGGGTGCGTGCGACGGAATCCGGTGTCCAGGCGATCAGCTCTGCCGCGCCGGACGATGCGTCGATGGCTGCGCGGGCGTGATGTGCGACAGCGACCAGGTGTGCGTCGGTGGAACGTGCGTTCCTCGGTGCCAGTGCCGTCGCTGCGCCGCGAGCGAGACGTGTCGCAGCGATGGTCGATGCGTCGCCACGGACTGCTCGATGGTCACATGCATGGCGGGACAGCGATGCGTCATGGGCGCGTGCCGCGACGCGTGCGACGGTGCGATGTGTCCGCGCGGCGAGCGATGCGTGATGGGCGCGTGTGTCCCCGAGCCGCCGCGAGACGCGGGCTCGGTGAGCGACGCGGCCACGGACGGAGGCGTTTCGCCGATGGACGGCGGAGTCCCTCCGCAAGACAGTGGTGTCGTCATGGACGTGACCACCGACGAGCGGAGACCGTCGCTCATCGTCGACGGCGCTGGGCGCGGCTGCGGGTGCAAAGTCGTCGTCAACGCCGGGACGAGCGCGACGAGAGATCGGGCGCTGCTCGCGCTCGCGTCGGTGCTCGCCGTCGCGTTGGCGCGCCGCTCGGGTCGGTCGAGACGTCGCTGAACTCGCAACGAGGCCAGCGGGGCGGCGGTCTCTGCTCCCACGCCGCTCCAACGCCCGCTTAGAACACTGGGTCGCCCCAGCGGTCTGGCGGTAGCGGCGGCTCTGCGGTTGGCCGAAGCTCGCGCCAGAGAAAGTAGCCTCCGACCGAGAGGCCCGTCGCCGCGACGACGCCGATCGTTGGCCCGAGCCAGAGCCAGTAGTTGCTGCGCGGGCGCTGGAGCACCGCGTCGACGCGGACCACGCCCGTTCCGCCGACGCGCACCGTTCGCTCGAGGGGGACATACCCCTCGGCCGAGACCGTCACGCGATGAACGCCCATCGTCGCGCGTCGCTCGACCAGCCCCGCGCCCACGAACGCCCCGTCGATCGTGACGCGCGCCGATGCGACCGACGGTTCGACCCGCAGCCGCGCGGCGTCATCGATGAGCGAGAGCTCGATCGACAGCGTCTCTCTCGCGCCCGCTGTTAACTGAAGCTCTCGTCGCTCGGAGCGAAATCCGTCGAGCGACAGCTCGATCACGCGCCGCCCAGGGTCGAGCTCGATCGATCCTTCGATCACACGCGCGGGCCTTCCGTCGACGCGCACGACGGCCGTCGTCGGCCGCACCGTGAGCGAGACTCGCGCGATCGAACGCTCGAGCGCGCCGAGCTCGACGCGCGCGGCCTCGACGCGATCTGCTGGGGTACTTCCAGGGTTATCGAGAAAGCGCCGCACGCACGCCGCAGCGTCGAGGTAGCGACCGAGGCCGCGATACGCGAACGCGAGGTTGAAGAGCGCGACCGGCGCGGGGTTGCGTCGGTAGCTCTCTTCGAAGAGCCCCGCGGCCTCGGCGAAGCGCGCCTCTCCGAGCGCGGCGACCCCGCGGTTGAAGAGCTCACGCGCCGCGGGCTCGTCGGTCTGCGTGACGGCCGTCGATGGGGCGCTCTGCGCCCGAACCGCACGCGATCGCGAGGAGGCGAGGGCGGCGAAGAGAGCGGCGAGTCGAAGCGTGTTTCGATTCGTGATCATGAAATCAAATGAGCTAGTCCCGGATGGAAGCGTCTGACTGGTATTCGGGCAGGCGGTCCTGGAGCGCGACCGGTGCGCACTGCGCTTGTCCGCTCGAGACCGTGCAGGACTCCGCAGTGGTGCAGCGCGCGTTGGTTCCCGAGGTCGCGCACAGGTCGGCGAAGAAGAGATCGACGGCGACCGTCCGCTCGTCGGTGAGTCGCACGAGCGCGCGCGCGGTGCTGTGGGCGCGCGTCGCTCCGTCGCTCGCGGTCGCGAACAGCGTCGCTTGCACGTGCAGGGCTCTCGCTGCGCGGGCGGCTTCGCGCGCGTCGACGGGAGCCACGACGACGCTCCCGGGAAAGCGCAGTCCACCTGCGTCCCCGGCGCCCCCGCCGAGCACGTAGTCGCGCATCGCGAACTCGCTCGAGCCTGGCTCGTCCCAGCGCAGCGTCAGCGCGACGCGACGCGCGCGCGCGGGCTCGACGTCGGTCGCGAATCGAACGACCAGCGCGGTCGCCGGTCTCGGCTCGCAGCTCGACGCAAGGCTAGCGACCGCGAGCACGAGCGACGCGTAGAAGCCTCGGACCGGAGCCTCGAAGATCACGGCCCGAAGGATAACCTACTCGTCACGCGGCGTTGTTGTTGCGGCGACCCGCTTGCTACTGGCACTGGTCCGTTGTCATGACCGAGCGCGGCGCGGCGGTGCCGCAAACGAGCGTGCAAGAGCCAGCGCCTCGGCAGTCGACGTTGCAAGTGCCTGTGCAGGTGATCGTGCACCGCGCTCCGCCGTTGCAGTTGACGTTGGAGCTCGGTCCGACCCGGACGTTGCACGTCGTGTTGTTGCACGTGACGTTGTTGCTGTTGGCGCCCTCGTGGTTGCAGCTTCCGCCGGGGCCGCAGGTGACGTTGCACGAGTCCTGACAGCGCGTCGCGCACGTCGCGGCGCTGCCGCACACGAAGCTGCCGCTGTTCGTGATGGACCACGAGCAGTTCGATCCGTTGGTGCATTGGCAGGCGTTTGCGGCACCGCCAATGCACGGACAGCTCGGGCCAGGACACGCCGAAGCGGGCGCGCCGCAGCCGGGAGCGGCGAGGGAGAGCCATGCAGTCGAAGCGAGCACACAGAAGACTCGAGTCCAACTCATGGCACTCAATGTGTCATGGTTTTGCGGGCGGCTTCTTCTTCATCGCGCGAATTCGCTCGGCGTATCCCTCTTTGTTCTCTTGCCGGGCGCGTCCCACCGCGAGCGCGCCGTCCGGGACGTTCTTGGTGACGACGCTTCCGCTTCCTACGTAGGCCCCAGCTCCGATCGCGATCGGCGCGACGAGGGAGCTGTTGGAGCCGACGAACGCACCCTCACCCACCGTGGTGGTGTGCTTCTGAAAGCCGTCGTAGTTGCAGAAGATCGTGCCTGCGCCGATGTTGGCGCCCGCGCCGATCACGCCGTCGCCGAGGTACGCGAGGTGATTGGCCTTCGCTCCCTTGGCCATGCGGGTCTTCTTGAGCTCGACGAAGTTGCCCACGTGCGCGTCTTCGGCGACGTCGCTGTCCGGTCGCACGTGCGCGAACGGACCGATCTGCGCGCGGGCGCCGATCTTCGAGCGCGTCACGATCGAGTAGGGCTTGAGCGTAACGGACTCGCCGATCTCGGCGTCATCGAGGACGCAGCCGACGTCGATGACTGTGTTGCTCGCCACTCGGGTTCGGCCGCGGAGGACCGCGCCTTGCGCGATGGTGACGTCGCGCTCGAGCTCGACGTCGCGATCGATGCGCGCGCCTCGGGCGATGGTGTTACCCGCGCGTCGCCAGCGATCGTTGAGGATCTCGGTCATGTCCGCTTCGGCGTCGGCGAGCTCGGCGCGGTCGTTGATTCCGCGGAGGAGCGATGCGTCGCCGCGCAGCTCGACGGCCTTGGTCCGCGTGGACGCGTCGCGATTGGCGAGGGCGACGAGGTCTGTGAGATAGAACTCCCCTTGCGCGTTGCTCGCGTCGATCTTGCTGAGCGCGCTGTCGAGAAACGCGCGATCGACCGCGTAGAGTCCTGCGTTGATGACGTCGATGGCGCGCTCTTGCTCCGAGCAGTCCTTGTGCTCGCGAATGGCGAGGATGTTGCGCGCTCCGTTGGTGCTATTTCCATCGAAGATGATCCTGCCGTAGCCGGTGGAGTCATCGATCCGCGCGGTCGCGACGGACATGAGCGCTTCTCGATCGGACCGCGCCAGCGCGAGCTTCTGCAAGAACGCCCCGGGCACGAGGGGACAGTCCCCGTACGTGATGATCACCTCGCGGCTCGTCGCGGGCACCTGCGGCAGGGCGGCGAGCACGGCGTCTGCGGTTCCTCGTTGCTGTTGTTGCAGCGCGAAGACCACTCGGTCGGAGAACCGCGCGCGCACGGCGGCCTCGACCTGGTCTCGCCCGTGTCCGACGACGACGATCACGCGCTCGGGGTCGAGCGCGAGCGCGGCGTCGATCGCAAAGCTGATCATCGGAACGCCCGCGATCTGATGGAGGACCTTGGGCAGTGAAGACTTCATCCTCGTCCCCTGTCCGGCGGCGAGGATCACGACGGTGCGTTCTGTTGTCATGATTGATCGGTGTTGTCCCACAGCAGGCGCGAGGGCGTCGAAAGGGATTCGCGACGGTGGTCGCTTTGTGGGCATACTAAGCCAATGAAATCAGACAGCCTTCACCATCGAGCGACCCGTCGGGCGCTTCGGGGCCTCGCGTTCGTCGCGGCAGTCACGAGCACGGTGGCGTGCAGCTCGAACAGCACGCCATCGGATGGGGGAGACTCCGCGACGTCCCAGATGGACGGCGGAATGACCGGGGATAGCAGCGGTGGAATGGACGGCAACGCGTCCTTTCCAGACGGCACCGTTGTGGGGCCAGACGGTCAGGTGACGCTCCCGGACGGACGCGTGATTCCACCGGATGCCACGCCGCCCACCGATGTCACCGCGCCGATGGACGTCCCCAGCGACTCGCGAACGGTGTGTGTCCCGCGCATGTGCGCTGGCGGCGGCGGCGTCGCCCAGTGCGCCGACTGTATCGACAACGACGGTGATGGTCGCGTCGACGAAGCGGACCCCGAGTGTCTCGGCCCGTGCGACAACACCGAGGGGCCTGTGTTGCTCACGGGCGTTCCCGGTGAGTCGGGAGGGCGATGCCGCGTCGACTGCTACTTCGATGCAGGCAACGGATCGGGGTCCGATCAGTGTCGCTGGGATCATCGATGCGACCCGTTGTCGGTCGCGCCCAACTTTCCGCCCGAGGGTCCGACGTGTCCGTACGATCGCAACGCGGTCGGCGGAATGACGTGCCCTGCGACGCAGCCGCGCCAGTGTTTGGACACTTGCAGGCCGATCACGCCCAACGGCTGCGACTGCTTCGGCTGCTGCACCTTTCCCTCGATCCGCGGCCGGTCTGCGGCGATGGGCGGCGAGTTCGTGTGGCTCGGCTCGACCGACAACGCTGGCAACGGGTCGTGCACGCTCGCTGCCGCTGGGGACGTCAATCGTTGCAAGCCGTGCACGCCAGTGCCGAGCTGCTTCAACGACTGCGGTCCCTGCGAGGTCTGCATCGGTCGGCCCATGCCTCCGCCCGAGTGCTTTCCGCCGCCGGTGCCCGATGGCGGGATGCCTGCCGACGGGTTCACTCCCGCCGACGGCAGCCGCCCCGACAGCACCGTTCCTGTCACTGACAGCGGAACGCCCGCGAGCCAGTGCCCGGCGGGAATTCAAGCGTGCGGACTCCCCGGGCAAGCCGCGTGTCCGGCGAACTTCTATTGCACGACGGGCTGCTGCATCCCGATCCCGGGCTGACCGTTTTCGTGCTTCGGATCGACGGCTGATGCTGATTTCTTCGTGATCAGTTACCGTCCTCCGAGCCACTCCATGAAGCTCGGTTTCATCGGTCCTTGTCGCGGCGACGCGACTGCGCTCAGGGGGCCCGCAGAGCTCTTGCTCTTCGAGCTTCGTGCCGATCGTGTCGTGTACCTCGGCGCGGACGACGCGCTCGATCGCGCGATCGCTGGGTGGGCCTCGCGCCTCGGCGCGCCCGCGGACGAGAGCGCGTTTCTCGACGAGGTCGCGCTGCTCGCAGCGGACGCCCCCGCCGAAGCGCTGCAAGACCTGCTCGCTCGCGACAAGCGCGCTCGCAGGCTCAACGACCTCGCGTCGCTTCCGGCGCCGCCATCGCGGGCGGTCGAGATGCTCGACGACCGGGTGGTGCTGATGGTGTTCGACAAGGGCGTGCTCGACGAAGACGACGTGGCCAACGCGACCGCCATCGTGTGGGGCAACGCGCGCGAGCCGCAGCTGCGCGCGATTGGACCGCGTATCTTTCTCTCGCCTGGATGGATCGGTATGGGCGCGAACCCCTCTGCGGCGCTGCTCGAGTACGACGGTGAACACCTGCGCTGCGCGATCTACGATGCGAGCGGCTCGGTGACGCTCGAGCACAAGATCTCGCTGGCTCGAGGCGCGAAGATGGGAGTGCAGTCGGCGTGACGCGGGTGGCGGTGTTCGGCGGGAGCTTCAACCCGCCGCACGTCGGGCACGTGCTCGCGGGCGCGTACGTTCTCGCGACACAAGAGGTCGACCAGCTCATCGTCATCCCAGCCTTCGATCATCCGCTTGGAAAATCGCTGGTCCCTTTCGCGCACCGCTTCGCGATGTGCGAGCGCGCCTTCGCGGATCTCGCGCGCACGAGCGTCTCGAACATCGAGCAGACCCTCGGCGGCGAGAGCCGCACGCTGTACACCTTGCGCGCGCTCGCGACGGCCCACCCCGATTGGTCGCTGCGCCTCGTGGTCGGCAGCGACATCCTCAACGAGGCGCACAAGTGGTTCGCATGGGACGAGGTGGTCGCGCTCGCCCCGTTGATCGTGCTCGGACGCGAAGGTCACCCCGCGCCGGGCGCGCCTGCGCCGATGATCCCCGAGGTCGCCTCGCGGGAGCTGCGCGCGATGTTGGCGAAGGGCGAGGACGTCGGGACGCTCGTTCCGCGCTCGGTGCGGGCGTACTTCGAAGAGCGCGGGCTGTATCGCGCGTGACCCGAGCGAAGACCGCGCAGATCATTCTCGTGGGCGGCGGACGCATGGGGTCCGCCTTCGCCCGCTCGCTCGAGGATTCGCGCGTCCCGTTCGAGCTCGTGCGCGCGCGGGACCCATCGTGGACCATTGGCGCTCGTCGCCGTCGCGCGAGGCTGCTGCTGTTGACGGTGACCGACAGTGCCATCGCGAGCACTGCAGAGCGCGTCGCGAGCGAGGCGCTCGTCGCCCGCGGAGACAGCGTCGTTCACTGCGCCGGAATGCGCGGCCCCGCAGAGCTCGTCGCGGCGAGCTCCGTCGGCGCTTGGGTGGGCGCGATGCATCCCCTCGTGGCTGTAGCCTCCGCCGAGCGCCCGCCATCTCTGCGCGGTCTGTCCGCGAGCTTCGAGGGCGATCGCGGGGCGTTTGATTCTGTGTGCGCGATGGGAGCGCGCTTGGGTCTCTCGGTGTTCTGGCTCGAGGGCGTCGACAGGCCGAGGTACCACGCGGCCGCGGCGCTCTGCGCGACCGGGGGCGTGGCCCTGGCGCAGGCCGCCGCGGTGCTCTTTCGTGCGGCTGCGTCTTCGAGCACGACCACGGAAGATTCGTCGTCGCGGTTCGCCTCTTCGCTGCTCGCCTCGGTCGCGCACAACGTCGGCGCGGTGGGAGCCGCCGACGCGCTGGCCTCTCCGTTGTTGCGGGGCGACACCCAGGCGGTGTCGCGGCACCTCGAAGCGATGGCGCTGCATCCGCCGGCGGCTGCGCTGTATCGGGCCGCCCTCGCGCAGGTGATCGCGTCCCTCGACGAGCGAGGCGGGGTAGACAGCGCGGTGTTGGCCCGGGCCCGAGCGCTGCTCGATGGTTGAGGGCACACGAGGTGTTGCGCAGACCCTGGTGTCTGGTGGACAAGAGGAGCGGTGATCGCCGTCGGATCGCGCACGCTCGGGCTGCCAGTCGCGCTTTTGTGCGTGGCGTTCGCGTGTTGTCAGCCGACGCCGCCGGCCGTTCGCACGCCGGACGAGCGCAGGGCGAGCGCGCAAGACTCTTCCCGCGAAGACACTGGCAGCTCGGCGGTCGACGACAGCGGAGCGCAGGACCGAGCGCGGCGAAGCGGGACGCTCGAGCGGCCGTTTCGCATCGAGCGCGTCGCGGCGCTCGACGCGACGAGGGCGTTCGCGATCAGCGACGAACGGCTGTTTCGCGTGCGAGACGGGCGGTGGGAGGCCCTTTCGTTCGACGGCGGCGTGGCTCGGGACGTGGTCGCTGCGCGCGGCGCGTTGTGGCTTCTGGTCGAGGGCCGCGGAGACAACGCGGGCAGGGCGTTGATCCTGCGATCGACCGACGGTGATCACCTGACGATCGCGCAGGCGGTACGTGCGCCGATCGCGTCCGAGGCGGGCGCGTGGACGGTGCGAGCGCTCGCCGTGCGAGGGCAGTCGTTGTTCGTCGCGGGACAGCGACCGTCGCTCGTGCGCGTGGATGCAACGAGCTCGCGAGTCGAGTACGACGGGTCGATCGGATATCAATCCGTCCGACCATTGGCTGACGACTCGATTGTGTGTGTGCGTACCGACGGCGACGTCGACGTGCTTCGTTACGGCACGCGCACGACCGTGGTGAGCGACGGTCTCCTCGCGACGCTCGCGGACGTCGAGGCGTTCGGCTACGTCGTGCACGAGGACGGCTCGGTGTGGCGCGGGCGGCCTGCGAAAGAGCTGCGGCGAATCGTGAACGCGGCGCCGTTCGAGCCGAGGGTGGCGGCCATCCTGCGTGACGGGCGCGTGGCGCTCGCGGGGGCGGGCGGACCGTTCGCTGTGTCGAGGGGGATGGGGTGGCAGGTCGTTCCTGGCGAATGGCCCACGGAGCCCGTGGCGATCGCGGACACAGAGCCGCCGCTCGTCTTCGGCCGCGACGGAACCGTGCTCGCTGCCGAAGGCCAGGGACGCGTGGTCGTGCGACCGCGCGCGAACCCCCAAACACAGTCGACAGAATCGACGAATCCCTGAGATCACGCTCGATCGACTGTAGATAACTACATCATCGCACCTGCACCGACGTAGGCTCCATTGGGTCGGAGGCCTCGAATGCAGCACTCAACCGTGAGCAGTGGATCAAGTGAGAACAACCGCCGCGTGTCCGCGCGCAGGACCGTGCGGATGCCGTGCGAAGCGGTGCGCGAGCGAGACTTCTCGCTGGTCGGCAACGTCGTGCTCGACCTGTCGAGCACCGGAGCGCTGCTGCGATCGAGCGCGAAGGTTCTGACGGGCGACTCGATGATCCTGTCGTTCTTCGAGCCCGAGGCGGCGCGATGGTTCGACGTCGAGGCCACGGTCGCGCGCGTGGTTCACGGGCGGCGCCTCGGTGATGGTGGTCGCGCCGTGGGCGTGCGCTTCAGCGCGATGGCCGCGCAGGACAAGCGGGCGCTGGAGCGAGCGTTGAACAAGCGCGTTCCTTCGCTGCCCAAGCGGCGCAAAGTGAGCTGAGTCAACGGCGGGGGATGGGGGGCACCATAGGCGCCGAAAACTCCACGACACAAACAGCGACTTGGAGTTGCAAATCGAGCGACGAAACGACGGTTGACATCGAGCCGCGCGGCGGCCCCCAC
>LNEO01000143.1 GCA_001465015.1 Deltaproteobacteria bacterium Ga0077539 | reverse complement strand
TCTACCTCTCTGTTTCAGCCGTGACGTTTTCGGCGCCTATGGGGTGACGCGCCCCCGCGTGCCCCGTGTACCATTTCGTGAGAGGAGCTCCGAACCCATGCGCGTAATCGAGACACGAGCGACAAGGATCATTCGGCACGCCATCGTCGCGACGTGCGCGGTCGCCGCGAGCGCGTGCGCGATCGAAGAGACCACGATCAGTCGCAGCGACGCGCGCGGCGACCGCGGCGTCGTCGACTCGATGAGCGGCGGAGGCATGGACGGCGGCGGAGGCTTCGACAGCGGGACCTCGGGGTCCGACGCGTCGAGCGCCAACGATGGGCGGGTTCGAATCAATCCAGACGCGTTCTTCGCGGAGGATCCCCCGCCGTTCATGTGCGACGGGGACGGTGGGCGCGTTCCGTTCGACGTGGGCGTGAACCCCGCGACGGACGACCCGCGTTGTCCGCCGGACAAGAACCGCGAAGGCTGTCCGTGCGCGGCCAATGGCATGACGGCGCCGTGTTGGACGGGGCTCAGGGTCAACCGAAACCGCGGTCAATGCCGGGACGGAATGACGACCTGCCAGGGGACGGAGTTTCCCGTGTGGGGCGCCTGCGAGGGCGCGGTGCTGCCCACGCCCGGCGTCACGCGCGGCCCCGGAGCGTGCAACTGCTTCTCCGAGGGCACGTGGAACATCACCAACGTCAGCCCGTGTTTCATCTACGGCGACGCGACGTTTACCCGCGTGTTGGGCGCCTCGTCGTCGATCGACATGGGCGGAGGAGCGACGAGCTGCGGTCCGTCCCGAACGGGTATGGCTCCCTGGCCTCCTCCTGCGCCGACGTGGAGCTCGAGCAACCTCACGGTCGACTGCGGAGGGACGTTCAGGCTGTGCTACCGCCTGCGCTCGTACGATGCGCCCGCAGACGCGATGGGGATGATGGTGCGGCCAACCAACTGCGTGCTGTCCGAGTCGTGCGTCGAGACCACGCTCACGGCGACGCGCCCGCCGATGCCGAGGGCGCTGCCGCCGCTGCCGGGATGGAGCACGCGGACGGCCGCGGATGTGTCCTGCGCGCAGCGGTTCGTCGACAACGGCGGCTACGGCGAGATGACCGTTCGCGGTCTCTCGAGCGAGTGTCAGGAGTTCAACGACGGGATGGGAAGCGCGCTGGTGTTCAACCGCGTGAACTATTGTCCAGCCAGCTGCTCGAGGCCGAGCCCGCCAGCGATCTGCGCCATGTGTCGCAACGGCGCCTCTGGCGGCTTCTGAACAAGGGCGGCCGCAGGGTCGCTCGGCCCCTCGACCGCCGTCGATTCGATCGGCAGGGTCTGCGCTTGACCGGCGCGGCCGGACGCGGTCAATACCTCGCGCGCCCGACGAACGAACGATCGGGCAACCGAGACCGAAACTCGCTCGATCGGCGCACGAGCCATCGGGCCGCAAGGAGCACGAGCACATGTCCAGCATGATCGAGGTCTTCATCGTTGGTGCCGCCCGCACGCCGATCGGTTCGTTTCAGGGAGCGCTCGCGGAGGTTCCCGCGGTGCGCCTCGGCGCCACGGCGATCAACGCGGCGCTCGATCGCTCGAAGGTCCCTCACGCGGCGGTGCGCGAGGTGTACATGGGCAACGTGCTGACAGCGGGCGAGGGTCAGGCGCCAGCGCGACAGGCGGCGATCTACGCAGGACTGCCCAACACCGTTCCGTGTACGACCGTGGGCAAGGTCTGCGGGTCCGGGCTCATGTCGCTGATGCTCGGGACCAAGAGCATTCTCTTGGGCGACGCCGAAGTGGTCGTGACGGGCGGCATGGAGAACATGTCGCAGGTTCCGTACTACCTCCCTTCGGCGCGCAACGGCGCGCGCATGGGCCACGCGCAAATGGTGGACGGGATGATCCACGACGGCTTGTGGGACCCGTACAACAACTTTCACATGGGCGTGGCCGGCGAGCTCTGCGCGAAAGAGTGCGCGATCCCGCGGGACGCGCAGGACGCCTTCGCGAAAGAGAGCTACCGCCGAGCGTTGGCGGCGCAGGCCGAAGGCGTGTTCGCGCGCGAGATCGTCCCAGTGGTGATCGAAGGCAAGAAGGGCGCGGTCACCGTGAGCGAGGACGAAGAGCCCAAGCGCGGCAACCCCGACAAGATGTCTTCGTTGAGGCCGGCGTTCGCGAAGGACGGGACGATCACCGCTGCCAACGCGAGCAAGATCAACGACGGCGCGGCGGCGCTGGTGCTCGCCTCGGGCGACGCGGTCAAGCGCATGGGCCTGACGCCGCTCGCGCGCATCGTGGGCTACGGAAGCGCCGCGCAGGCGCCCGAGTGGTTTACGACGGCGCCGGCCAAGGCGATCGACACGACGCTGCTCCGCCTCGGGCTCACCGTGAACGACATCGACCTGTTCGAGGTCAACGAGGCGTTCTCCGTGGTCTCGCTCGCGGTCGCGCAAAAGGCGGGTCTCGACCAGGCCAAGACCAACGTGTACGGCGGCGCGGTGGCGCTCGGCCACCCGATCGGCGCCTCGGGCGCGCGCATCATGGTGACGCTGCTCAACGCGCTTCAGACGCAGAACAAGAAGCGCGGCCTCGCGACTTTGTGCATCGGCGGCGGCGAGGCGGTCGCGGTCGTAGTCGAGCGCGTTTGATCGCACACACAATCAAACGAGCCGAGAAAAACCATGACGACGATCAACACAATTGGCGTGCTCGGCGCGGGACAGATGGGCGCAGGGATCGCGCAGGTCGCCGCGCAGTCGGGCTACGCGGTGAAGCTCGCGGACGCGACGGTCGAGCTCGCTGCGAAGGCCAAGGGAAAGCTCGAGGCGACGCTGGGCAAGCTCGTCGAGAAGGGCAAGTTGAGCGCGGCGGACAAAGACGCGGCGCTGGCGAGGATCACGCCGGTCGGCTCCATTCAGGACCTGGCCGACTGCGACCTGAGCGTCGAGGCGGTCACCGAGAAGGTCGAGCTGAAGCTGGAGCTGTTTCGCAAGCTCGACGGCGCCGCGAAGCCGGGCGCGATCCTGGCGTCGAACACGAGCTCGATTTCGATCACGAAGATCGCGGCCGTGACCAGCCGGCCCGAGCTGGTGATCGGGATGCACTTCATGAACCCCGTTCCGGTGATGAAGCTGGTCGAGGTGATTCGAGCGCTGCAGACGAGCGACGCGACGTACGCAGCGACGATCGAGCTCGCTGCGAAGATGAACAAGACGGTGGTGACCGCGAAGGACGCCCCGGGCTTCATCGTGAACCGGATCTTGATTCCGCTGCTCAACGAGGCGTGCTTCGCGCTTCAAGAGGGCATCGGGACGGCGAAGGACATCGACGAGGGCGTCAAGCTGGGGCTCAATCACCCGATGGGGCCGCTCGAGCTGGCGGACCTGATTGGGCTCGACACGGTGTTGGCGATCGCCGAGGTGCTCCACAGAGACCTCGGCGATGACAAGTACCGAGCAGCGAACGTGCTGCGAAAGCACGTCGAAGCGGGCTGGCTCGGACGAAAGACCGGGCGAGGGTTCTACCGCTACGAAAACGGTCAGAGAGTCGGCTGATCGACCGCGAACGGGCGGTCCTTGCGCTTGGGGGCCTCGGGCGGCCGTGTTACCACCGCGACGCCATGAGTGATGTCGTCGTAGTCGTAGTCGACGGGCCGATCGCCCGGATCTCGATCAATCGTCCCGAGAAGCTCAACGCGCTCAATTCGAGCGTCGTCACGGCGCTCTCGAAGGCGTTCGCAGACCTCGAAGAGAACGCAGACGTTCGCGTCGCGATCCTCGCGGGCGCCGGGGAGAAGGCGTTCGCGGCCGGGGCCGACATCGCTGAGATGGCGAACTACGGGACGGAGCAGGCGCGGAATTTCGCGCGCAACGGGCACATGCTCGGCGAACGAATCGAGCACGCGAGGTTCCCCGTGATCGCGCGGGTGCAGGGCTTCGCGCTCGGCGGCGGGTGCGAGCTCGCGATGGCGTGCGACCTGATCTACGCCAGCGAGAAGGCGCGCTTCGGGCAGCCCGAGGTGGGCCTCGGCGTCATTCCGGGCTTCGGCGGGACGCAGCGCCTCGCGCGCCGCGTGGGCGTGGGCAAGTGCCGCGAGCTTGTGTTTCGCGGGCACGCGATCGACGGCGTCGAAGCCGAGCGAATTCGACTTATCGACGGACTCATTCCGAGCGCCGAGCTCGTGCAGAAGGTCGACGAGATCGCGCTGCAGATCGCTGCGCACGCGCCGATCGCGGTGTCGCAGGCCAAGCGGGTGATGCGAGCAGGGCACGACGTTCCGCTGCCGGTGGCCAACGAGCTCGAGGTGCAGGCGTTCGGTGTGTGCTTCGGCACCGAGGATCAGAAGTCGGGCATGCGGACCTTCGTGACCGACCCGAAGGCGCCCCGAAAGTTCATTGGCAAGTGAGCGCGCGTCGCTCGACGAAAGAGAAGAGAGGTCACTGATGGATTTCGCTCCCACCGAAGAGCAGTTGATGGTCCAGAAGAGCGCGCGCGACTTCGCGCAGCGCGAGGTGGCGCCGCGGGCCAAAGAGCTCGACAAGCGCGGGATCTGGCCGCAAGACCTGGTTCAGCGCATGGCCGAGCTCGGGTTTCTCGGCATGGCGATCCCCAACGAGTACGACGGCGGCGGGCTCGACGCGGTGAGCTACGCGCTCGCGCTCGAAGAGATCTGCGCTGCGTGCGCGAGCACGGGCGTGATCATGTCCGTCAACAACTCGCTGTACTGCGACCCGGTCTACAAGTTCGGCAACGACTGGCAGAAGAAAGAGTTTCTCGGCCCCTATGCGAGCGGGCAGAAGCTCGGCTGCTTCGGGCTCACCGAGCCGATGTCGGGCTCCGACGCGGCTACGATGGCGACGTTCGCCGAGCGGGACGGCGATCACTACGTGATCAACGGCTCGAAGAACTGGATCACCAACGGTCCCTTCGCGAACACGATCGTGCTGTTCGCGATGACGACGAAGGGCATCGGGCACAAGGGCGCGACGGCGATCTTGGTTCCGCTCGATTTGCCGGGCGTCACGCGAAACCATCACGACGACAAGCTGGGCATTCGCGCCGCGCACTCGTGCACGATTTTCTTCGAGAACGTGCGCGTGCCGGTGAGCCACTGCCTCGGCGGCGACGGAAACGGCTTCAAGGTCGCGATGGCGACGCTCGACGGCGGCCGCATCGGGATCGCCGCGCAGGCGCTCGGGATCGCGCGCGCCGCGTTCGAGAAGGCGGTCGTGTACAGCAAGGAGCGCAAGAGCTTCGGCGTGCCGATCGCGCAGCACCAGGCGATTCAGTTCAAGCTCGCGGACATGGCGACGGAGATCGACGCCGCGCGTCTGTTGATCTGGCGGGCGGCGTACCTCAAGGACAAGGGCGTTCGTCACTCGAGCGAGAGCGCGATGGCGAAGCTCTTCGCCAGCGAGATGTCCACGCGCGTGACGCACCAGGCGATCCAGGTGTTCGGCGGCTACGGCTACAGCACGGAGTTCGACCTCGAGCGCCACTACCGCGACGCGCGAATCACGGAGATCTACGAGGGCACGAGCGAGATCCAGCGCATCGTGATCGCCGCCAACGCCCTCAAGGGCTGATCCCGTCGGCGAAACGGCCGGTCGAACCAGCGGCTTCGCGAGAAAAGTCATCGCGTCGCCGAAAAGGGGTTTGACAGGGGCAGGGGGCGAGGATACATACCGCGCCCGTCGCGATGACAGTCGCGAGACGCGGTGGTAGTTAAGTCGGTTATAACGCCGGCCTGTCACGCCGGAGGCCGCGGGTTCGAGTCCCGTCCACCGCGCAGCGGAGAGAGCCCGAGAGTTCGAAAGAACTCTCGGGCTCTCGACTTTTCTCCCTTCGGGCGCTGCGACGTACGACAGAACGCGCGGTGGGCGAGGGAGGTTTGATAGAGTCCCTCGGCTATGAGTTCGAGGCGCAACGCAGGTTGGATCATGGGGCTCGCGACGGTCGGCGCGCTGACGGCGATCACCACGATGCCAGCGGTGGCCGAAGCGCAGTCATTTGCGCGGCGGTTTCGGTTTCACCTGGACGTCGGCGCTGGAACGATGTTTCCGCCGGTCCAGCGCCAGATCCTCGGCTTCGATCGCGTCAACGTGATGGGCTCGCTGCGTGTGTCGCTCGAGTTCAGCTCGTTTGCGGCCGTGCAGCTCGGCGCTGGGACGGGGTTCTTCTTCTCGGGCAACGACCCGCTGACGAGCATGCCGCGCGATCCCGGGCGCCTGACGACGGTCGGCGGCGGTCTGCGGTTCATGCCGACGATCTGGCGCTCGCTGGGCATCTCCGTGGACGCAAACGCCAACGCCGGCCTGATGCCAAGCGGAACGGGCAACTCGTCGATCACACGCTTCGCGTTCGACGTTGGACTCGGGGTCACCTACGAGATCGCTGGGGTGTTTGCGATCGGACCGACCGCTCGCTACCACCACGTCGTGCAGGGGCCCAACACGCGACCCAGCTCGGACGCGCAGTTCTGGACGGTGGGGCTCGACCTCGTGTTTCGCATCCCGCGCAGCGAGCCGGCTCGCACGGTCGACGAGCAGCGGGCGGTCGACCGCGGGTCGGGGATCAGCAACGACAACGCCGACCAGGACAACGACGGCGTGCTCGACTCGCTCGATCGCTGCCCCGATCAACCGGCCAACGGAAACACCGACCGGCGCCGCCTCGGCTGTCCGGCGTTCGACACCGACCGCGACAGCGTGACGGACAACGTCGATCAGTGCCCGCAGGTTCCGCAGGGACCGCAGCCGCATCCGACGCGGTTGGGCTGCCCGGACGGAGACAACGATCGCGATGGCGTCGGAAACTCCGGCGATCAGTGCGTCGAGGAGTTTCAGGGCTTCTACGCCAACCGCGACGCGCCTGGCTGTCCGTTGCCCGATCGCGATCGCGACCTCGTTCCGGATTCGATGGATGCTTGTCCGGCGGTCGTTGGATCGCCGAGCACCAACCCGGATCGCGCTGGTTGCGCGGGGCCTGTGAGGCTCGAGCGCGAGGCGATTCGCACGACGGACGCGATT
Source organism: Deltaproteobacteria bacterium Ga0077539 (assembly GCA_001465015.1). Lineage (GTDB taxonomy): Bacteria > Myxococcota_A > Polyangia > Polyangiales. Next base: position 131,986 of record LNEO01000143.1, on the reverse strand, counting down.
CAGTTCGAGCCCGACAGCGCGACCCTCAACGCGCGGAGCGAGCGGTTGATCTCTGCGCTGGCCGAAGCCATCGCGGCGGTGACCGCGATCCGACGCGTGGTCGTTGTGGTGCCCGAGCGCTTGCCTGGCGACCGCGACGGCAACGCGACCGTGGCCGAAGCGCGCGGACGCGACCTCGTCCGACGGCTTACGCAAGAGGGCATCGACGCTGCGCGGCTCGGGTCTCGGAGCGAGCCAGTGGCGCCGCCCGAGCGAGGGCGTAGGACGCCGCCCGCGCAGATCTACCTGTCGATCACGAACGTCGAGTCTCCGCGCATTCGCTGACGCTGCCAGCGGGGCGCGGGATCGAACGAATCACGGTGGGGGCCGAGGATCTCGTCGCGGGCGCGATTGCGTTCGCGGCGCGGCTGAGCGCGGGCTGGACAACGCGCTGCGGGGGTTCGCACGCGTCCAAGAGTGACATTATCTGTCCTGGTTTACCGTTGAGAGTTCTGCATGGAATTACAGCGGCAATTCGGCGTTTCTTGGCGTGACATAGTATGTCCCTGTTGAATTGACCGCGTCGTGTTCCGAGCCCACTATCGAGTCTGTCAGCGGCACTCGAGACAACAGAGTGCGGCGACGGAAACGAGGACGCGATGCACCTCTTCACGCTCTGGGACAACACTCCGGCCAACGACAACGCGACGCCCGCTCGGCGCGCGGCGGTGGCGCGCGCAGAGGTGTCCGTCGCCGGACGCGACGCGATGAGCGTCTTGGTGCTCGCGTTTCGTGTGGCCGACAACGACGGCCTTCCCGCGGTGCTCTGTAAGCGTCCGGTACGCACGTGAGCGCGACCCGCAAAGCTGAAGATCACGAGAAGGCGGAGACAGACACGATGGCAAACGAACTCTCAGTGGCCGACAAGATCGAGTCGGGCGCGAACATGATCCGAGTGCTCCGCGAGGAGCTTGCGGCCAATGACACCGCCGAGACCTCGTGGACCCCTGGCGCTTCGCTGGCTCCGACCGCGATGGACGTCGAGCGCGCGATCTCGATCTCGATCGCGCCCGCGCCGGTCAACGACGACGGTTTCGTCGCGGACTTCGAGCTGTCGCGAGAGCAGCTCGACGAGGACGCGTTGCTCGCGCTCGACGCCGAGTTTTCGTCGGTGTGCGACGAGCGCCGCGACGCGTGGCTCGCGCGCGTCGAAGCGGAAGAGAGCGACTGCGACTGAGCGCGCGAAGTCTTGGGAGAGGCTCGCGTCGCGGCACGAATTCAACAAAGGCACCGTCGCCAGGCGACGAAAGGGTGAACGCAATCATGACCGTCAAAGCAATCAAGAAGGTCGAGCCCGTCGAGGCTCCGGTGAAGGACATCGGCGAGTTCGACCAGAAGACGACCGCGCGCGTCGTCGAGTCGATGGTGCTTCGCGGAGATATCTCTGCGCTGTCTCCGGAGGAGCGCGCGAGGTTCTACACGCAGATGTGCGAGGCGCTCGGATTGACCGCGGCGACGCAGCCGTTTGCGATCCTGCGCTTGAACGGCAAGGAGATCCTCTACCCGACCCGCGGCGCGACCGATCAGCTCGCGGCGATCCACAGGCTCAACCGCGAGATCATCGACGGGCCGCGGGTCATCGACGTCGCGGGCACCAAGATGATCTACGCCGTCTGCCGCGCGACGCACCCCAACGGCCGCGTCGAGACCGCGGTGGCGACGGTTCCTGTCAGCGACCCGCTCAACGGGTTGATGAAGGCAGAGACCAAGGCGAAGCGCCGCGCGACGCTGTCGATCCTCGGCCTCGGCATGCTCGACGAGACCGAGATCGAGACCATCCCGGCGCACGTCAGCCGCGCTCACGTGGACGTTCCGCAGCTCGGCGGCGGTGAATCTGCGGCCAACGACAACGGGCCGACCGCCGCAGAAGTGCCGCCGCCGCCGCCGGCAGAGCTTCCTTCGGCGCTGCAGGCGTTTCAGGTGGACCTCGAGCAGATCGAGCTTCCCGCTGAAGCCGTGAGCGTTTGGATCAAGCACCGCGCGGAGATCGCCGAGCTCGCCGTCGAGCACAAAGAGGCCGCTTGGAAGGCGCTATGTGCGCGCACCGAAGTCGTGGGCAAGATGAAGAACGCCAAGGTGTGGTTGAAGCGAGCGATCGCCGAAGAAGATGCTCGTCGCACTGCTGCCGCTGCGAGCCACGACGAGACCAAAGGTTGAATTCGTTGTGCTGACAGGGGGAGAGGGGTTGGGCCGTGGGAGGTCGGTGCTAGAGTGACGCACCGCGACGATGACCGTCGAAACCGACAGCCCGGCGAGCAACAGCGAAGGAGCAGGAGAGCGAGAGCTCTTTCGTTCTTTCGTCGCGCTATTGGTGGGCCGCGGCTCGCGCAAAGGCGCGTGGGAGATGCTCAAGGGGGCGGGGCTCGTCGAGGTGTCGCTCAAGACGTTCTACGCGCAGGTGCGCAAGGACGGCTTCGAGACGATCGCCAACGCGATGTTCGTCGGCGACAAGGTCCCGCTGATTCGCGAGCTCGTCGCGAATCCGCCGCCGATTCCGCCGCGGCGAGTCGCCGTCAGCACTTTGGCGAACCAGTACTACTGCGAGATGCAGGTGCATCTGGGGACCAAGCACGACGTGCGCGTCACCAGCGCCGAGCTCGCGGCAGGCAACGAAGGGCACGCGCGCCTCGAGGCCGAAGCAGAGCCGATCACGGAAGAAGAAGTGACCCGTCGCATCGAGGTGGGCGAGAAGATGGGCCTCGTCGAGCTGGGGCTCGCGGGGGAGGTCGAAGGCGTTCCGCTCATCGGGCGCGCCGATCGCGTGCAGCTCGAAGGCGCCCGCGCGCGGCTCTTGCTCGAGTGGAAATTCTCTGGCCGAAGAGACCTCTATCCCACGCACGTCGTGCAGGTCGAGGCGTACGGCAAGCTGTTGCACACGAGCGGCTTCGACACGAGCGAGCTCGTGCACGCAGTCGCGGTGATTCCGCGTGGTGGTCCGCGGCCCGAAAACCTCGCCGAGACCATGGCGAAGCGCGCGGCAGAGATCGCCAACGTCGCGCCGTGGGGCGAGCGGCGCGTGCCGACCAACTCGCAGATGCCCGACCCGATCGCGGGCCTGGGCGTGCGACGGCTCGATTCGAACGCGTTCACGTTGTTTGTGTTTCCGCACAACGCGAACGCAGCAGAGCGCGACGTGTCGTGGGCCCTCGGCTACTGGAAGGGCTCGCGAGCGCCGAGCCACACGACGTCTCCGTCGCGTTGTCGCGCCTGTCCGTACAACGCAGCGAAGCTCTGCGACGTGGCGCTCAGCCCGTCCGATGGCCGCTACCGCGTCCGCGAGATGACCACCCGCGACGGCGAGACCGTGCACTTGCTGATCGCCAACGGGCGCTGATCACGGCGCGCGATCGCGGCGAAGCAAGCGAGCGCTAACGGGCGAGGGCGCGCTCGCAGAGCGCGACGACGGCGTCGGCGATCCAGCGAGCGAGCCACGGCGGGTCGAGCGCGCCTGCGCGAAACGGGGAAGCGATGACTTGATTTCGTGGCCCCTCGAGCGTCACCGTGCGATCCGACAGCACTCGCACGGCCTGGACGTCCTCGGGGTCGACCGACACTTCACGGAGAGCGCGGCCTCGAAAGGTCCACGTGAACACGAGCGACCGCTCGCGCAGCGCGAAGGAGAACGCGCCCCAATAGCGCCGAAGAAAACCCGCGAGCGACGCGAGCCAGCCCGCGTCCATCAGCCACGGCAGCGGACGAAGCGCGCGCGGATAGCCCGCGGCGCGCGCGGCGCCCGTGTGAGCGATCGCCGCCAACAGCACCAGCGCGACCGCGGCGAACAGAAGAAACCAGGGAACCTCGTCGCGCACCACCCAGCCGTCCCCTTCGCGACGAGCGCGGTCCGACGGAGAGCGCGCCTCGAGCGCGTCCAGCGCGGCGTCGACCAACGGAGGGTCGAGCCTGGGCCGAATCACTCGACGAACGTCCTCCGATGGCATCGGGTCAACCGCGCGTCAGCTTGCGGTACTTGATCCGCTTGGGCTGCACAGCGTCTTCGCCGAGGCGCTTGATCTTGTCAGCGATGTAGTCCTGGTAGTTTCCCTCGAACCACACGACGCGCGAGTCGCCCTCGAACGCGAGGATGTGCGTCGCGATGCGATCGAGAAACCAGCGGTCGTGCGAGATGATCACCGCGCATCCCGCGAAGTCCACGAGCGCCTCTTCGAGCGCCCTGAGCGTGTCGACGTCGAGGTCGTTGGTCGGCTCGTCGAGCAAGAGCACGTTGCCGCCGGACTTGAGCAGCTTCGCGAGATGAACGCGGTTTCGCTCGCCGCCCGACAGGTCGCCGACGCGCTTCTGCTGGTCCGATCCCTTGAACGCGAAGCCGCCCACGTACGCGCGGGAGTTGACCTCGCGCTTGCCGAGCTGGATCAAGTCCTTTCCGTCGGAGATCTCCTGCCAGACGGTCTTGTTCGGATCGAGCGCGTCTCGGCTCTGGTCGACGTAGCTGAGCTTGACCGTCTCGCCGACGGTGAGCACGCCGCCGTCGGGCTTGTCGTAGCCCATGATCATGCGAAACAGCGTGGTCTTTCCCGCGCCGTTGGGGCCGATGATGCCGACGATCCCGCCGCGCGGCAGCGTGAAGCTCAGGTTGTCGTAGAGCAGCTGCTCGCCGAAGGACTTGCTGACCTTTTCGGCCACGATCACGACGTCGCCGAGCCTGGGTCCTGGCGGAATCTGGATGTCTGCGATGAGGACCTTCTCCGGTCCCTGCTGCTGCAGCATCGTGTCGTACGCTTGGAGCCTCGCCTTGCTCTTCGCTTGCCGCGCGCGAGGCGACGAGCGAACCCACTCGAGCTCGTGGTCGATCACCTTTTGCCTGGCAGAAGACTGCTTCTCTTCGATCTCCAGGCGCTTCTTCTTGGCCTCGAGCCACTGCGAGTAGTTTCCCTTGAAGGGTCTACCTTCGCCGCGATCGAGCTCGAGGATCCACCCAGCTACGTTGTCGAGAAAGTATCGGTCGTGGGTCACGGCCACGATGCAGCCCGGGTATTCTTTCAAGTGCTGCTCGAGCCACTGCACGCTCTCGGCGTCCAAGTGATTGGTGGGCTCGTCGAGCAGGAGGATGTCGGGCCGCTCGAGCAGGATTCGGCAGAGGGCAACGCGCCTGCGCTCGCCGCCCGAAAGCGTCTTGACCTGCGCGTCTCCAGGCGGAAGCCGCAGCGCGTCCATGGCGATCTCGAGCTGGCGGTCGAGCTCCCACGCGTTGTTGCGGTCGATCTCTTCTTGAACGCGCGAGTACTCGGCCATGACCTTGTCGGACTCGGCCTCGCTCATCGCCTCGCCGAGCTTGTTGCCGAGCTCTTCGAAGCGCACGAGCAACGCGCGGATGTGCGCGACCGCGAGCTCGACGTTGCCTTTGACGTCCTTGCTCTCGTCGAGGGCAGGCTCCTGCGGGAGGTAGCCGACCCGGATCCCGGCGGTCGGCTTTGCCTCGCCAGCGAAGTCCTTGTCGACGCCGGCCATGATTCGGAGCAGCGTGCTCTTGCCGCTGCCGTTGTTGCCGAGGACGCCGATCTTGGCGCCTGGCAGAAACGCGAGCGTGATGCCCTTGAGAACCTCGCGGTTCGGGGGGTACGCCTTTCGCACATCGTGCATCGTGAACACGAACTCGTTCGCCATGACGCGCGAGTTCTATAACGCCGGGACACCGAGCGTCACCGACCAACGTGACGGATCGCGCGCTGTGGACGAGCGAGCGGCGGCGAGCCGGGGTATCCTCGGGTTCGTCGCACGGAGGCCCCGCTTTCACCCCATGAGCCTACGATCGCTTGCTCCCGGACTGCTCCTCGCTGCGCCTCGGCTCGGCGATCCGAATTTCGAAAAGAGCGTCGTGATTCTCGGCCGACATTCGGACGACGGCGCGCTCGGCTGGGTGGTCAACGGCGAAGAGTGCGGCGTCGTCGGCGAGCTCCTCGTCGAATCGAAGCTGGTGAGCGACGTGTCGAAGCTCCCGAGGTCTCCTGCGTTCGAGCGCGAGGCGCGTCGGGGCGGCCCGGTCACGCCGAGCTCGGGCTGGATGCTGTATCGACGGCGCGGGATCGACGTGGAGATTCCCGGTGAAATCGCGATCGGAACCAACGTCGCGGTCAGCGGTGACGTCGATGCATTTCGCGCCGTGCTCGCCGGCGCCGAGCCGAGAGACTTTCACCTGTTGCTCGGCTACGCGGGCTGGGGCCCGTTGCAACTCGAGGGCGAGGTGAGCGAAGGCGCTTGGCTCCCGTGCGACCTCGACGAAGAGCTGCTCTTCGGCGGCGAGCTGAGCGAGCTGTGGGACAGGGCGTATCGACGCTCGATCGGGGTCGCTCCGGGAGCGTTCGTGCGCTCGGGCGGCGGCAGCGCCTGACGGCGATGGCTACGGCCAGACGCTCTGGGCCTGGCGGATCGTGTCGGGGATTCCCACGCCGTTGAAGCCGGCGGCCGCGAGGTGAAGCTCCGCGGGAAGCTCTGCCACGAGGCGCGCGACGCGCTCGATGCGAGCGCGGTGTCCGAGCTCCATCTGCGGGCTGGCGACGGGATAGCGAACCACCCGCGAGAGCACCGGCTCACCATGGGCCCCGACGGTGCGAGCGAAGCCCTTCTTCGCGCGGGCGATCAGCTCGTCGTCGGGGAGCGTGTGCGCTTCGGGGTCGCGCGTTCCTCCGAGAAATCCGCGGAGAAGGACGTGGTCTTGCGGCGCGCGGCCGGGCCATTTGTGCGACAGCCACGTCGACGCGGTGAGCTCGCAGTCCTCGCCGGGAGGGACGACGAAGCCCGACGCATCGAGGGTGCGCTCGAGCTGTCGTTGGTGATACCCGAGCAGCACGACCGCAGAGCTCACGTGGCGAACCGCTGCGAGCAGCCGCGCGGCGTCCGGCGCGATCTGCGAGAGCAATGGCGCCGCAGCGCGAGGCGGCAGCGCGAGGTGCACGGCGTCGAACGACTCGGCGCCGCGCTCGGTGTGCACGAGCCATCGCTTGCCGACGATCGAGAGCGCGCGAACCGGCGCGCGCAGGCGCAGCGTCCCTGCTGGGAGCTTCGCGACGAGGGCGTCGACGAGCGATCCCATCCCTCGAGCGAGCGAGAGAAACGCGCTCACGGGCGCGCTCGACCCACGAGAGAGCCGAGCTTTGCGCGCGGCGAGGATCAGCGAGCGCTGATCGCGCTCCATCGCGACGAGCTGCGGAAACGTCGCGTCGATGCTGAGTCGATCGGGGTCGCCAGAGTGAATGCCGGCGAGCACGCTCTCGGCGAAGAGCGACGAGACCTCGTCGCCGAGGCGTCTTCGCACGAAGGACGCGATGGTCTCTTCGCCGCTCGTGGTCCTTCGCGGAAGAACGAGGTCCCAGAGGCCTTGCCTCGGCTCGTCGCGAGCGGCGAGCGGAGCCACGAGCCCACGTCCGACGGAATCACCAGCGATAGCCCGTCGGGAACCGCGCGAAGCTCGTTGTCCTTGAAGAGGTACAGCTTGCGATACTCGGGCCGCGTCTCGATGAGCTCGTCGCCGAGGCCCAGCTCGCGGGCGAGCGCCTCCGCGCTGCCCTTGGAGCGCACGAAGCCGTCGGGCCCGCGCTCGAGGAGAAAACCCTGCTCGAAGCTCGTTTCGATCGGGCCGCCCACGCGCTCGGAGGCCTCGAAGAGCGTGACCCTGTGCGACGGCCACTTCTTCGTCGCGCGGTAGGCGCTGGTGAGCCCAGCGATACCGCCGCCGATGATGGCGATCGAACGGGCGCCGGGCGGAGCTGAGGGTCGAACCGAACTGCTCACGTCGTCGCTTCGGCGGAGCCGTCCGTGCGTTGACCGGCGTAGGCGTGCACGAAATCCGCGACGCGCTTGACGGTGTCGACCGGCGTTGTCGGCAGGATTCCGTGGCCCAAGTTGAATATGTGGCCGGGCCTCGACGCGACGTCGTCCAGGATCGCTTTGACGCGCGCCTCGACGATGGGCCAGGGGGCGAAGAGCGCGCATGGGTCGAGGTTGCCCTGAACCGCGCGGTCGTGGCCGATCTTGCTCCACGCGGTCGAGAGCGGCTGGCGCCAATCGACGCCGATGACCGTCCCGCCGGCGTCTCGCATCGCTTCGAGCAGCGTCGCCGTGCCGGTGCCGAAGTGGATCACCGGAACGCCCGTGCGCTGAACGTCCTCGAGCACGCTCTTGACGTGAGGCGCGACGAACGTCTGGTAGTCATCGAGCGAGAGCTGGCCGACCCACGAGTCGAAGAGCTGCACGCACTCGGCGCCCGCTTCGATTTGCGCGCGGAGATAGCGGCGCGTGACCTCGGCGAGCTTGTCGAGCAGCGCGTTCCACGCGGCGGGCTCGGAGTACATGAACGACTTGGTCTTCTCGAAGTGCGAGCTCTTGCCGCCCTCGATCAGGTAGCTGGCCAGCGTGAACGGCGCGCCGGCGAAGCCGATGAGAGGACAGCGCCCCTCTAGCTCGGTTCGAAGCAACCGAATCGTCTGCAGGACATATCCGAGACCTTCTTCGATCTCGAACACGCGGAGGCGCTCGACGTCTTCGACACGGCGGACGGGCTCGAAGATCACCGGACCTTCGCCCTTGGCGAAGTCGAACGGCGCGCCCATCGGCTCGAGCGGCAGAAGGATGTCTGCGAACAAGATCGCCGCGTCGACAGCCAGCGCGCGAACGGGCTGGAGCGTGACGCCCGCGGCGAGCTCGGGCGTTCGGCAGAGTTCGAGCATCGAGTACTTGCTTCGAAGCGCTCGATACTCGGGCATATAGCGGCCTGCCTGACGCATGAACCAAACGGGGGTGACGTCGACGGGCTCCCGTCGACAGGCGCGTAAAAACCGGTCGTGCATGGTGTGGGGCGCGAGTATAGGGATGGTCGTCGCCAATTCGTAGCGCGGCGCGTCGCGATGGTGTACGACCGCGCCGCCTTTCGGCGGACCTCCCAATCTCTCTCGCACCGCCGCCGATCGCGCGAGGACGTCGATGCAGGCGATGAAGCTGCTGCTCGCTGACGGAACCGTGTACGAGGGACGCTCATTTGGAGCAGCCCGCGAGGTCTCGGGCGAAGTGGTGTTCAACACCGGAATGTCGGGCTACGTCGAGACGCTGACTGACCCGAGCTACAAAGGGCAGATTCTGGTTCTGACCTACCCGCTCCAGGGAAACTATGGGGTCCCGGCGCCGCGAAAGATCGAACCCCTCGCGGAGCTGCGCGACAAGTACGAGAGCGGACGCGTTCAAGTGCAGGGGCTCGTGGTGTTGCGGCACAGCCCCAACCCGTCGCACTACGACAACGTGCGGACGCTCGGACAGTGGCTCGCGAGCGAGGGTGTCCCGGCGATCGAGTGCGTAGACACCCGGGCGCTGACGCGAAAGTTGCGCGAGCACGGGACGGTGGAGGGCTTTCTGGTCGATCAGAAGACGAGCCCGGTCGACGCCCGGGCGAAGACCGAGCACGTCGAGATGGCGCGCGTGTGCGCGATGACGACGGTGCCGGACGTGATTCGCTACGAGGGCGGTCCGCTCAAGATCTTGCTGGTGGATACGGGCGCGAAGGACTCGATCGTTCGGTCGATCGTGGCGAGGGGCGCGAGCGTGATCCGGGTTCCGTTTCACAAGGACCTGCGGCCGTATCTGAAGGAGTGCGACGGCGTTCTGCTCTCGAACGGACCGGGCGACCCCAAGGACATGCTGAGCACGGTCGAGCAGCTGAAGACCGCGGTGTTTCCCTCGGGAAAGCCGATCTTCGGCGTGTGCATGGGCAACCAGCTCCTCGGCCTCGCAGCCGGGGGCAACACCGTGAAGCTCAAGTACGGCCATCGCTCGCAGAACCAGCCCGTCCAGGATCTGCTCACGCGACGCTGCTACGTGACCTCGCAGAACCACGGCTACGTCGTCGACGACGAGTCGCTTCCCGCCGAGTGGGAGCCGTGGTTCGTCAACGTCAACGACGGGTCCAACGAGGGCATTCGCTGCCGCACCAGGCCCTGGGCGAGCGTGCAGTTTCACCCCGAGGCTGCGCCGGGTCCCGAGGACGCGGCGTTCTTGTTCGATGACTTCTTGCGCCTCGTCGGCTCGACGCGGGTCTGAGAGAGGGAGCACACGATGTTCGGTCAATATCTTCCGAAAAAGCCGCGACGCGTGCTGATCCTCGGGTCTGGCGCGCTCAAGATCGGCGAGGCGGGCGAGTTCGACTACTCGGGCTCGCAGGCGATCAAAGCTCTCAAAGAAGAGGGCCTCTACACGGTCCTGATCAACCCAAACATCGCCACGATCCAGACGAGCGACCAGCTCGCGGACAAGGTGTACTTCCACCCCGTCGACCCGTACTTCGTCGAGAAGGTGATCGTCCGCGAGGACATCGACGCCATTACCGTGTCCTTCGGCGGACAGACGGCGTTGAATTGTGGTGTCGCGCTCGACGCCGCCGGGGTCTTCGAGAAATACGGCGTCCGCGTGCTCGGAACGCCGATCGAGGCCGTCCGCGACACCGAGGATCGCCGGCGCTTCGTCCAGCGGCTCGACGAGATCAACGTCAAGTCCGCCCGCGCCGAGGCGTGCCACAGCGAAGACGAGGTGCGCGCCGCGGTGGGTCGCATCGGCCTCCCGGTGATCCTTCGCGCGGCGTACGCGCTGGGCGGCAAGGGCTCGCGCATCTGCGAGACCAACGACGACGTTGAGTCGGCCCTGCCCAAGCTGTTCGCCTCGGGCCTGCCGCAGGTGCTCGTCGAAGAGTCGCTGCGCGGCTGGAAGGAGATCGAGTACGAGGTCGTCCGCGACGCCCGCGACAACTGCATCACCGTCTGCAACATGGAGAACGTCGATCCGCTCGGGATTCACACGGGCGAGTCGATCGTCGTGGCCCCTTCGCAGACGCTCAACAACGAGGAGTACCAGCTCCTTCGCACGATCGCGATCAAGACGATCCGCCACCTGGGCATCGTCGGCGAGTGCAACATTCAGTACGCGCTCGACCCCAACTCGCTGGACTACCGCGTCATCGAGGTCAACGCGCGGCTGTCGCGCTCCTCGGCGCTCGCGTCGAAGGCGACAGGTTATCCGCTCGCGTACGTCGCGGCGAAGCTCGCGCTCGGGTATATGCTACCCGACCTGCCCAACGCCATCACGCGGCGGACGAGCGCGTTCTTCGAGCCAGCGCTGGACTACGTGGTCTGCAAGGTTCCTCGCTGGGACCTAGAGAAATTCGTGGGCGTCGAGCACAAGATCGGCTCGGAGATGAAGTCGGTCGGCGAGGTCATGTCGATCGGCAAGACCTTCGCTGAAGCGCTGCAAAAGGCGCTTCGGATGATCGACATCGGCGTCGACGGCATCGACCCACATAAATTCAAGTTCACCGACATCCGCAAGGAGCTCAAGGAGCCGTCCCAACGGCGCATGTTCGCCGTCGCGCGGGCGCTGCACGAGGGGATGACGATCGACGAGGTCCACGCCCTGTCGCGGATCGACGAGTTTTTCTTGAGCGAAATCGCCGACACCGTGCGGCTCGGTCGCGAGCTCGAAGACCACGCCGGCAAAGAGCTCAGCGCGGAGACTCTCGGGCGCGCCAAGAAGCAGGGGTTCTCGGACAAGGGCATCGCGAAGCGCACAGGCACGACCGAGGACATCGTGCGCGACCTGCGCCGCCGCAACGGGATCCGCCCCCACGTCGCGCAGATCGACACGTTGGCCGCGGAGTATCCCGCGGAGACCAACTACCTGTACCTCACGTACCACGCGCAAGCAGACGACGTTCAGCCGTCCTGGCGCAAGAAGGTGCTCGTCCTCGGCTCGGGCGCGTATCGTATCGGCAGCTCGGTCGAGTTCGATTGGTGTTGCGTCAGCGCGATCCTCGCCGCGCGCGAACTCGGCTTCGAGACGATCGTGCTCAACTACAATCCCGAGACGGTGAGCACGGACTACGACGTCTCGGACTCGCTCGTGTTCGACGAGATCACCTTCGAGAACGTGCTCGAGCTGTGGGAGCGCGAGCGCCCGTACGGCGTGATCGTCTCGATGGGCGGTCAGGTCGCCAACAACATCGCGATTCGGTTGCACCGCGCCGGGGTGAAGATCCTCGGCACCAGCCCCGAGAGCATCGACGGCGCGGAGGACCGCGAGAAATTCAGCGGCCTTCTCGACAAGCTCGGCATCGATCAACCCAGGTGGACCAGCACAGGAAAGCTCGAGGACGCCGAGGCGATCGCCGAGTCGTTGGGCGGCTACCCGGTGCTCGTTCGACCATCCTATGTGCTCTCGGGCGCGGCGATGACCGTGGCGCACGAGCGCGAGCACCTGCGCAACTACCTGACTCGCGCGACGGACGTGAGCCCCGAGCACCCGGTGGTGGCTGAACTCGAAGGAGGTCGAGATCGACGCGGTCGCCGACGAGGGCGAAATCGTCCTTTGGGCGATCTCGGAGCACATCGAGAACGCCGGCGTTCACTCGGGTGACGCGACCTTGGTTCTGCCCCCGCAGAAGCTGTATATCGAGACGATTCGTCGCATCAAGAAGATCGCCCGTGACGTCGCCGCTGCGCTGAAGATCACGGGCCCCTTCAACATGCAGTTTCTCGCGCGCCACAACGAGGTGAAGGTGATCGAGTGCAACCTTCGCGCGTCGAGGTCCTTTCCTTTCGTGTCGAAGGTGACCGGCAACAACTTCATTCGCGAGGCGACGCGGAGGATGCTCGGCGTTCGTGGGCCCGTGCAGAACCGCGCGCTCGACCTCGACTACGTCGCGGTGAAGGCCGCTCAGTTCTCGTTCTCGCGGCTCGCGGGCGCGGACCCCACGCTCGGCGTCGAGATGGCGTCGACCGGCGAGGTCGGCTGCTTCGGCAACGACCTCAACGAGGCGCTGCTCAAGGCGCTGGTCGCGACGGGATTCAAGTTTCCCAAGAAGGGCGTTTTGTTGTCGCTCGGTCCGGCGGCAGAGAAGCTGCGCTTCCTCGAGGACGCCAAGATCCTGCGCTCGATGGGCCTCTTGCTCTACGCCACGCCGGGCACGTACGACGTCCTTCGCGAGAACGGGATCGAGTGCGAAATCGCCTACAAACACAGCGACAACAAGTCGCCCGCGGCCGTCGACCTGATGAACCAGGACAAGATCGACCTGGTGATCAACATCCCTCGCTCGTACGACGGTGACGGACGACCCGACGGGTACTTGATTCGTCGTCGCGCCGTGGACCGCAACATTCCTCTCATCACGAACATGCAGCTCGCGCGAGCCGTGGTCGAAGCGATCGAGAAGCTCTCGCTCGACGACCTCGAGATGCACGACTGGCAGAGCTACCTCGCGCGACGCTCGCAGATGCTCGCGTGACGAACGCCCTCGGCGCGCGAGAGAACGAGCGGCGTGTTGTGCGGAAATCGCCGGTGAATTCGCTGTTCGATCGTGCTCGCTGAAGGGTCGCTCGGCAGCTCGACGCTCAGCACCGGCGCGCTGCCCTCGGCGATGCGGACGGAGAACGTCAGCGCGACTGGCGCCGTCGCTTCGTCGTCTGGACGCGGAACGACGAACCATCGCCGGCACCCGCCGCCGGCCATGAGCTGACAGCCGCCGCGTTCGAGCACCGAGCCGAGGAAGGCCCACTCGCTGCGCGAGTGCGTCGCGTTTGCGCTCGAGCCGGACTGCTGACCCTGCTCGACGACTGGCAGCCCGCGACCGGCGACCGAAGTCATGAGCACGAACGGAACGATAAACGTCGCGTAGCCCACGCGGACCCCGTCCGCGAAGGACTGAAGCGCTCCCGGCAGCGGCGTGACGTTGATGTCGTTGACGATCGGCTCGCTGTCGTCGGTCGGCCGCGCCCGATCCACTGCGGTAAAATCGGCCAGCGCGAAGTCTGCCGGAAGCACCAGACGCGACGGACGACCATGCACTTCGAAGCCGGTCTCGACGCGAGCGTCGTCGTCCTCGACGACCGCGGTGCTCGTCTCGACGTGCACGAGCACCGCGCGTCGATGGAGCGCCGCCGCGGAGCTTCGAGCCAACGAACGATCGAGCTCATCGGGGCGCGCGACGCGCACCGTCACCGTGGGTTCGAGCATCGCGAGGAGCTCGCTCTCGCGGCGACGGCACAGCGAACGGTCGCTCTGCGCTCGAAGCAACTCCGACCGAAGATCGCTGTCCATCTGCAGCGTTCTGCAGCCCGCCAGAGCGATGAGCGCGAGGGTCGAAGCGCGGGTTCGCACGAAGGTCACAAGCGACGAAGAAGAATGATCGAGGTCACGATCAGCAGGATCAACACGATCGAGCAACCGTAGCGACGAATGGGCGGGCCACCATACTTCGGCGCGGCGCGTTCGATCCGGTCGATGTGCGGAGGGGGCTCGGCGTCTTCGTCTCGAACGCATCCTGCGTGAACGGCGCCGGAGCGCGACGGCCGAGCTTCCATCGGGTCGAGCGGGAGTCCACAGCGGGGACAAGTCGGCGCCATTGACGAGACGATGCGCGAGACTGCTCCTCGTGTCGACTGGCTCGCCAACGCGTTCGCGCTCAGCGTCTGGCGAGCACCAACGCCAGGACCACCACCGTCACCGTGACGAGCGCGAAGGCGACCCATCGCTTGTTGCTCGACTGCGGCGGACGAGGGCCGCCGTACATGGGTTTCAATCGATACGGCGACTCGTCGGTCGGCGGCTTCGAGACCAGAAGGGTGGCGGCCTCGACGCACGCCCTATGCACCGATCCTTTGGGCGAGGGACTGGCGTCCAGAGGATCGAGGTCCAGTCCGCATTGGGGGCATCGAGGCTTGGACATGAGCGACACCGCGGCGACATCGTAGCGAATGCGGAGCGATTTGCCCGCGCGTACTATGGTTGCCCGCAACCTATGCCCAAGCTCTTGCTCGTGCACACCGGAGGGACGCTCATGATGCGCGGCGGTGACCCTTCGCCGCTCGCGCCGGACGTGTACACCCAGGACCTGTTGACCGAGCTGCCGGTGCTCAAGAAGATCGCCGACATCGAGACGAGGATCTTCAGCAACCTGGACTCGTCCGACATGCAGCCGCATCACTGGGCGTCGCTCGGCCAGCTCGTGCACTCGTCGCTGCCGAGCTACGACGGCGTCGTGATCGTGCACGGCACGGACACGATGGCCTACACGGCGAGCGCGCTCGCGTTTTTGCTCACCGGACTGGATCGGCCAGTCGTGATGACCGGCGCGCAAAAACCGCTGCAAGACGTGCGCACCGACGCGCGCTCGAACCTCGTGGACGCTTGTCACCTGGCCGTGGTCGGCCCGCCCGAGGTGGGGATCGTTTTCGACTCGCGGCTGTTGCGAGGATGTCGCGCGACGAAGATGGACGCTTGGGGCATGAGCGCCTTCGGATCGCCTGCGTGTCCGCCGCTCGCCGAGCTGGGCTTGGGGGTGCAGTTCGGGCCGCACGTGCTCGCCAGGCGCGAGGCCGAGCCGTTCGATGGGCGGCTCGAGGCGAGGGTGCTTGCCACGAGGACCTTTCCTGGGTTGGACCCGAGGTTGATTTCTGGTGCGCTCGACGCCGGCGTGCGCGGAATGGTGATCGAGGCCTTTGGCGCGGGAAACATTCCGCGCATCGAGAACTCGCTGGTCGGCGTGATCGAGAAGGCGCGCGCGATGGACGTTCCCGTCGTGATCGTGAGCCAGTGCCCGCGCGGCAGCGTCGACCTCAAGCGATACGAAGGCGGCGTCGCCGCAGCGGCGGCAGGAGCGATTTCAGCGGGTGACATGACCACCGAGGCCGCGCTCGCGAAGCTGATGATCGTGCTCGGTCGCGCGGAGACCGACGGGCGAGTGCGAACGGCGAGGGACGCGTTTGCCCGAAGCTGGGCCGGCGAAATGGGCTGAAGTCTCTGTGTGTGCGCGGGTGGGTGAGCGACGGACAACCCGCGAACCACCGCGAACCACCGCGCCGCGCGCGGCGACCGGCGCGACGCAGACGATCGCGCTAGAGTGTTCATGGTGATGGACGAGCCGCGACCCGAAGCCGAGCAACAGCGCGCAGAGAAAGCGAGTCGACTGCTGGGGGCGGGCGCGATGACAGCGCTGTCGCTGGCGTATCCGCTCGTGTCGGGATGGTACTTCTGGCACGACTGGTTCAAGTTCCTCGGGCGCGACACGCCCGTGACCGTCGGGATGCCCGGCGTGTCTGTCCCGGTGAACGACTACTTGATTACGTGGCTGTCGCCGTGGCGGCTCGTGCTCGCGATGATCACGGCGAAGCTGCTCTTCTCGTCGGCGAAGAAGCTTCGCCAGGGCGCGTCGGACGCCAAGGCGCTCTCGATCTTGACGCTGTTCGGCGTGCTCGCGCCGCAGGTCGTCTGGTACTTCGAGTTCGCAAACGACTGGAGCGCGGGGCGCGGGCTCGGCTCGATCGCGATGCTCTTCTTCGCGGTCACGATGCTGCCCGCCATGATCCTCGCCAAGGGCAAGGGCGCGCTGGCCGGGTGGGGCGCGCTCGCCGACAACAACAAGGCGAGGGTGATGGGCGGAGCGATCGGGCTCGGCTGGCTCGCGATGGCCGCGATGTCGCTGGTCGATCACTCGTTTCAGCTCTTGGACGGGATGAAGACGTTCGCCGCCGCGACCGCTGTGCTGCCTCTCGCGGCGCTCGCGATGCTCGGGCTCTACCGCCAGAAGACCTGGGGAATGCTCGCGGGAGGCGCCACCGTCGCCGCGGCCGGCGCCAGCGCTGTCGCCCTCGGCGACACATCCATTCAAGCCACCGGCACGACGATGGACCTCGCGTTCGGGACCGTGGCCAACTCGCCCATCGCTTCTGCGGCCATCCCTGCGGTCTTGCTCGCGCTGCTCATGCGCCCCTTTCTCACCGGCGCGGCCAAAAAGGTCGCCGGCGTCGAAGAGCAGCAAACCGGCGTGCGAATCGACACGACCGCCTCGTCCTCGAGCGAAGACGAGGGCGAGCTCGCCACGAGCGACGCAGCCGACGCGCGTCGTCGCGCCGGCTGAGCGCTCACCGCTCGCAGTGCCAGGTGAACAAATCAGGGTTCGCGAGCGTGTGGATGCACGCGCAGCGGCGAGCGACGCCCGAGGCAGGGTAGGTGCACGCGAGTCGTTCGAACGCGCAAAGCGCATCGTCGGCTGGCATTTCGGCGGGGCATCGAGCGTCTCGCGCGCGGGGCGCGTCGGCGGTGACCGGCCGCAGCTCGAGCGACAGCGTGTAGCGCGAGCCGTGCCCGTCCGCGAGGCTGCTGCCCCAGATCTCGACGAAGCCGAACAGCTCGCCGCCGGTGATCTCTGGGATCTCGACGGTCGAGCGCTGGATGCGACGAAACGCGACGTCGTCGTTGCACCACTCGACTGGCGCCGAGGCGCGCGACGAGTCGAGGCACGATCGTCGAAAGTAGAGGATGGTGTCCGGGTCTGGGCGAGTGACAGCGCCGCTCGCCCCCTCGTCGGTGCTGGCGACGAGCCGCCACCGTCCCTGCGGAATCACGAGGCGGACGATCTGCTCTCGAGCCTGCGTCGCAGCGCGAAAGCACGCTCCGTCGAACAACCCTGGACCCGGCATGACCCTGCCGCTGAACGACGCTCGAAGAACGCCGTCGTCGCCTCGAACGAACTCGACCGGCGAGGCGTCGCGACACGCCGCGACCTGATCGGTCGTCGCTCGACATCGACCGACGTCGCACGCGAGGTTCGGCGCGCAGAGGCGTCGATCGTCGCATCGCTCGTTGGGTCCGACGATGGCGACGCGCTCGACGGGGACTCGGAGCGACGCGCTCTCGTTTCCGGGTCGATCGACGAGCACCACCTCTGCGGACCTCGCCGCTTCGAGCGGGACTTCCTCTCCGACGTCGCTCGACGCGCTGCCGCTGTAGCTCGGATCGTCCAAGGGACCATCGAAGGCGAGCGCGACCCTCGACTCCACGCCGAGTCGCTGGAGCGCAGCGCCGTCCTCGCCGAACAAACGCACCCTCATCGACGAGAGATCGCCATCCTCGTCGCCGCCACGCACGATCGCCACGAGTCGGCGCTCGCCGGCGACCAGGCGAACCGACTGAATCGTGGGCGCGCGGCTGAGGTTGTTGCTCACGTCGAGCTGGACGAGCCCTCGATCGACGCGACCTCCGAACACACCTCCGAACCCAGCGACGACAACCGTGAGGACATCCCCGCCGTTCGCGCGGAGCGTCGTTCGCGCGCGAAACTCGCGCTCCGCTGGCTGATCGTCGCCAACGACGTCCGGCGGGCGCGACGTGAGCCCGGCGTCGCACGGGCCTCGAAACACGGCCAGAATCGTGTCGAAGCGCACGTCCGTGCCGGTGTTGACCGTCGAGAGATCGATCGATCGCGGCCCGACCCCGAGGACTCTCAGCTCGACGATGGCCTCTGGAGACGGCGCGATGCGCAGCGGCCCGAGATCGAATCTCCCGCCCGCTCGATTTCGTGTGTCGAGGTCGACGCTCGCGGGACGTCCCTCGGGCGCGTCGATCGCGATCTTCTCGTCGCAGAGCGAGCGGACGACAGGCCGCACGACCGTGGTCACGAGCGGCGCGCGGAGCTTCTTGACGGCGATCGATCCAAGGGCGCCGAGCGCCATGAGCGCCGCTGCCGAGACGAGCAGCGACGTCCCAGACTTCGCCCTCGACGATGAAGCGCTGTTGACCGCGGTAGCAGACGAGAGGCTCGTCGCAGACTCCGCGGGGCCGCTGCTCGTTCTCTCGCTCACGGCCGACGGCGTCGACGCGACCGTCTCGACGTCCGGCGCGAGGGCGGCCGATGAGGTCCGCGGCACGTGGGACATGCGCGGCTCGGACTGGACCAGCTCTCGCTCGCGCGCGAGCTCGGTCGCGAGCACCGACGAAAGGAGCTTTGCGATCGCGTCGGGCTCGACCTTGATGGCGTCCGGACAGGCGTTGCCGATCGCTCGGCGAAAGGCGTTTGCGGTCTGAAAGCGCTCGCCGGGATCGATCGCGAGCGCGGTCATGACGACGTTGCTCAGCGCGGTCGTGATGGACGGATCGAGGTCGTGCGGGGGTGTGACGCGAGGCGCCCTGGCAGCTTCGAGGACCGCGATCTCGTTGTCGCCCGTGAGCAGGCGCCTGCGCGTGAGCATCTCCCACAGCACGACGCCGAGCGCGTAGACGTCGGCGCGACGGTCGATCTCCCGCCCCCACGCTTGCTCGGGAGCCATGTAGCCGAGCTTGCCTTTGAGCGCGCCTGCTTCGGACGCTTGCCGGCGGCCGCGGGCCCGCGCGACGCCGAAGTCGATCAGCTTCACGTGCCCTTTGTCGCTGAGCAGGATGTTCTGCGGGGATACGTCGCGGTGGATCACCTCGAGCGAGACGCCGTCGTCATCGGTCACTTCGTGCGCCGCGTGAAGGCCGTCCGCGGTTCGCATCGCAATGGCGCAGGCGATCTCGACGGGAAGCACGGCGTTCGCGCGATGAAGAGCGGACATCAGCGCGGCCAGGGTCGCGCCCTGGACGAACTCCATCGCGAGAAAGTAGGTCCCGTCGTGCTCGCCGAGCTCTTCGACGCGCACGACGTTGGGGTGCACGATGCGCGACGACAGCCGCGCCTCGTCGAGAAACATCTCGACGAACGCGCGATCCGACGACAGATGCGAATGAATGACCTTGATCGCCACGATCCGCGAGAAGCCCTCGGGGCCGAGGCGGCGTCCGAGAAACAGCGAGGCCATTCCGCCGCCGCGAACCTCCGCGACGATCTCGTACGGCCCCACGCGCTCGCCAGGGACGATCGAGCTCATGGGTCGACGACTTCCCGTCCGTCAACGTGTGCCTGCGCGACGTTCGGCGATCGCTGAGCACAATGGCGCGCGAACTTGAGGCGAGGCATCACCGCGAAGGTAGCAACAGCGCCCAAATTGCAGAAGTCCGAAGCAATCCAAGAGATTTCGCGCGGGCGTACGTGGGTCTTCACCCTCGCAAAGGGCGGGACTGTCCTGATTTCGTCCTCCCTCACGCCGCGCAGAGCCGCGGCGTTCGGCAAATCAGAACAGTCCCGAAAAGGCAGTATCGTCGCGCGATGACGGCCCCCTCGAAGGCCCCGCGCCTCGCCGCCCTCGATCGCGCTCGCGGGTTGGCCATGGCGCTCATGGCGCTCGACCACACGCGAGACTATTTCGGCGATCACTCGATTCGCGCCACGGACCTCACTCAGGCCTCGGCCCCGCTGTTCTTCACCCGCTGGATCACGCACTTTTGCGCGCCGACGTTCGTCCTGCTCGCCGGCACATCAGCGTACCTGCACGGCCGACGACTGAGCGGCGCGGAGCTGTCTCGCTTTCTCGTCACGCGCGGCCTCTGGTTGATCGTGCTCGAGCTCACGATCGTGCGGGCAGGTTGGTCGTTTGCCGTGCACATGCCCCGGGTGACGCTGCAGGTGATCTGGGCGCTCGGGTGGTCGATGGTGGCGTTGGGGGCGCTACGGGCCCTTCCTCGCTGGGCGATCGCGCTGTTCGGCGCCGTTGTCTGCATCGGACACAACGCGCTCGACGGTGTTCACTTTTCGAGTTCACTGTGGGCGATCGCGCACGAGTCGCGGCGCTTCGCGCTGGGGCCGATCCGGGTGTTCGTGCTGTATCCGCTCGTTCCGTGGGTGGGGCTCATGGCGCTCGGGTACGCGATCGGACCGGTGTTCGAGCGCCCCGAGCGAGAGCAGCGGCGGACCCTGGCGGCGATCGGCGTCGCGTGCCTCGCCGCGTTCGTCGCGCTTCGAGTCCCAAACTTGTACGGCGATCCGACGCCATGGCGACCGGTCGCCCGCGCAGGATTCTCTGCGCTCGCGGTGCTGAACACCGCGAAGTACCCCCCGTCGCTCGCGTACCTCCTGATGACCGTCGGCCCGCTGTTTCTGCTCTTGGCCTGGTGGACGCACGAGCGCGCCGCCCTCGGCGATCGTCTCGCGACGCTCGGGCGCGTTCCGCTGTTCTTCTATGTCGTGCATTTGCCGCTGTTGCAGCTGAGCGCCGGGCTCTTTCTCCTCGCGCGCGGCGGCGTCGCGGCGATCGAAGCGGCGCTCGCTTCTGGGCGCGGCACCGGGCTCTCGCTGCCGCTCGTGTTCCTCGTGTGGGCGCTCGTCCTCGCCGCGCTCTATCCGGCGTGCGTTTGGTTCGCGGCGCTGAAGCGGCGACGAACCGACTGGTGGCTGAGCTACATGTGACGAGGCGTTTTGCCCCTCGGCCGCCGACGTGCTGTCGCGCTGTGACCGCAGCGAGATTCGCGCGACACTCGCGCCCGTGAGAGCGACGAACGTGCGGTGGTGGTTGATCTGGATGTGCCTCGCGTTCGGACTGTTGTCGTGCCAGCGCGCGCCGACCGGCCTCGCGGCGGTGCGGGCGAGGGGAGAGCTCAGGTGGGGAGGCGACACGCAGGGCGGAGAGCCGTACGTGTTTCGCGATCCCCACAACGCCGACACGCTCGTTGGCTTCGAAGTCGACCTCGCTTCGGCCATCGCCAGGGAGCTCAACGTCCGCGCGACCTTCGTGCAAAACGACTGGGCGAACCTCGTTCCGTCGCTCGAGCGCGGGACGTTCGACGTCGCCCTCAACGGGCTCGAGGTGACGCCGGCCCGAACGGGGCGCGTTCGATTCACGCGACCGTACTACCTGTACCGAATGCGGCTGATGGCGCGCGCTGGAGACAGAAGAGTGCGAGCCGACGTCAACGCGCTGCGCGGCCTGCGCGTCGGAACGCTCGGAAACTCCCAGTCCCACGACCTCCTTCGGCGCAACGGCATCGAGGCCGTGCTCTACGAAGGACAAGAAGAACCCTACGTCGACCTCGAGCGCGGGCGCACCGACGCCGTGCTGCTCGATGACATCATCGCGACGCGGTACGGCGTGGTGAAAGACTCGCTGCGCGTCGTCGGAGATCTCGGCGACGGCTACTACGCTGCGGCGGTGCGGCCCGGAGACGAGGACCTCGGGCGCGCGATCGATCAGGCACTCGAGCGCATCTCGCGCACTGGAGAGCTGCGTCGCATCATGGCTCGATGGCAGATCGACGACCCCAGGCTCGACACGATCGTCCGATGGACTGACGAAAACCAGGCGCAGCTGCTTCGAACCACCGAGCGCGCCACCTTCGGGACCCCGCACCTCGCGCTCTTCGCGCGCGGCGCGTGGGTGACGGTGCGCGTGAGCGCGGGCGCGATGATCCTCGCGATCGTCCTGGGAATGCTCCTGGCGCTGTCCCGCGAGTACGGCCCGCGACCGATCGGCGTGCTTTGCACGAGCTACGTCGAGGTCTTTCGCGGGACGCCCGTGCTCCTGCAGCTCTATCTCTTCTACTTTGGTCTGTCTCGCTACGTGCAGCTCTCGCCGATGACGGCGGCGATCGTGGGCCTCGGGCTCAACTACGCGGCGTACGAAGCAGAGGTCTATCGCGCTGGGCTGCAGGCGGTTCCGAAGGGGCAAATGGAAGCCGCCCTCGCGCTGGGGATGACGAGGGGATTGGCGCTGCGGCGAGTGATCGTTCCGCAGGCGTTTCGCATGGCGCTGCCCGGGGTGACCAACGACTTCATCGCGCTGCTCAAGGACAGCTCGCTCGTGTCGGTGATCACCGTGGTCGAGCTCACCAAGCAGATGACGATCACCGCCGTGGACGTGCGATCGTGGCTCTTGCCGGGGCTCGCGTGCGCGGCCATGTACTTCGCGATGAGCTATCCGCTCTCGCGCCTGTCACGAAACCTCGAGAAGCGGCTGGCGAGATCATGATCGAGCTCGACACAGTGACGAAGGCCTTCGGCGACCGAACGGTGCTCAACGGAATCACCGCGACGTTCGCCGCGAAATCCGTGGTGTCCCTCGTCGGTCCATCCGGCGGAGGCAAGACGACGCTCTTGCGCTGCCTCAACGGCCTCGAGTCCTTCGACAGCGGCTCGATTACGATTTCTGGCGTGACGATTCGCGCGGGAGGAGAGCGGCACAATCGCGCGATGCTCGCGAGGCTCCGCGGACGGGTCGGGTTCGTGTTTCAGCAGTGGAACCTCTTCGCCCATCGCACCGCGGTCGGAAACATCATCGAGGCGCCCGTCCACGTCCGCGGCGAGTCAGTGAAGCACGCCACCGAGCACGCGGCGCAGCTTCTCGCGAAGGTGGGCATGGAGGAGCACGGCGCGAAGTATCCGCACGAGCTCTCGGGCGGGCAGCAGCAGCGCGTCGCGATCGCGAGGGCGCTCGCGATGAAGCCCGAAGTGTTGCTCATGGACGAGCCGACGAGCGCGCTCGATCCAGAGCGCGTTCAAGACGTCACCGAGCTGCTGAAGGCGATCGTGAGCGAGGGGCTCGCGCTGGTGATCGTCAGCCACGAGATGTCCTTCGTCCGCGCGATCAGCGACGAAGTGTGCGTCCTGCACGGCGGATCGATCGTCGAGCGAGGCGCGCCGCACGAGGTGCTCGGGTCGCCGAAAGACCCGCGGACGCGCGCGTTCTTGGGAATGGACTGAGAGCGCAGCGACCATCGCGTGAAGGGCGCTCGCGCTCAGCCGCGAACGGTAAACGGCAGCTCGTCCCAACGTCCGTCGCGCAGGGTGAAGACCTTTCGGTCGGCGACCTTTCCTTCGAGGACGCTGGTGACGAGAAACGCGACCGGGTACGCGAGCTGTCCGTCGGGCGCGGCCGCGTCTTGATCGGTCTTCGAGAAGTACGCGCCGCAGTCGCAGTGCGAGTGGTAGATGAGCTTCACAGGCCGCGCGTCTCGAACGCCGGCTTCGAACGTGCGCTGAATCACGCGCGCGTCGATCGTGTAGTACTCGCGCGCGGTGCGAGGAAAGGTCTCGGGGTCGGCCTTGTGATACTTGTCTGCGAGGTTGACGGCGCGAATCGACTGGTCGATCACGGCCGGCGTCGACGCGGGACCCACGAGAAAGCCGCACGATTCGTTGGGGTATTCGGCGACCGAATGGGCGTCGACGTCGTCGAGGACAGCTCGGTCGATCTCGAGCGCGTCAGCAAGCCATGGGTGTTCGTTCATCGACTGAGCTCCTTGTTTGCGAGGCTACCAGCGGTACTGCTTCTCCCATTTCATGGGCGCGAAATAGCGATCTCCGCGATCGCACAGGATGGTCACGACGCAGCCCCGTTCGCCGCGCGCGTGCAGCTCCTTTGCGAGCCGCCAGGCGGCGAACACGTTGGCTCCCGCGGAGTGACCGACGTGCAGTCCGAGCTCGGCGACGAGTCGATCGGACATGTCCCAACCGGCGTCGGTGTCGACCGTCACCGTTCCATCGTGGATCGAGCGATCATAGATCGGCGGAACGATCGAGCTGTCCATGTGCTTGAGACCCTCGAGCCCGTGCGCGGCCTCCGCTGGCTCCATGGCGAAGCACGTGATCGGACGCGAGTGCTCTTTCAGCCTTCGAGTGACCCCCATCATCGTCCCCGAGGTTCCCAGACCTGTGACGAAGTGCGTGAGTCGATCGCCGACGTCCGCGAGGATCTCCGGCGCGGTGCCGAGGTAGTGACCGCGCCAGTTCGAGGCGTTGGAGTACTGGTCTGGGTAGTAGTATTTCTCTGGATTTTTGCTGACGATCTCGCGAACCAGCCGAATGGCTCCGTCTGATCCTTCGAGCGGATCGGAGTAGACGAGCTCGGTCCCGAAGCCGCGCGTGATGTCCTTACGCGCCTGCGAGACGTTCTTCGGCATGACGAGCGCGACGCGATAGCCGAGCGCCGCGCCCATGAGCGAGTACGCGACGCCGGTGTTGCCCGAGGTCGAGTCGATGAGGACCTTGTCCTTGGTCAGGTCGCCTCGGGCGATCGCGTCCAGAAAGATCTGCCGCGCCGCGCGGTCCTTCACGGATCCGCCGGGGTTCATGAACTCGAGCTTGCCGTAGATCTCCACGCCTTCTGGCTCGAGGCTTCGCAGGCGGAGCAGGGGTGTGTTGCCGATCGCGTCGACGATGGAGTCGAGGCGCGCAGGTCGAACAAAAGCGGTCATGGCGAGGTGTGCTCCTCTTGTCGATCTCCCGAAAAGAGCGCGGCGAGGTCCTTCGAGGGCGTGTGCGCAGGCCAGCCGAGCAGCGCGCGCATCGCTGCGAGGGCGGCCCACGAGGCCGACGCCATGGCGGCCGGCGCATCGCCAGCGGACACTCGCTCAACCGCGATCTCGACGACGCGCGAGTCGGGGTCGTTCGGGGCTGCATTCGCGTTTGGCAACACGCCGCCCGCGTGGGTCCAGAGGCGTTGGGCGAGCTCGACGACGGCGGGCTCTCCGACGAAGCGAACGGCACGCGAGGCGAGCTTCGCCTGCCCGTCGACGCCGAGCTCAGCGAGCGCGATCTGCCGACCGTATCGCTCGTAGTCCATGCGAGAGAACGCCGCCTCGCTTCAACGGCCGCCAGCGATCGCGGGGACGATCGTGAGCGAGTCTCCGTCCTTGACCGGCGTGTCGAGCCCGTCGAGGAAGCGGATGTCCTCGTCGCCGAGGTAGACGTTCATGAAGCGCTTCAGTCCCTTGGCGTCGAGCAGGCGGTCGTTGAAGCCCGGATACCTCGCGTCGAGGTCAGCGAGCGCTGCGCGAACGGTCGCGCCGTCGACGGTGACTTCTTCTTTCGCCTGGGTCAGCGTGCGGAGGTTTGCAGGGATGCGGATCGAGATGGTCATGGAAGAAATGGTCTCCGGTTAGTGCGAGCAGAGCGGCGCTGAATACCGGCTCGCGTCGATCGCCGTGATGACGCGAGCCTCGCGACAGAGCGCGCAGTCCGGTCTTCTCTTCATGGTTCGGTGCCGAAACATGCCAGTTGTCGCGTCGAAGTGCGACAGCTTCGCCTCCTGTTCGGCGTCGGGTCGGAGCATCCAGCGGACGTGGCTGGCCATGACAGCGCCGATCATCGACGTGACGGCGGCGAATACCCCTGCGGTTGCGCAGTCCACAGCTTCGCCGTCCGGAACGTCCTCGAACACGCACCGGTAGCACGCGCTCTTCGACGGAACGACGGACAGAACGGTGCCGGTCCAGCCAACGGCGGAGCCGTGCACCGACCGCTTGTTCGCCAGGGCGCAGGCGTCGGCCACGAGGAACTTCGTCGCGAAATTGTCGCTGCCTTCGACGACTACGTCGGCGCGATCGACCAAATCGGCCACGGTGTCCGGCGAGGCGCGATCGACGATCACCTCGGGCCGGCGCGCGCCGAGCGATCGCTCGACGTGATCGGCGAGGGCTTCGGCCTTGGTTCGACCGACGTGCTGCTCGTCGAACGCGAGCAATCGGTGGAGATTCGTGCGCTCGACGCGATCGTCATCGAGCAGCGTGAGTCGGATGTCCTCCCGCGTCGCGAGGGCGAGGGCGCACGGATGACCGATACCCCCGACGCCCACGAGCAGGACGTTGGCGCTCATCGCGAAGGAGCTCGATCCGCGAGGGCGGCATCGAAGTGGGCCGCGAGCGAGAAGTAGCGCTCGCCCGTATCGCAGAGCACGGTGACGACGCGCTTTCCTTCACCGAGGTCGCGCGCGACGTCCAACGCGACGGCGACGTTTGCTCCCGCGGAGATCCCGACGAGCAGCCCTTCGGATCGAGCGAGGCGGACCTTGGTCTCCCACGCGCGGTCGTCGGACACGGTTCGCACCTCGTGCACGACCGAGCGATCGAGGTTGTCGGGGACGAAACCAGCGCCGATTCCCTGGATCTTGGTCGGTCCGCGCTCACCGCGCGACAGCGTCGGGCAGGACTCGGGCTCGACCGCGACCATGCGCGTGGCGAATCCGCTGGCTCGAAAGAATCGACCGACGCCGCTGATCGTTCCGCCCGTTCCGACGCCAGCGACGAAGGCGTCCGGGGCGCCGCCGAGAGCGCGGACGATCTCGGGTCCGGTGTGCTGTTCGTGAGAGTCGGGGTTGGCCGTGTTTCGAAACTGCGACGGCACGAAAGCGCCTTCTCGTTCGGCGGCGAGCTCGTTTGCACGGGCGATCGCCCCGTCCATTTGCAGCTGCTCTGGCGTCAGCACCAGCTCGGCCCCGTAGGCGCTCAAGAGGGCGCGGCGCTCGAGGCTCATGCTCTCGGGCATCGTGAGCACCAGCTTGTAGCCCTTGACCGCACATGCGAGGGCGAGTCCGATGCCTGTATTTCCGCTGGTCGGCTCGATGACCGTGCCGCCTTTCGCGAGGCGTCCCTCGCGTTCGGCGCGATCGAGCATCGCCAGAGCGATCCGGTCTTTTACGCTTCCGCCAGGGTTTTGCTGCTCGAGCTTGACCCAAAGCTCAGCGCAGCCGCGCTCGCTCACGGTGCGCAACTTGAGCAGGCTCGTGCTTCCAACCAGCTCGAGCAGGTTCTCGACGATCGCCACGGGGAGGGTGTTGCTTATGAAAAACGCCGGAAGACCTGTCAAGCAATGACGCATCCCGCGGATTGCTGCGCCGAGAGCGGCGGTTGGCGTACGATCCCTCGCGTTCAAGCGATGCGCACCCGAGGTGGTCCGTGAAAGTTTGCTCGCAGTGCGGTCTTCGATTGATGGGCCACGCGACGACGTGTCCTGTCGATGGAGCGCCGCTCGTCGACATGCCTGATCCGCTGATCGGTCGAACGATCGGCGGGCGATATCGCGTCGAATCGAAGATCGGGGCCGGGGGAATGGCGTCGGTGTATCGGGCGTCGAACGACGTGCTCGGACGCAAGGTCGCGATCAAGTTTCTGGCGCCGGACCTGGCGTCCGATGAGACGCAGCGCCAGCGATTCTTGCGGGAAGCCCGGGCGACGAACCGAATCCGGCACGAGCACATCGTCGACATCACGGACTACGGACACGAGGGCAAGCTCGTCTATCTCGTGATGGAGCTGCTCGAAGGCGAGCCGCTCAATCACAAGATCGCCCGCGGCCCGATGCCGCCGCGCGAGGTGCTCGAGCTGCTCATGCAGGTCTGCCGGGCCCTCGCTCGAGCGCACGAGCTCGAGGTGATCCACCGCGACCTGAAGCCAGAGAACATCTTTCTCACGCAGCGCGACGGAAAGACCCACGCAAAGCTGCTCGATTTCGGGCTCGCTCGCGTCAACGACGAGATGCGTCTCACCGTCGCGGGCTCGGTCTTCGGAACGCCCGAGTACCTCTCACCCGAACAAGCGCGTGGCGCGCCGAACGTCGGTCCCGCAGCGGACCTGTACGCGCTGGGCGTGGTGATGTTCGAGATGCTCACGACGCGCCTGCCGTTCGAGGGCTCGACAGCAGAGCTGATCGTGAAGCACCTGCGGGCGACGCCGCCCGCGCCGTCGCAGTACGTGCCGAGCATTCCACCAGAAATCGACGCCGTGGTCGCCAAGCTGCTGTCGAAGGATCCAGCGCAGCGCCACCGAGACGCCTACCACCTGCTCGAGGAGCTTCAGGCGCTGCTCGCGCTCTTCGCCGAGCCGAACTCTTCGCCGACACCGCAGGTCTCGCTCACGCTCCCTGCGGAGGCGTTCGTCGAGGCCCTCGCTCGCATCGAGCACGAGCGATCGGGCGAGCAACACTCGAGCCCGAAGGCAGCCGAGCACCCGACGGCAGTGGCCGCTGGTACGCGGCATTGGGTCGAGCGTCGAACGGTGTTTCGCGAAGCCATCGCGCTGGCGTACCCGCGAAAGGACGCGCCCGAGTGGCTCACCAACCAGTTTGGTCGATTCGAGTCGCTCGTCGATCGCGCCGTACGAATCGAGTCCGAGCTCGAACGGCTCGGTCGGCAGCTCGCCGAGCGAGAGACGGACGCGAGCGGGGCGCGCGATCGTATCGGCCGGGCGCTCGACGAGCTGTCTCGGGACGAGAGCGCCCTCAAGCGCCAGCTCGAAGAGGTCAATCGCCGGCTCGATCGCGCGGTGCACCGCGCTGAACAGAGCGCACAAGAATTCAAGATGGCTTGGGACGACGCGCGGCGCATGGTCGGCGACGGCGCGTTGACGTCCGTCGAGGCCGCCCAGTCCGTCGAGACCGCGGCGCGCCGCGCGACGGCGTGGCGTCAGGCGCAGCTCGAGCTCACCGAGTGCCACTCGCTTCGAGAGTCGCGCACGGCAGGGGCCGAGGATCTTCGCTTTCAAGTCAGCCAGCTCAAGGGAAGGCTCGGCGCGCTCAACGCTGAGGTCGAGCACGAGATCGGCGCGCTCCGCGATCGCGTCGGCGAGTTTGGCGCGCAAAACGCGTCGATCTTCGAGGAGCTCAACGAGGCGTCCTCGGCGATCGGCGCTCACCTGAGCGAGTTTCCTTCGGCGCGGCGTGTGCTCCAGGGATCGATCGCAGCGGCGCCGCTCTGAATCGACGGCGAGCGGCTCGACGAGCGCTCGAGTCGCGGTTCAGCGAGCGGCCGCGTCGGATCGAGCGCCGCCAAAAACATGCAGTGGCAGATGGCGGCGGCGATGAGAGCGATGGTGTCTGCGACGGCGGTGGTGCCGGCTGTGACGCGCGCCTGGAATCGTTCGCAGGTGGGTGTCGAGGGTGATCGTCACCCCCGCGGGATCCCAGGGCAGGTCGGCCTCCGCGCTCCACGCGCGCTCGCGGTCGGCGACGCCGTCTCGAACGAGCGCACGGTCCGAGCCGTGGTGGCTGCGTCCTGCGCGGTTCACCCAGAAGAACGACTGCTCTCGCGAATCGAGATGCACAAACCCCAGCCGCGGATACAAGCCGACGCCCACGTGCGCAAACGTCCGGGCAAACGCGGCCACGAGCGCTGGTTCGACGGTGGGAATCCGAAAGTCGATCGCGCTCCCGACGCCGTGGTAGCCCTCGCGACGCACACGCCGTCCGCTCGCCGTCCGCCCGGTTCGATACGCCGAAACAACTTCGATCTCGCGCGCGTCGAAGTGCGTCGCGATCTTCACGAGCAGCTGAATCGTCCGGACGACCACCGGAGAGTTCTCGCCCGTCGGAACGTCTCTCAGCAGCCGCGAGAGGCGGTCGACGACCTGCGGATCCACCGTCCCGTCCGCGCGATAGAGCCTCGCGCGAACCGTCTCACGGGTGTTGATCGCGCGAAACGTCAACTCCGGGAGCGTTGCAAATCGCGGATCGGCCCCGCCCGCCGCGGGACGAAAGGCGGCGGGGCCCGCGCTGGCGCCGCCGTCGACGACCCCAGCGCCAACGCTACCCGCGTCTGCCGAGCCGCCATCGGGCCGATTCTGCGCTCGAACCTCGCCGACGGTCGCCGTCGAAACGACCAACGCGAGTATCGAAACGATCCGCTCACCGCGCATTTCACCGCGCAGTCGAGCATTGCCAGCGTTGATCGGTCAAGCAACGCGAGGCGCGGGGTGCGCTTCGATTGACCGTGCGCGATGCGCGCGGGTAGAAAGCGCTTCGGTATTCGTCCCCGGTGTTTCTTCGTCGCTCACACGGATCATTCGCCCTGCTGGCGCTCACGTTCGTCGCGTGTCGCGCCGCGCAAGTCACAGGCGAAGATCGCGTCGCCCCATCGGTGCTACCGGTCGAGGCGTCGAGCGGTGGCGCGCCCCGACGAGCGGCCATCCTCGCCAACGCCGAGCCCATTTCCGCGGCGCTGCGGACTCGAGTCGACGCTGTCGCCGAGGCGTTTCGCGAGCGAGGAGGTCGCGCGATCGACACTGAGTGGAGCGCGTTTGTTCCTCCGGGCGACGCGCGGATCTCCACGGTTCGCGTGCGGCGCGCGCAGTGCCTCGGGTTCGTCGCGGTGGGGGTGCGCGCGCTGCGAAAGGTGGGGCTGCGTGTCCACGATTCGTCCGGCGTTTTGCTGGGCGAAAACGCCAATGACGCCACGCCGTACCTGCGCCTGTGCACCCGCGGCGACACGTCCCTCTCGGTCGTGTTGCGTGCGATCGAGGGACAAGGACAGCTGGTGTTCCTCGTGGTCGCGCAGCCGCCCGTGGTCGCGCCCGATCTCGCGCGTGTGTTGGGAGATGCGCGCGACGGGAGCCTGACCGGCCCGCGAACGCCGCGCGCAGCGGTCGGGGCAGACCCGGCGGTCGAGCTCGCGATCGACGCGCTCGCGAGGCACCGAAGCCGCCTCGCACAGCTCGGTTACCGCCAGCTGACCGAGTCCGTGACGGGCGAAGTCGACGCCCGCTCTCCGACGATCGAACGCGTCGAGCTCGAGGCGGGTCGCTGTTACGGCGTGCTCGTCACGACCGACGCTGACAACGAACCGCTGACGCTCGAGCTCCGCGATCCCGACGGCCGCGCGCTGGTACCGCCCCGCACGATCGAGCGCGATCCGCTCGTTCGCGGCTGCGTCGTGCGCAGCGGAACCTACCAGCTGCGACTCAGCACCCGGCACAGCGCGCGGTTCGCGCTGCAATCGCTGCTGCTCGATGAACGCGCGCCGCTGCCGCCAGACATCGTCGGCGAGGTGCGCGCTGGCGTGCTCGAGCTGCACGGCGAAGCGCTGAGCCGATCGCTCTTCCACAACAACACGCTCCTGCGCGTGGCCGCGACCGTCGCGCCCCTGACCCTTCGGCTCGAGCTCGCCGAGCACCAATGCGCGATGGTGGGAGTCGCAACCGCAGGAACGCCCGTCGAGCTCGCGCTCTCGGACGAGCGAGGCGCGCTCGTCGCGTCGGACACCGGGGGCACCGCGACACCGCGCGTGTGGTTTTGCGCCGACCGCGCTCGACGCCTGCGCGTGACGGCGCGCGCCGCGATCAACCGAGGCGAATTTGCGCTCGTCGTGTTCGACGACGGAGGCACGCCATGATGCGGTCTCGAGCGGCCCTCGCGGTCGCGCTGAGCGCGTGCGTGCAACACACGCAGACGACCCGCTGTCCGCCGTGCACCGCGACGCCGCGCGTCCAGTCGCGGCCCGACCGAGTCCCGTCGTCCACCGAGGCGCCACCCGCGGTCCTCGCTCAGCGCGTCGAGGCCATCGTCCGCAGCGCAGCGCCCTCGGGAGCGCGATTCGTGCGCTATCTCGGGCACGGATTTCTCACAGAGAAGCAGAGCATCACGCACGGCGTGGATGTTCCAGCGGCGACCTGCGTCACGCTCGTGGCCGTAGCGTCTCCGGGCGTCGGCGACCTCGACGCGCGCGTCTACGACGCCGAGGGCGAGCTGCTCGTCGAAGACCTCGAGCCAGACTCGCACCCCACCGTCCAGCTCTGCGCGGACGAGGCACGACGTGTGTTTCACGTCGCGCAGGCGTTCGAGGGCGAGGGCGCCTACGCGCTCGCGCTCTTCACGGGCGACCGTCGCGCGATGGAAGCGATCGCGCGCATCGTGGGCGGTCGCCCAGGCGCGGCGGTCTCCACGCGCAACAGCGCGAGCGACGCCGAGCGGCGAGCGAGCGACCTGCGCGCGAGCCTTGCGCGTCGGGGATTCGCCGCGCTCAACGACGCCACGCGGCTCTCGGTCGTGCCTGGCGGCGCGGTCAACGTTCCGGTCGCGGTGACGCCCGACCGCTGCTACACGTTCGCGGCGATCTCGGACAGCGACGCATCGAGCGTCGATCTCCGCGTGTTCGACGCGGAGGGAGAGCTCCAAGCCTCCGACACACGTCCCGACCGCGACGCCGCAGCGCAGCTCTGCCCGAGCGCGCAAGGCTCGATGCGCGTCGAGGTTCGAGGGCAAGCCGCAGGCACCGTGGTCGTGCTCGCGTTCGCCGCGGACGCAGCGTCCTTTGGCGGATCCAACACGTTGTGGCTCGGAGAGCGCACGTCCATCGCGCTTTCTCCGACGCCGATCGACCAGCGAACGGCCGCTGCGCGCGCGCGGTATTCGAGCCAGGGTTTCACCATGTCGAACCCGCTCGCGCCGGTCGCGTTCTCCATGTCCGAGTCCCGCGAGAGCGCCCTTCAGCTCGAGTCGTCGCGCTGCACGCTCGTCGCATCGGTGGCAGGTCGGGGCGTCGGACGCAACGCGCTCTCGATCTTCGACGACGCCGGAGAACTGCTCGCTCGCGGATCGTACGCGGACGGAATCGCCGCGACGGTCTTGTGTTCGTCGAGCCGCGAGCGCGTCCTCGCGAGGCAGCGCGTCGAGGTCGGCGGCGGAGAGCTCGCGCTCGTCACAGCCACGACGCCGACGCCCTCTTGGACTCAGGGACTCGAGCGGCTGCTCGTTTCGGAGGTCTTCTCGCAGCAGCTCTCGCACGGCGCACCGTGGAGGGCGATCGCAACGCCCGAACGAATTCGAGTCGGCGCGGCTTCGGCTCGCGCCCGTGAGTTCGATCTCGCCGCCGGCACCTGCACGCGTGTGGTCGCGTCTCTGGGCAGACCGTTCGCGCCCCTCTCGACGACCCTTCGCGGTCCGACCGGCGCAGAGCTCGCGCGCGGATCGGGCTTCGGCTCGTCGCGGCTGACCCACTGCGTGGTGCTTCCAACCCGCGTTCGATTCGAGGTCGAGCTCGATCAGCGTGAACCCGAGCGCGACGCCGTGTGGCAAAGATTCGAACGGGTCGACACCGAACGGCTCGCCGAGACCGGAGGGACCCCGCCATGAACCGCGCGCTTCGCTCGGCGATCGTCACGTTCGCCCTCACGAGCTGCACCAACACCTCGATCGCGCCCGGCCTTCGGCCAATCGCGCCCGTCGGAGCTGGTGAGCGCCCAGACGCCGACTGGGCGCTGGCGCAGCTGCGAGACGCTACGGTGTCGCTGCGAGCCGCCTTCGCCGCGCGCGGCGCGGAGGCGCACCGCGCAGCGAGGCTTCGCCCCGACGAGATCACGCAGCTCTACGCCGCGTCTGCGATCACACGAATTCAAAACGCGCAGGTCGGCTCCGAGTCCACCGACGGAGAGTCGCGCTGGGTGCATTTTCGCTCGCTCGGCGCGACGCCTCTCGTTGGGTTTTGCGCCAGGGGCGCCAGGATCGCTGAGCGCAACGGCCCCGACGGCTTGCGCGAGTCCGCGCTGATCGTCGATCGGCTGCTGGTCGTCGGCGCCGAGCGCGACAGCCTGTGGGGAGCCTGGATCGAGGGCCTCGTGTTGACCGAGGGCGGATGGCGGCTGAGCGCCGCGGTGCCCTTCGCCCAGCAAGTTGAAGACCCGCGGCGGGAGCACGCAGACGTTCAGATCTGGGAGTGCGACCTCGGCCAGCGCCCCAACCGAGAGCGTCCGCTCGCGCCGTAGCGCGGCTCGGACAGCCGTCCATGACACGGTAGATCGCGCGCACATTGAATACATGTGCTGTATCGATCTCGCGCTGCTTCCCGTTGATGGAGGCGCCGCGCGAGGCAGGTCGCTACTCGACTCGCGGGCCGGTCGCGCGGTTGGCGACGTACGTCGACAGAAACCTCGCCGCGCGCAACGTCGCCTCTGGGACATTGAAGATCACGAAGTGACCGTCGGTGCGACCAGGCGCGTTGTACTGAGACCAGCCGCCAGTCGCTGCGCCCATCGCCAGGTTGCGTGAGAAGGGCGCGCGCACCCGCGGCCAGTCGGCGAGCGGAGCGGCGACGTCGGGGTGTGTCACCGGCTCGATGAGCGGCAGACCAATGGACGTCGCGAGCGCGGCGATCGCCGGAGGAGGCGTGTATCGGTCGAGGAAACCCTGCGTCAAAAACACGTGTCGCGGCGCGCCGCCCATGCGCGGCTCGTTCACGATGTATCGACCGTAGTGCGCGGGATCGGCCGGGTCCGCGATCGTCTGCGCCAGCGTGATCGCCGGGTGCAACGGCGTCAGCTCGCTCGGAGGAACAGAGAGGAGCCCCGCGACGATGCCGGGGATGTTTACGGGCTGCGTCTTGAGCACGAGCGAGAGCGAGAGCCAACCACCAGCGCCAGAGAGCACCGCGGCGGCAGGCCCCTGCGCGGCGGCGAGCCAGAGCGGCCCGTTCAATCCGCCCTGAGAATGGCCGTAGAACATCACGTTAGCGCCGTCGAAACGAACCTCGGCGCCGCCAGACACCATCGCGCTGAGCGTGAGCGTTCGAACGAGTCGACCGGCCTGAACGAGGTCGATGCCCGCCTGGCGATTGTTCGACCGCGCAGCGAGCGGATTGGCGAAGTTGAAGAACTGTCCCTCGGGCGACCCGCCGGCGACAGTCCTCGCGCCGTTGAAGAGCTGATCGAAGCCGAGGCACGCGATGCCCTGCGCGGCGAGCGAGCGCGCTGTTCCGTCGGAGATAAACGAGTCGGAGTCGCCGCCCGTTCCATGGGCGTAGATCGCGATGGGCCAACCGTTGGTGGGCATCGGTCCCGCAGGGACCGTGAGCGCGAAGGCGATGCTCTCTTCGTAGCGTTGAATGATCGGCGCTCCAGCGCCATCCGCGACAAAGTCCCCGGAGCCTTCGGCGTCGTAGGGCGCTGGACCAGACTGAAAGACCGGGTTGGGTCCGAAGGTCCCGCGATAGATCGCGTAGAACTCGTTGGATCCCGAGGGCATCACCATGCGCACCGCGGGCTCGCGCGCGGACGCGAGCGTCACGTCGACGGCGCGAAAGAACTGCTCAGTGGGATCAGACGTCGTGAAGACCGCCATCGACGCGACGCGAGAGCGAAGCGCCTCGGGCAACGCCATGAGCGCAGGCTTGTAGACGTCAGCGACCCGCATCAGCCTCGCAGGAACCGTCTCGCCGATCGCGCTCGTAAAGTCCGCGTCGCGACGCACAGGAGTGCCGTCGCCGCCGCGAAGTCGATCGGTCACGATGACCGCGTAACGGGTTCGCGGACGGAGCGGAAAGCCAGGCGCAGGCGCGACGGCGAGCGTGTTGGCAGGCCAGTACCGTGACGCAAAGATCCGAAACTGGAAGATGGCCGGGATCGACCGCCCGACCTCCGAGCTGCGCGGGTCCACGTTGACGATCTGCACGCTCGCGTCGGGCAGGACCGACGCGCCGGGCGTCGCAGGGAGAGAGCGCGGATCGATGATCGCGCTGAAGCGAAAATACGTGGCGCCGGCCGGAGAAAACCCGTCGAGCTTGCCCGCCATCTGCTCGACGTACGTGCGCGCGAGCCCGCCCGCCATGACGCCAGGGATGTATCGAAGATCGACCTTTCCCATGCTGTCGACCGCGAGGTCGGACGGCCAGGGAAGGAGAAACTGGTTCGGCGCTGGACCCATCGCGGGAATCTCGAAGCGCGCGATCACCGGCTCGGTGGGCGTCAGCACGTCGGGAGCGACGTCGACCCCTGTGTCCACGCCCGTATCAACCACGGGAACGTCGTCGAGCATCGAGTCGGGCTGCGAAATATCCGACAGCACCGATGAGTCGCCTGCGTCCGCCGGGGGACGGGGCGTCGAGCAACCAATCGAGACGCTCGACACCGCCAACACCAACGCCGCTCGTCCAACGAAGCGAAACTTCATGGCGCGAATCGTACTCGGTTCTTCGTCTTTTCGCTCGTGATGCGCCACAACAGGGCTGCGCTCCACCAGCAGCTCGGCGCGCCAGCACCCACCGCCCCCGATCGCCCGCATCCCTACGATGCTTCGCTCTTGTTTCAACCCGAATCGTCTCGTCGCCCGAAGCGCGCTGGCAGCGCTCGCGGCGCTCCTTTCCGCGTGCCGATGTAACAGCTCGGCGACCCCGACTCGAACTCCGCTTCCGATGCAGCCGCGCCCTGGGGAGGAGCCGGACTTCGAAGGCTTCGACGACGCAGGTGGGGACACGAGGCCCGCGGCGAATCCCTGCACGGTCGGGCCGCGCACGTCCCTCGCAGACAATGTCGGTGACGCTGCGCTCGAGCGCTTCGAAACGCCGTCGCTCGAATGGGGATCGCGCGGCGCGTTCGCGGCCTTCGTCGACCGCTCGACCTCGACGCTTCGGCTCACGCGCGCGGCAAACAACACGACGCGCATCGCCGTCGGGCTCGAGTCTGTTCGCGCGCTTCGCGCCATCGAGCTTTCTCCGGAGCGAACACTCGCGTTTTCCGTGGCCACCGACGACGGAGCTCGCCTTCAGCGAGCCTACGTGACCGAAGGATCTGCGCTGCGCTTGCTCGCGACGCGTCGAGGGGTCGCCGACGACGCGCTCAACATCGCCGCTTGCGCCGTTCGGGGCGCGGCGCTGGTCGCGTGGGACGAGGCCGTCCGGGAGGGACGCAGCGCAGTCCGAGTGCAGCGCTGGACTGGCGACGAGCGACGCGAGCCAGCCACCCTGACGGTGAGCGCTCCCGAACACGACGCCTCGGACCCGGTTCTCGCGGCGCTGCCGGACGGAGGTGCGATCGTCGCGTACCTCGCGCTCCAAGAGGTCGACGTCGAAATCGCCAACCAGAGCGCAGCAGACATCGTCGTTCGTTCTCTCGCCCCCGACGGGTCGCCCCGCGGCGAGCCGATCGTCCTGACCCCTCGGCCCAAGACGCGATTCGGCGTCGCGATGCATGTGACCGGCGCGGGTCGGTGGATCGCCTGGCGGCTCGCGTCGGACTCCGATCACCTCGGCCTCGGCGACGGCGGTCGCGTCGCGGTCGTCGCGCTCGGCGAAGACCTCCGCCCGCTCAGAACGCCAGAATACCTGACGGACCTCGACGTTGTTCCCGCTGGACGAATCGCGATCGTCTCCGAGGGAGATCGGGCGGACGTGTATTGGACCGAACGGCGCGGCGAAGACCTCGTGACCGTTCGGCGGTCGGTCGATCGCGATGGCAGGCTGATCGGCCCGTCGCGCGACGAGCCAGCGCTGGTCGGGCAGCTCCCAGTCGGTGGTACCGCGATCGAGCCGACCGTCGCGGCCTGGGGTCCCGCCGGTGAGCCGGGCGTCCTCCGCGCGCGCTGCCCAAGATGACAGTGATTCGCCGTTGTGCGCGCCGTGCGGAGCCTGCTACGAACCGCGTTCTGCCATGGCGAATCTTCCGTCGAGTGTTCCAATGACGCCCGCGGGCCACAAGCGGCTCAAAGAAGAGCTCGAACAGCTCAAGTCCGTCGAGCGGCCCAAGGTCATCAAGGAGATCGCCACCGCCCGCGAGCACGGCGACCTGCGCGAAAACGCCGAGTATCACGCGGCGAAAGAGAAGCAGGGCTTCATCGAGGGACGCATCGCCCTCATCGAGGACGCGCTCGCGCGGGGCGAAGTGATCCCGGCGTCTCGCGTGGCCGGCGACAAGATCGCGTTCGGCGCCTACGTGACGCTGTCGAACACCAACACCGGCGACGAGGTGAAGTATCAGCTCGTCGGTCCCATGGAAGCAGACATCGACCACGGCCGCGTATCTGTTTCCTCGCCGATCGGCAAAGCGATGATCGGCAAGGAGGTCGGCGACGAGATCAAGCTCGTTACGCCGAACGGCACCCGCGTGTACGAGGTGCTCGCCTTGGCGTTCAACGACTGAGAAGCAGCGACGCCAACAGGGCGCGAGGCGCTCGGAGCGCACCCATGGACCTGCAGGACCTGCCCGTCGCCGAGGTGAAGCACGTGGGGCTGCAAGCCGCTGCGATCCTCCGCGGACGATCGGTTCACACCGCAGGTGACCTCCTTGCGCGGGCGCCGCGGAGATATCTGGATCTTCGCGCGGCCGACGACTGGCAGCTGGTCAACGAGCGAGTCACCGGGGCCACCGTCGCGCTTCTGGGCACCGTCGTAGACACGCGGCGAATCGGCCCGCTGCGCGGCGGAGGCGTCTCGCTGCTGCTCCGACAGCCCGACGGAAGAGGCGTTTTGCGCGTGGTGTTCTTCCATGCGCCGCCTGGGATGGCCGCGCGCACTCCGCTCGGCGCCAGGATTCGCGTGATCGGCTCGCTCAGAGAAGGCCGCGGCGAGCTCGAGCTGCACCAGCCTCGCGTGCTCGCGCCAGACGCGAAATTCGCGCCGATCGAGGCGGTGTATGGCGGCGTATCGACGCTCGCGCCCGCGACGATCGCGAGGATCGTACAGTCGGCGCTCGAGCGCGTCGACGAGTGGGCGGACCCTGTACCCGTCGAGCTCGCGCGCGCGATGAAGCTCCGCTCGTCGCAAGACTCGCTGCGAACGATTCATCGGCCTCCGTCGAACATCGCAGTCGATCAGCTCATCGCCCTCCAGCGAGGAACGTCCTGGGCGCACCAGCGACTCGCGTTCGAAGAGCTTCTCGCGGCGTCGGTCGCGCTCGAGCGCGCGCGCAAACACGCGGGCCACGCGCACCCGATCCCGTTCGACCTCAGCGTCGGACCGCACATCGCAAAGCGCCTCGGGTTCGAGCTCACTCCGTCGCAAGCCGAGGCGATCGACGCGATCCTGCGCTCGATGACGATCGACCAGCCCATGCGTCGTTTGCTCGTCGGCGACGTCGGCTCGGGCAAGACCCTCGTCGCTGCTGCCGCCTCGCTCGCGACGCTTCGCGCAGGGCGATCGGTCGCCTGGCTCGTTCCAACATCGATCGTGGCAGAACAACACGCCAACACCCTCGCGCGGGCGCTCGGCGGCGAGGGTGCGCCGATCGCAGTGCTCCTCGGATCGACTCCCAAACGCGCGCGAACCGCGGCTCGCAAAGCCATCGCGCGCGGGCAAATTCGGCTCGTAGTAGGGACGCACGCGCTGCTCGAAGAAGACTCGCTCCCGCCGGACCTCGGCCTCGCTGTGATCGACGAGCAACATCGATTCGGCGTCGCGCAACGAATGGCGATGGTGAAGGATCGCTCAGCGCACATGCTGGTTGTGTCGGCGACGCCGATTCCCAGGACGCTCGCGCTCGCGCAGTACGGCGACCTCGACGTCGTCACGATGCAGAAGGGACCGTCTTCGAGGCAGCCCATCACCTCGCGCGTAATCGAGCCGGGCGACCACGCGTTCATCGCGAACACCATCCGCCGCGCCCTCGAGGCGAACGAAGGGCGCGGGCGTGTGTTCGTCGTCGTGCCGAGGATCGAGGCCGACGACGCGAGCGCGGTGACCATCGCGGAGGCGGACGCGATGTTGTCCAAGCATTTTCCACGCGATCGCATCGTCGTCCTGCACGGTCAGCTCGGCGCGGACGCTCAGCGCGAGGCGCTTCACGCCTTTCGATCGGGCTCCCATCCGATCCTGCTGGGAACGTCCGTGATCGAGGTCGGTCTCGACGTCCCCGACGCGAACCTGATCGTGATCCTCGGCGCCGAACACTTTGGCATCGCGCAACTCCATCAGCTCAGGGGGCGCGTCGGCCGCGGAGGCCAGCGGGCAGGGTGCGTGATGGTCCCCGAGTCATCCGAGCCCGCCGCGCGCGAGCGACTCGACGAGGTCGCCGCCTGCTCCGATGGCTTTGCGCTCGCTGAACGCGACCTCGAACGGCGCGGCGCGGGCGAGTGGTTCGGCGAGGAACAATCAGGACGCGATCGCAGCTTCTGCTTCGCCGACCCGCTTCGCGATCGCGCGCTCGTTCTTCGCGCCGTCGAGGCCGCGCGCGAGCTGCTCGAGCGCGACCCGACGCTCGCGGCGCACCCAGCGCTCGATCGGGCCGCAAAGCGCCTGCTCGCCCGAGGGCAACATCCCACCGCAGAGGACGCTGGGTGACAGACCGCCCCCTTTCTCCTCTCCACGCAGCTCGAGCAGCGCTCGGGGCAGCGGCGTTGCTCGGGCTCGTCGACGCGAGCTTCGCCCTTGGACGAAGCCCAGCTCCGGCCGTCGAGTCAGCGCTCTTCGTCGTCGCTGCGATCGGCGCGCTCGTGGTGGTCATGGTGCCCGCGAGCGCGATCGTCGCGCGGCTCGGGCAGTGGGCGCTCTCGTTGCAGCGACTCGCGCGCGTCGTTCTGGGGCTCGTCGTCGGGGCGGGCGCCGGCGGAGCGCTCGGGCTCGCGGCCTTCTCGGGATCCGCGATGAAGAGCTCGCCGCTTCGGCCCGCGCTCATCGCGGCCACGATCACGGGAGGCGCCGTCGCGGCAGCGCTCATCGCATCTGCGGCTCCTTGGCTTCGAGAGCGAGTCGCGCGGCATCGTGGAGTCTTCGCGCTCGCGCTCGCGCTGGCCGCGGCGGGGCTCGGGTATGCCCACGCAGCGTTGCTCGTTCGGTTGTATCCCGCCCTGCACGCGATCGCCGCGCTGACCGCCACAGCGGCGTTGGTCAGCGCGATCGCGCTTCAGGCTCGCGCACTCGTCGCACGCCAAACGGTCGTCGCGCTCGTCGCGGCGATGATCGTCTCGCTCGGATCTACGGCGGCGCTCCTCGGATCACAACGGGCGAGGGCGAGGGCGCGGCAACACGCCCCGTTTTCGTCGTACGTCGTTCGCGCTGCTTCACGGCTGTTGCCGCGACAGCCCGTCCGAGTCGTGGTCGACGACGATCGCGTCGCGCGCGGCCCGAGCCTCGACCTCGAAGGAGTCGACATCGTCCTCGTCACGGTCGACGCGCTCCGCTGGGATCGCCTCGGGACCTACGGACATCGCGGCGGATTGACGCCAGCGATCGACGCCATGGCAAGGCAAGGAATCGTCGTCGAGCGCGCGTACTGCACGACGCCGCACACGTCGTACTCGCTCGCGTCGCTCATGACGGGAAAGTACTTTCGCGGCGTCAGCGCGCTGGGGCGCCCCGCGACGCCGCACACGACGATCGCCGCAGAGCTTCGCGCGGCCGGATACGCGACGGCGGCGTTCTTTCCGACCGCGGTGTTCGCAGTGGACGCCGATCGAATCGGCGACCTTCGCGCGCGCGGGTTCGGCTTCGAGCACCGCGTCGAGAGCTATCAGGCCGCCGAGCCCCGCGTTCGAGACGCGCTGGCGTGGGTCGACTCGCAGCCACGCGAGAAGCGCACGTTCTTGTGGGTGCATCTGTTCGAGCCACACGAGTCGTACGAAACACACCCAGGCTCTCGCGTCGTCGGCGGGGCCTCTGCACAGAGCCGATACGACGCGGAGGTCGCCGCCGTCGACGACGCGGTTCGCTTACTCGTCGAGGGCTTCGCGCGCAGCGGTCGGCGCGCGGCGTTCTTTCTCACCGCGGACCACGGCGAAGAGTTCGGAGAGCACGGCGGGCGCTTTCACGGCACCACGGTGTACGACGAGCAGATTCGCGTCCCGTTCGTGTTCTCTGTGCCGGGACTCACGCCGCGCCGAGTCCAAGGCCCGATCTCGCACGTCGATCTTTTGCCCACGCTGCTCGCTGGCGTCGGACGAGCGCGTCCTCCGCGGCTTCGCGGTCGCGATTTTGGACCCCTCGCGAACGGAGGACCGCCTGCGCGCTATGTGTTCGCGAGCGTCGCCTCCGAGCGCATGGTGTTCGACGGGCGAAACAAGCTCCTCTGCGACGTCGCCGAGCAGACGTGCGAGCTCTTCGACCT
The DNA here is from genome assembly GCA_001465015.1 of Deltaproteobacteria bacterium Ga0077539. Lineage (GTDB taxonomy): Bacteria > Myxococcota_A > Polyangia > Polyangiales. Next base: position 89,992 of record LNEO01000143.1, on the reverse strand, counting down.
CGCCGCAGATCCTCGCGAACGCAACAACCTCGCCGACGCGCGAGGCGACTTGCTCCAGCGGCTGCGACCCTTGATCGCCGGCTGGGACGCATCGCACGCAGCGTTCGAGCGCGAAGGCACGAGCCTCACCCACGTCGCAGACGACCTGCCGCCGTCCGTCGAGCGCGCGATTCAGGGAGACCGCGCGGCGGCCGCCAGCGCGGCGGCGGCGATCGAACGACTGGACGCCCGAAAGGCGATCCTCGCGGTGCGCGCGCTCGCCGCGCTCGGAGTGCGCGACGAGTCGATCCGCAGCGCCCTCGCGCGCGCAACCACGAGAAACGCTCGCGACCTCTCGCTCGAAGCAGGCGTCGCCCTCACCAGACTCGGAGATCGCCGCGGCATCGGAGCTGCGCGTGACGCTCTGCCCTCGCCACACCTGGCGCTCAGCCGGTCCGCCGCGCTCGGCCTCGCGATCGTCGGTGAACGCGACGGAGCCTCGGTGCTCGCTGCGTGGGCGATCGATCGATCCGCGACCGACTCCGACCGTGACGCTGCGATCGAAGCGCTGCGATCGCTCCGCGATCCGCGATCGTTTTCGACGTGGGTCGATCTGCTCGAAGACCCGCGGCTCGCGCCGGTCGGAGCCGCGGCGCTACGCGAGCTCGGAGACCCGCGAGCGGTCGTGCCGCTCGAGACGCTCACGAGGACGACCCCGTACGCGCTGACGCGCAACGCGTCGCTTCTCGCGCTCGCGACGCGGGAGAGCTCTTTCGCGACGCGCTCGCGCGCGAGCCGCTGTTGACCGATCCTTTCGCGATCCTGCGCGCGCTCGGCCCCGAGCGGGCGACCGTAGCTCACTCGCTCGAGACGACGGTGGTCGAGGGGCGTCGAGCAACGGTGACGCTCGACCGCGCGACGCCGCGGGGCGCGGCGATGCTGTGGCTCGAGGCTCGATCCACAGAGCCGTGCGTCGCGCGGATCGGGGGCGCGGACGTCGAGCTCACCGCGACCCTGCGCGCGACGCGCGTTTCGCTCGCGAGAGCGTCGAGGTCCCTTCGGGTCGAGCGCTGCCCGGGCGCGACGATCACGGGCGCGATCGTCGTTGCACCGCTGCCCACCGCTCGGGGTGATCAGTAATCAACCCATCGCATCCCATCTCGAGCAGCCGCGCCGACTGCGCCGGATCGTTGATCGTCCACACGTGGACCGCGATATCGAGCTCTCTTGCCCGAGCCACGAAGCGCTCTGTGACGACCTCGAACGAGTCGAAGACGTCCGGGACCTGCAGCGCGCACGCCGGGGGCGGCTCGTAGGCGTCCTCGTGCAGCCCCGAGATGAACCCGAAGACCTCCGGCGCGCTGAAGCTCGTCGGCGCCCAAGGAACCGCGCGTCGCAGCGCGATCATTCGATCTCCCCCTTCGGACGCGAGCAAGATGCGTCCCTGCGCACGGCCGCGGTCGAGCGTCGCCGCGAGAATTTCAGGCGCGCCATCGACGTCGCTCTTGAGCTCGATGTTGAACCGCGTGTTCGGCAACGCAGCGAGCACTTCGTCGAGCGCGGGGACGCGCAATCCGCGCCCAGCGAACGGCGTCGAGCCGTGGCGGTCGACGAATCGCGCCCCGGCGTCGAGCGCTTGCAGCTCTGCGAAGGTCATCGCGGCGACCTCGCCGACGCCGTCGGTCGTCCGATCCACAGTGGGGTCGTGGATGAGCACGACGCGTCCGTCGCGCGTAATGTGGGCGTCGGTCTCGACGACATCCACGCCGATCCGCGCGGCCAGCGCGAAGCCCTCGAGCGTGTTCTCAGGGAAAATCCCGGCCGCTCCGCGGTGCCCGAAACAGCCTCGAAACCCTGGCGGCGCAGGAATCATCGATCGAACGCTCATCGCTCGACGGACGCTACTCGATCTGCCGCACCATCGCGACGGGCAACGATGGCGCGGAGGTTCGATGGTCTTTCGACAGCGCAGCGCGGACTCTGGTAGAGATCCCAGCGCCATGAGTGACGGACCCAAGAGCGCCGAAAACGAAACCCAAGACGAGCCTCAGGACGAGGCGAGCACCGAGGAGATGCGCAAGGACTTCGACCTCGCGCGGGACGTCGAGCCCTTCGGGATCACGGGACGCGAGTCGCCGGAGGAGATCTTTCGCGATCGGTTTCCCGCGTTTGTGGGAAGGCAGGAGCGAACCGCGTTCGAGCTGATGGCTCGCGCGGTCGACCAGGATTACGCCACGTTCTTGACGTTTTCTGGCGCCATGACGCCGGCGGGTCTGCACCAGAGCTGCCTGATCCCGCTGATCGAGCGCGGTCTGATCGACTGCATCACGACGACGGGCGCCAACCTCTATCACGACGCCCACCGAATCATCGGGCATCGCATCCGCGAGATCGATCCCAACGCGGGCGACCTCGCGCTGCGCCTCGCGCGCATCATTCGCATCTACGACCTGGGGTTCTGGGAAGAGACGCTGCTCGAGACCGACAAGCTGTTCAGCGCGATCCTGCTGCAGCCCGAGTTTCAGAAGCGCATGACGACGCCCGAGCTGCACTACTTGCTCGGGATGTACATCGCGCGCATCGAAGACGCCCTGGGCGTCAAGCGCCCGTCGCTGTTGGCGACGGCGTACAAGCGCGGGGTTCCGATCTTCGTCGGCGCTGTGCAAGACGGCTCGATCTTCTTGAACATCGTGAAGCTCAAGCGACTCTTCCCCGAGACGTTCAAGCTCGAGATCGACGTCAACGACGACGTGTACGAGATGAGCGCGATGCAGAATTTCTGCCTCCACGGCCTCGAGAAGAAGATGGCGATCTTCATCCTCGGCGGCGGCGTCCCCAAGAACTACACGTTGCAGGGCGAGCCGCTGCTCTCGCAGATCCTCGAGGTCGAGACGGACGGCTTCGACATCGACGTGCAGTTCTGCGTCGATCCAGTGGACAACGGCGCGCTCTCGTCGTGCCCAGCATCGGAGGGACACACCTGGGGCAAGGTGTCGCCCGAAGGCGTCGCTCGTTCGGTCTACTGCCACGCCGACGTAACCGCGGTGTTTCCCTGGGTCACGTACGCGCTGCTGTCCAAGCAAGACCGCGCGCGTCCGTTTCGAAGGCTCTATGACCGACGCGGCGACGCCGTGGCGCTGCTCGACGCGACCGTCGCGAAAAACCGCGAGTCGCTGCTCACCACCATCTCGTCCGACGCGCTCGACAAGGCCCTTCCCGCGAAGCCCTGAGCGAAACGCTCAGTACCAGCTCGCGTTGTCCTCGACGACGTTGCGTAGATCGATGATCGCGTTCTTCGCGGACTCGGCGTCGGACGCCACGTCGTCGATCGCGCTCGCGAGCGCGTCGCGCGCGCTCTCGGGCACCGCGGCGCCCTCGGGAACCGCGTTCAACGCGCGCTCGTAGGCCCGAAGCGACACTTGCAGGCGTCCGTAGGCGTCCCAGGCGCGGCGCTTTCCGTTCTCGGCATAGCCCGGCGGAACGCCGAGGTCCGCCGCGACCGCCAGCGGAAGCGCCATCAGCTCCGTGAGCGAAGCGCCGCGACAGTTCTTGATCGAGTCCGGCAACGTGCCGCGGCGAATGCCCGCGACGTTCGTGCGAATCTGCGCGGCGCTCGCGCCGCCGAAGCACGTCGTCAGCTTCGCCGTGATCCGCTGTTCGTGCCGCGTCTCGACGCTCTTGAACCACACGCGTCCGGGGTCGCGTGGTCGATGCCACGCGACGAAGCCGATCGACGCGGAGGTGATCGCGACAAACACCGACGCGATCGCGGTGTTGCGCTTTCGAACGCGCGCGAGCTCCTCCGGTGAATCTGGCGCCGGACGCCCTTTGGAACCCTCGTCTTCGTCGCGCTCGTCTTCGTCGCGTTCGTCCGTCTTGTTCTTCGCGCTCTTCGCCATGGATCTCCCGGATGCGCCAGTGGATTACCGCAGTTGCCGGCGCGCTGGCGAGCGTCTGCGCAACCACATTCCGCGGCAACCTTCGAATTGCCCCGGTTGTTCCCGAGCAAAACGCTGCCTTGCTGTGTCGAACCTCGCCCGTGTACGGTTCGCCCGCCAGTCGTCCTCGACGCGCAAGCGCGCCTTGGGCCGCAGGCCTCGTTCGCAAAGAAGCTCTTCAGTCTGCGACCTCGTTCGCTCACCCCGCCGTCGCTGCCCTTCGCGTCCATCCCGTGCGCGCGAAGGGGCTTCGAAGGGGATCCGAAGCCCGAGCATCGCTGCCGTCGAGCGCCCCGAAAGGACCAACCATTCATTCATGACGTTCACCGAAGCTGCTGAAGTCGTGCTTCGCCAGGTCGGCAAGCCCCTGCACTTCAAGAAGATTACTCAGCTCGCAATCGAGCAGAACCTGCTGTCGCACGTGGGCAAGACGCCGGAGATCACGATGTCGACCCGGCTCACCACGATGATCAAGCGGGACCGAAACGACACCCCCATCGTCCGCGTGAAGCCCGGCGTCTTCGCCCTGCGCGTGTGGGGCGAGGCCGCCGTGGCCGCTGCCGCTGACGTCGAAGAGACCGAAGAGCCCGTGCTTCCCGAGGGCGCCGAAGAAGAGGTCGAGCGCGAAGAGATGCCTCCTCCCTCCGCCGAAGAGCGCGAGCGCGAGGACCTGCTCACGATCGCGCAAACGATTTTCGCGGCCGAAGACGACGACGATCTTCCGGTGCTCGCCGAGCCGCCGCCGAAGCCAGCCCCCGCGGTTGTCGCTGCTTCCGCAGACGCCGGAGGCGATGCCAGTCGCGGAGGTCGTCGTCGTCGTCGTCGTCGCCGTCGCGGCGGCGATCGGCCCGAGGGCGCAGCGGGAGCCGAAGGCGACTTCGTCGAGGGCGACGAAGAATCCGACAGCGAGCCCGAGCTGCGAGCAGAGGCCGGCGACGGCGAAGAGCGCGGTGAGCGCGGCGCGTTGGACGAAGGCGCAGAGCGGGACGACAACGCCGAGGGCGCAGAGCCTCGCGAGTCTGGCGAAGAGCCCGCCGAGGGCGCAGAGCCTCGCGAGCCACGCGAAGCACGACGCGACCGCCCCGAGCGCGGCGCCGATCGCGCAGACCGCGGCGACCGTGGCGGCGACCGTGGCGGCGACCGTGGCGGCGACCGTGGCGGCGACCGTGGCGGCGACCGTGGCGGTGACCGTGGCGGTGACCGTGGTGGCGACCGTGGCGGAGAGCGCAGTGGCGAGCGCGGCGGTGAGCGTGGCGCAGAGCGCGGTGGCGAGCGCGGCGAGCGCAGCGCAGATCGCGCCGATCGCGGCGGCGAGCGTCGCGCAGATCGTGGTGAACGCGGAGACCGTGGCGAGCGTCGCGGTGATCGTGACCGTGATCGTGACCGCGATCGCGGTGATCGCGCCGAGCGTCCGCCGACCGAAGACACCACGATCGAAGCGGGAAGAGACGCCGCAGACCTCGTCGTGTCGCTGCTGCAGCGACGGGAAGAGAGAGCGGCGGTTCCGTTTCGAGCGCTGGTCGACGACGCGATTCGCGCTGGTCGACTCGCGGGCGACCCCAACGTGCTGGCAGCATCGCTCGCAGCCTCCGCCCGCGCGGACACGGCGCGACGCGAGGGTCGGGGCGAGCGAGCGCGGCTGCGCGTGCAGGGATCGCGCGTCTCGCTCGTCGAGTGGTCGCTCGGCGGCGAGCTCGGTCGCGCTGAAGACGACGCGCTCGTCGCGCTCGAGCGCGTTCGAGACGCAGCGCGAAGGCAGCTCGTTCGAAAGCTCAACGAGCTTCCGCAGTCGGCGTTCGTCGAGCTCATCGCGCTGACGCTCGAGCGCGTGGGCCTGTCGAACCTTCGTTCGATTCGCCGCGCCGGCGCCAATCAGGGAGAGCTGTTCGTCACGGGCACCGCGCGAGTGGCTGGCGAAGAGATGCCCGCGGCGGTCCTGCTCAAGCGCGGCGGAGAGATCGGCCGCGAGCGCGTGATCGAGCTGCGAGGCTCGATGCACCACTTCAACCACGCGCGCGCTGCGTGGATCGTCACAACGGGCAGCGTGCTCTCAGGAGCGCGCGAAGAGGCGAACGCCCCCGAAGCCGCCACGGTTACGCTGATCGACGGTCAGCTCCTGGCGCGCTGGATGGACGAACACGGCGTCGGTGTTCGCCATGCGCGCGTCGCGATTCCGTACATCGATCACGACCTGTTCGACGCGCTCCGCGGCTGATCGGGCGATGAGCGGCGACGCTCAGTAGCAGCCGCGCATGCACTCGCGAAACGTGTCGTCACACTGCGCGACACAGGCGCGGTCCTGCCCCGCGCTGCAGCCATCGAAGCATCGCTGCCAGGTCGCGCGACAGGGGCGGGCGCAGCTCTCGCCGGGCATCGCCAACGCGCGCGGCTGGGTGTCTTCACACACCGGAGCTGGACCTCCGTTGATTACTTGCGGCTGCGCGTTCGCTTGAGTGACGGCGGGATTCGCGCCCTGGCCTGCAGCGGGGTTGGCCGGGTTTTGCGCGCCGCCGCCCCACGGAGCGGCCTGCTGAACGCTGCCCGCCGTGTTGGTCTGCGGTCTGGTAGGCGGCGTCTGCGCCGGCGTCTGCGGCGGCTGTGGATTGTTCGACGCCCAGCGCGGCGAGTTCCACGTGTTGTTTCCGCTGCTCTGACCGCTTTGTTGTGGGGAGCGTTGGTTCCAGTCGCCCATCAAGCTGGGTTCGCACGCCGCGAGCGCGGAGCACATCCCGAGAGCGGTCATCGTGAGCGATCGGATCGAACGCATGGAGTTCTCGCATAGTACGCGACGGACGGCGGAGTCTCTCCCCATTGTCAGCGCCGGTTTGCTCCGAGCGACGGCGACCAGACCGCTGTCGCCCCGCGTCAACGCTGGCGGATCAGCCTGATTCGGCCTCTCGAACCACCGCGACCGCAGCTTCGAGCTTGGCCAGCCGCGAGGTGAGGGTCGAGGCCTCCTCGCGCGCGGCTTGCACGGCCTCGGCTGCGGCGCGAGAGACGAAATTCTCATTCGTGAGCTGCTTGTTCACCTTTTCGAGGTCCTTTTTGCCCTTCGCGATCTCCTTTTCGAGCCTCGCCTGCTCGGCCTTGGGGTCGATCAACCCCGCCAGCGGAACGATCACCTCGACCCCCTCCACGACCGCGTAGCCCACGCCCTTCGGCCGCGGTCCGGGCTCTTCGACGGTGACGCCGCTCGCGATGGTGAGCCACCGCACTTGAGCGTCGTACTGCGCGAGCAGCGTCCGCTGCGCCTCGTTCGCGCCGCGAATACGAAGCGCGATGGCGTCCTTCTGCTTGATTCCGAGCTCACCACGGATGTTTCGCGCCGCGGAGATCACGCCCTGCAAGAACACGAGCGGCCGCTCGGACTCAAGGTCCCCAGCGAAATCACCGGCCACTGGGAATTTGGCCACGCACAAGTGCGGTGCCTCGGTGCCGTTGGCGCGAGGCGAGCGCACCGACGCCGGGAGCTTCTGCCAAAGCTCTTCGGTCACAAACGGCATGAACGGGTGCAAGAGCCTGAACGACGCCTCGAGGCACCGCGCCAGCACTCGACGCGTGATCGACTTCGCCCGCTCGTCCTCGCCATTGAACACAGGCTTGGTGAGCTCGAGGTACCAATCGCACAGCTCGTCCCAGAAGAACCTTCGCGCCGCCGTCGTGCACTCGTCCAAGCGAAACTCGTCGAGCCCGCTGTTCACTTCGCCCGCTGCGGCCGAGAGCCGCGACACGATCCATCGATCAGCCGGCGACATTTCGGCCACGCTGGGCATGGACCCATCAGCGCCGTCCGCAAAGAGGGGCTCGAGGTAGGGGAGGGCGAAGCGCGTCGCGTTCCACAGCTTGTTCGCGAAATTGCGGGCGCGCTCGACCTGTCGAAGCTGAAGCTTGATCGACTTCGCCTGCGGCGGATTCGTGGCGAGGTAGAACCGCACCGCGTCCGCGCCGAACGCCGCGAACCCTTCGCCACGCTCGGCGTAGCTCGGATAGCACAGCTTGAATTTCTTCAGCGCGTCTTCCTTCGAGGTCCCCTTCTGGCTCGCCGCCTCGACAACGGTGTCGAGTGACGCACCATGAATCAAGTGAAGGGGGTCGATCACATTGCCCTTCACTTTGGACATCTTATCACCGCGCTCGTCCTGCACCATTCCGTGCAAGAGCACTCGCTTGAACGGGACATCGCCCATGAAGTGCACGCCGAACATCATCATGCGGGCCACCCAGAAGAAGAGGATGTCGTGGCCCGTCTCCATCACGCTCGTCGGATAGAAGGTCTCGAGCGCCTTGGTCTTGTCCGGCCAACCCAGCGTGCTGAACGGCCATAGCGCGCTCGAAAACCACGTGTCCAGGACGTCGCTCTCTTGCGTGAGCGACGTGTGCCCGCACTTGCTGCAGCGCCCAGGCTCCTCGCGCGCGACCGTGATCTCTTTGCACGCGTCGCAGTACCACGCGGGGATCTGGTGGCCCCACCAGAGCTGCCTCGAGATGCACCAGTCTTGAATATTGGTGAGCCAGTGCTCCCAGGTCTTCACCCACTCGACGGGCTCGATCGTGGTCTTGCCCTCGCGCACGGCCGCCAGCGCCTTGTCCGCCAGCGGCTTGGCGTGCACGTACCACTGCGGCAAGAGCATCGGCTCGAGCACGTCCGCCGTGCGCGCCTCGCGCGCGATCGAGAGTCGGTGCTGCTTGGCGCCGCGCGCGAGGCCCATCGCGTCGAGCGCCTTCTTGACGGCCCGGCGCGCGTCGAAGCGGTCTTTGCCAGCGAACTGCGCGCACTGCGCGTTGAGCGTCCCGTCGAGCTCGAGGATGTTGATGAAGGGCAGGGAGTGTCGCCTGCCCGTCTCGTAGTCGTTGAAATCGTGTGCGGGAGTGACCTTCACCGCGCCGGTGCCGAAGGCCATGTCCACCAGCACGCTGTCGGCGATCACGGGGATCGTGCGATCGTGGAAGGGGCATTTCAGCTGCTTTCCGATGGCGTCCTTGTATCGAGGATCGTCGGGGTGCACCGCGACCGCCGTGTCGCCGAGGATCGTCTCGGGCCGCGTCGTCGCCACCACGATCTCTCCCGACCCGTCAGCGAACGGATAGGCGAAGGAGAACAGCTCGCCGTCTTCCTCCGCGCGCTCGACCTCGAGGTCCGAGATCACCGTTTGCGCCTTTACGCTCCAGTTCACCAGACGCTCGCCGCGGTAGATGAGCCCCTCCTCGTGCAGCCGCACGAAGGCTTCGCGCACCGCGCGCGAGCACTGCTCGTCCATCGTGAAGCGCTCGCGCTTCCAGTCGGGCGAGGCGCCCATCGTCCGCAGCTGCTCGGTGATGCGACCGCCGGACTGCTCCCTCCACTGCCAGACGCGCTGAAGAAAGCGCTCGCGCCCGAGCTCTTTGCGAGACGTTCCTTCGGTCGCCAGCAACCGTGACACCACGACCTCCGTCGCGATGCCGGCGTGGTCGACGCCTGGCTGCCACAGCGTGTTGAAGCCTCGCATTCGGGCGGTTCGAATGAGCGCGTCCTGAATCGTCGAGAACAGCGCGTGCCCCATGTGGAGCGAGCCGGTGACGTTGGGCGGCGGGATCGCGATGCAGTACGCGTTGGAAGCGTCGCCCGTGTCCTCGGCGTTGAAGTGGCCGGCGCGGATCCACTCCGCGTACCAGCGGGGCTCCACGTCGGTGGGGTCGTATCCCTTCGAGAGCTCGATCGTCATGACGAGAGCGCCATAACTCCACGGCGCGCGCGACACAACCGTTGTTCGACGCTTCGTCCCCCGCCGTTGAATCGACCGCGCCCGGTCAGCTCGCCGTCAGCCGTCGAAGCTCTTCGCGAATCATCGACTCGGCCAACTGGGGAACGACCTCCCACACGACGCGCTCGACGACCTCGCGGGTGAGCGCCGCGACCGCTTCGACCTGCACCGGGGTGAGTCCGAGCGCGGCCACTTTACTTTCGAGGTCCGCGGGCAGCTTGATCGCGGGCGCGGCAGCAACCGCAGGCGCAGGGGCGGCTTCGGGCGGGCTCGCCACCGGAGCAGGCAGCTTCGGTGCAACGATGGCGCTCGGCGGGGCGACGACGGGCTTGGGCGCCGCGATGGGTGAGGGTGCAACGATCGGCGGCGTCGGCGCCGCGGGTGGCGTCGGCGCCGCGGGTGGCGTCGGCGCTGCGGCCGGTGGAACCACGTTGGGCGCGAACATCTGCGTCGCCTTGGGCCGTGCCGTTCCAGGGGTCGGGATGCCCGAGGGCACTCCGACGCTCGCTGGCTTGGCAACACCGACGGCCGGAGGGCTCACAGGCGCGGCAGTCGTTGGCGGAGCAGGCGCACCTACTCCGACCGTCGCAGAGCCGATCGTCGCCGTCTGCTTCGGAGCAGGGGCCTGCACCGCAGAGAGCTGCGATTGGCTCGTCGACAATAGCTGCTTGACCCGATCGATGAGCGCTTGCGTCTCGAACGGCTTGGAGAGCGACCCTTCAGCGCCACAGTCCTTCAGCTTCGCTTCGTCGATCGGGTTTTGCTCGCTGAAGAGCAAGAGGACCGGAATGCGCCCAACGACGGCGTCCGACTTGAGCGCACGACAGATGTCGTAGCCGGTCGTCGCGCCGAGGCTCACATCAACGATCGCTGCCGAGGGACGAACGTCCCGCGCTCGCGCAAGAAGCGACTCGCTTCCATCGTGGGTGACGAGGGTGACCTCCTCACCGAGGAGGGTCAATTCGAACACCTTGCGCATCGTGGCGCTGTCATCGACCACGAGCAGGGTCTTGGTCACGGGCTCAGCCTCCGTCCGCGCGAGCATCGAACCGTTGGGTTCCGAACACCTTCCCCACAACGATTTTGCCGCATGTTTTTCGCTTTGTATCGGCGTACGAGCGCGAGTGTCAAGAAAGCAGAAAGAGCTCGCCCGCATTGCGAGCTCACCAACCGCTCACGAAGGGCAGTTCACAGAAGACGAACCGCCGGGGCGAGCACGTCGCTCACCCGATCGAACGCGAGGGTTGTTTCGCTGAATCACCAGCAATTCAGCGCCCGTTTCAACGACTGGCACCGCTGCTCTGCCGCGGTGCGCGCCCACCCCACATGGTCCCGCGACAGCGATCGACCTCGAAGACGGACCAGCGACGGCGTTCGAGAGAAATGAATCGCGGTCCTGACCGCGGTGGCATCGAGCCTCAGACGGTGCGGATTTCGACGTGTTCGCCGAAGACTCTGCGCAGGGCGTCGGAGACTTCGCCGACGGTGCATCGCGCTTCGACGGCGTCCAAGATGGCCGGCATGACCGATTCGCCCTGCCTCGCGCGGCGTTCGACCTCGGCCACCGCCGCCGACGCATTCTGCGCGTCGCGGTTGGCCCTGACCGCCTGAACCCGGGCGACCTGCTCGCGTTCGAGCGCGGGGTCGATCTTCATCACCGGAACTGGTTGATCGCTGCCCTTGTGCACGTTGAGCCCGACGATCGGCCGACGACCGTCTTCGATCTCGAGCTGGTATCGGTAGCTCGCGTCCTGGATCTCGCGCTGCACGAAGCCGCGCTCGATCGCGATGACCATTCCGCCCATCTCGCGGACCTGCTCGAGGTACTTGCGCGCGCCGTCGTAGATGCGCTGCGTGAGCGACTCGATCGCGAAGCTGCCGCCCAGCGGATCGACGGTGTCCGCCGCCCCGGACTCTGCGCCGATGATCTGCTGGGTGCGCAGCGCGATCGTCGCCGACTGCTCCGTAGGCAGGCCGAGCGCCTCGTCGAAGCTGTTGGTGTGCAGCGATTGGCAACCGCCGAGCACCGCCGCGAGCGCTTGGATCGTCACGCGCACGACGTTGTTGAGCGGCTGCTGCGCGGTGAGCGTCGCGCCCGCGGTCTGGCAGTGAAACTTCAGCGCTCGCGCTCGATCGCTGGTCACGCCGAAGCGCTCGTGCATCAAGTCCGACCACAGCCGCCGCGCCGCGCGAAACTTCGCGACCTCTTCGAGCAGGTTGTTGTGGACGTTGAAGAAGAAGCTCAGCTGCGAGGCGAAAGCCTCCGCTTTGAGCCCCGCACGCAGCGCGGTCTCGACGTACTCGACGCCGTTCGCGAGCGTGAAGGCGACCTCTTGAATCGCGTCGCAGCCGGCCTCGCGCATGTGATAGCCGGAGACAGAGATCACGTTCCACTTCGGGACCGCGGTGTTTGCCCAGCGAAAGATGTCGCCGGTCAGATCGAGCGAGTGCTTCGGCGGAAAGATGTACGTCCCTCGCGCGATATACTCTTTGAGCAGGTCGTTTTGGATCGTGCCGCGTAGCTTCTCCGCTGCGATCCCTCGCCGCTTCGCCACGGCGACGTACAGCGCGAGCAGGATGCCGGCGGTTGAATTGATGGTCATCGACGTCGAGACCTGATCGAGCGGAATGCTGTCGAGCAGCACCTCCATGTCCTCGATCGAATCGATCGCGACTCCAACCTTTCCGACCTCGCCGAGCGACATCGGGTGGTCGCTGTCTCGACCCATCTGCGTCGGCAGGTCGAAGGCCACAGACAGTCCGGTCTGTCCCTTCGCGAGCAGCATTCGATACCGCTCGTTGGACGCCTTGGCCGTGCCGAATCCTGCGTACTGCCGCATCGTCCACAGACGACCGCGGTACATGTTCGCCTGCACTCCGCGAACGAACGGCGCCTGTCCGGGAAATCCCACGTCACGCACGCGGTCGATCTTCGCGACGTCCGACGCTGTGTACAGAAGCTCGGTGTCGGCGCCGCCCGCGAGCAACCCCGCTCGCTTCCGCGGAGCGCTCTGCTTCTCGAGCGGGTCGAGCCGCTCGGTCTTCCACTGCTCGAGCGCCGCTTCGAATTCGTTGTCGTCGCGCTTTTGCTGCTCTCGATCGGTCATCGCTGATCTCTTCTCCGCGGAGCGTTGTACCTCTGTCCGCGCGACGGCGGCACCCCTCATCGCTCGCCCACCGCACGCCGCGCAGCGAATGCGCGCTTCAGCGGAGCACCGCTGCAGCACGATCGATGCTCGCGTGGGATCGGCGTCGTTGAACGCGAGTCCACCGACCGCGCAACGACGGAGGACGCCGCGCGGAGCCGGCGAGGGGCCGCTTGGCCGTCAGCGATCGCCGCGGGTCGAGAGCAGCAATCGCTCGAACGCGTCTGCCGCGGCCGCGCACAGCTCGCCCACGCGCGCACGCGCTGCGTCGACGTCATCCGCGTTGTCGACGTACAGAAACGCCACAACCCGGCCGCGCACTTCGATCGCCGCGACGACCACACGGGACGGTCGACCGCCGAGCGCCGCTGCGATGATCGAGTCCGCGCTCGAGTCCGTCAGCGCGCCCTCGAAGCGACCCGAGCCCTCGACGCACGTACGAAAGACCGACCGCGACGTGATCGGAATCCAGAGATTTTGCAGCGCTTCTTTCGACAGTCCTGCGAGAGATGCGTTTGCGCAGGCGCCGTCCCACCCTTGTACGACGCCCTTTTTCACAACGAAGAACACCGCTCGCTCGCCGACCAGCGACAGCGCCTTGACGCACACCCGCGCGATCGCGTCTCGATCCTCGGCGACCTTCAACTCTCCGAGTGGGTGCAGCGCCTCGCGCGGGAGCTCCACAGCAGCCCGCGACTTCGACGACCGGCGACGAATCGGAATCGCCTTGTCGACGCCGCGACTCGGCGTCGATGACACCATGGTTCGCGCACGCGTCGCCCCGAGCGTGATGGAGGCGTCTTCCATCTTCACGACGTCGCTTCGGCCTCGGCCCCAGGAGCTGTTCGGGCCCTGCACCACAGGTTGCCCGTAGGGAGGCGTAACCGCCCGCTCTCGCGGCCTGACCAGCCCCACCACTTCGCGCTGGAACACCTCGACCGAACCCGCGCTCCATTGCGCGTCGTCGCCCTGCGCAGGGGGCGCGCCGCCGGGCGCCGGACGCGTGTTGACCTTTCCTTCGGCCGGCGGATCGATCTCGAACACCACCGCGCGCAGCGCGTCCATTTCAGCCACGCGCGGATCGATCGCGCGCCGCAGGTGAAACCGCAGCTCTCGCAGCGCATGCGCGTCGGTCGGATCGACCATCGCGACGACGACGCCCTCCGGGCTCTCTCCGATCGGAACGACCCACAGCGTTCGCTGCAAGCCCTTCGGCAAGAGCCGCGCGTGGTTCGACGGACGCAGCCGCGACGCTGGCATGTATCCGAGCCGCTCGAACAGCGCTGACAGCGTCCCTGCCGCAGCTGAGCCCGTCGCGACCAACGCGACCGGCGCTGGCTCTCCGTACATCGCACGTCGCGCGACCACCGCCGAAGCCTCCGCCTCGGTGAGCAGTCCCTCGTATACGAGTCGTCGCACTACGTCCGTCGCCATGGCACGCCGCCGCTGCCCTCCATCGTACGCCGCCGCGGCCGCGACGCTATCGTGATCTTGTCTCCCGCCCGACGAACTCGCGCCTTTCTTCGGCGGTCGCATTCTGGCAACTTTCCGTCGTGGCCACCATCCTGCACGTCGAGGACGACCCGCAGAGCTTGTTGCTCGTCCGCAAGCTCCTCCAAGCCGCAGGCCACCGCGTCGTCGAGACGTCTTCGGGACTCGAAGGGGCCCGGCTCGCGGGTGAGGTGAAGCCCGACCTGATCCTGCTCGACATCAATATTCCCGACCTGGACGGATACGAGGTCGCGATGCTGCTCAGGGGGCGGCTGCCTGGCGTTCCGATCGTCGCCATCACCGCAGAGGGAGACAGGGCGCAATCGCTCGCGGTCGGTTGCGACGGCTTCTTGCTCAAACCGATCGACGTTCGCCAATTCGTCCGACAGATCAACGAGTACCTGGCCGGTCATCGAGAGCGTACCGACCGCGAGGCATCGACCATCCTGCGGTCGCAAGGGCAACGCATGGCCGAGCACCTCGAGACCAAGGTGCACGAGCTGTCAGAAGCCAATCAGCGCCTGCTCGAAGCCGACCGGCTCCGAAAGGAGTTCTACCGCAACGTCACCCACGAGCTCGCGACGCCGCTCACGCCGATCGTCGGCTACATGAATCTGCTCACCAACGAAGAGCTCGGCTCGTTGTCGCTCGCGCAGCGCAAGGCGCTCAGCGCGATGAGCGACGCCCTCACGCGCTTGCGCGGGACGATCGACGCGCTGCTCGACGTCACACAGCTCGAGGCGGGGCGCATGCGCTTCGCGTTCGCTCCCTACGATTTCGCCGCGGTCCTGCGGCGAGCGATCGAGAGCTACCGGCCGGTGTTCGATCAGAAGGGCATCCGACTCTACGCGATGATCCCCGCGGCCCCGGCGGCAGCGACCGGAGACGCCGAGCGCGTTCGACGAGGAATCGCGCACGTGATCGACAACGCCCTCAAGTTCACGCCGTCCGGCGGCGCCGTCGCGATCGAGCTGCGCGTCAACGCATCGGCGTGCGAGGTGCTGGTCAACGACAGCGGCCCAGGCGTCAAAGCCGACGTCGTCAGCAAGATCTTCGAGCCGTTTTTTCAGGGCGATGGCTCGACCACGCGCCAGCACGAAGGCGCGGGCGTCGGCCTCGCCATCGTTCGACGCGTCGTCGAGGCGCACGGCGGAAGCGTCAGCGCCGAGCTCGGCGGACGAGAGCTCGTGGCAGGACAAGCCTTCGGCGGACTGCTCGTGCGAGTCCAAGTCGCGCGCGCCCCCAGACCCCCGATGGAGCCGCAGAGCTTGGACATTCTCTGACCAAGCGCTGAACGTCGATGATCTACCTGGACCACCACGGGACAACGCCGCTCTCGAGCGCCGCGAAGGACGCGATCCGCGGCGCCCTCGAGCGCGAGCTCGCCAATCCCTCGAGCATTCACCGCGCGGGACGCGCGACGCGAGGTCTCATCGAAGCTGCGCGCTCTCGAATCGCATCGCGGTGCGGCGCGATGGCGCGCGAGCTCGTGTTCACCAGCGGAGGGACCGAGGCGCTGCACCTCGCCGTTCATTCGACGGCGACGACGACGCCCGTTCGCGCGTTCTTCGTCGACCCTGGAGCGCACCCGGCGCTCGAAGCCGCCTGCCGAAGCGCAGCGAAATTGCTCGGCACCACGGCGCAGACCCTCGCGCCGACAGCGCTCGGGGCAGTCGACGTCGAGGCCCTCGCCCCGGCGCTCGCCGACGCGCCGCAGCCCGCGCTGGTCGCAGTGAGCTGGGTCCAGCACGAGCTCGGCGCGATCGCGAACATCCGTTCGATCATCGACGCCGCACAGAAGCACGGCGCGGTCGTCGTGCTCGACGCGGTTCAAGCGCTTGGAAAAATCCCGGTCGATCTGGGCGCAACGGGGGCGGTCGCCGCAGCGATCTCTGCGCACAAGGTCGGCGGTCCGACAGGCGTCGGCGCCGCGTGGCTGCGTCACGATCGCCGAGCAGCGCCGCTCACCGAAGGCGGCGCGCAGGAGCGCGGACTCCGCGCCGGAACTGAGAACACCCTCGGCATCATCGGGTTCGGCGCCGCAGCGGAAGAGATCCCGCAACGACTCGCGGCGATGCCCGAGCTCGCGCGGCGGCGCGACGCGTTCGAAGCGCGCGTCCTCGCGATCGACGGCGTTCGCTCGACGGCCGCGCCGATCGTCCGCACCGCGACCGCCGCACACTTTATCGTCAGCGAAATCGCAGGAGAAGAGCTCGTCGCGGCGCTCGACCTCGACGGCCTGTGCGTGTCGTCCGGGCCGGCGTGCTCGTCGGGGCGCGCGGGTGTGAGCAAGGCGCTCGTCGCGATGTTTCCCGCCCTCGAGCGACTGCTCCAAGGAGCGCTCCGCGTCACGCTTGCGCCGTCGACCACCGAGGCGATGCTCGGCGACGCAGCGACGGTGATCGAGCGCGTGATCCCCAGAGTCCGAGCCGCACGCTGAAGTCTACGGGCCTCGGGCGAGGCGGTAGTGAGCTTCGAGCGCTGCGACGATCCCACGATCGCTCGCCTCGGTGGCCTCGCAACCAACGACCCCTCCACGCGCGCGAACCGCGTCGCTCGTGACCGGACCGATCGTGGCGATCGTCACCGGCGAAAGCAGCTGCGCAGCGTCTTCGCCGAGCGTGTCGAACGCAGCGTCCACCGCAGAACCCGAGGCAAACGTGATCGCGTCGATCGCGCCGGACTCGAGCGCGACTCGCAACGGGGCGAGCCCATCGGCGTCGACGCGCGTGTCGTATGCCCGCACGAGCTCGACCGACGCGCCGGCGTCGATCAACGCGCGGACGACGATGTCCCGACCCCGCGCCGCCCGCGGAACGAGCACGCGAGCGCCCTCGAGCTTGTCGCCGAGCAAAGCGCGCGCTGCGACGACCAACCCTTCACCCACCGCCTCGGTCGCCACGGAATCTGCGCGGACCCCAAACGTTCGAAGGCGCATCGCGGTCGCCGCGCCGATGCACGCCACCTTCGCCTTGCCCAACGCGCGCGCGTCGAGGTCCTGCTCGGCGAGCGCTCGAAAGAAATACTCCACGCCGTTCGCGCTCGAAAACGCGATCACGTCGAACTCGCCAGCGCGCTTCGCAGCGGCACGCAACGAGCTCACGTCAGCGTCGCACGGCTCGATCGCCGGAAGCTCGAGCGGCTCGGCGCCGCGCTCCGAGAGCAACGATGAGAGCTCTGCTCTCTGCGCCCGGGGCCTCGTAACTGCCACGCACGCGCCGATCAACGGCTGCCGATCCCACCACCGCAACGCGTCGCGGAGCGTGACGACCGCGCCGACGATCACGAGCGCCGGCGCTCCGATGTCTTCGGCCTCGCAGCGATCCGCGAGGTCGGCGATGGTCCCCACGACCACGCGCTGCCGCGCGAACGTGCCCCGCTCGATGACGGCGGCCGGCGTGCTTGGATCGCGGCCGTGCTCGACAAGGCGCTGCATCTCGCTGCGCACGCGACGAACGCCCATGAACAACACGAGCGTCTGCGTCGCGGTCGCGAGCTTGGTCCAGTCGTGCGCGCTCGCCTGCTTGTTCGCGTGCTCGCTGCTCGTGATGAACGCGACCGAGGACGAGTGCTCGCGATGGGTGAGGGGGATTCCGGCGTAGGCCGTCGCGCCCAGCACCGAGCTCACGCCAGGCACGACCTCGAACGAGACCCCGTTCGCCTCGAGAAATTCGGCCTCCTCCGACCCGCGTCCGAACAGCAAAGGATCGCCGCCCTTGAGCCGACACACCGCCATCCCTCGCTTCACGTACGAGAGCATGAGCGCGTTGATCTCGTCTTGGCGGATGCCCTCGTGACCGGCGCGCTTGCCCACGAACACACGTTCGGCCTGCGGGCGCGCGTGCGCGAGCAGCGCAGGGTGCACGAGCGCGTCGAACAACACCACGTCTGCTCGCGCTAATGCGCGCACGCCGGCGAGGGTGATCAGCATCGGGTCACCCGGCCCAGCGCCAACCAACGAGACCAGCGCTTCCAACCTTGGTGCGCGATCCTACCGCGGCCGAGCCGAAGCACGAACCCCTACGATCACCGAGGTGGATTCTGTGCGTTGGCCCAGCAATTGACAGCGCCAACGGCGTTCGCTACCCCGTGGGACCGCATCCTGTGCGAATCATTCTGGCGATCTCGTTCCTGGCGCTCGCGTCCTGTCGTGACACGCCGCAGTTGCAGCCTACAACCCCGCCCAGCGACCGCGGCAGCGATCCGCCGTCCTCGGTCAGCGGACCCCACGTCGTGCTGAGGCCAGAAGGACACCCGCCGGTCACCGTTCGCGTCGAGGTCGCGCGGACGCACTCGGCTCGCATGGAGGGCTTGATGAACCGCACCTCCCTCGGCGCCAACAACGGAATGCTCTTCGTCTTCGCCGAGAGCGAACAGCAGTCTTTTTGGATGCGAAACACGTTTTTGCCGTTGGACATGGTGTTCATCAAGTCCGACCGGCGCGTGCTCGGCGTCGTGCGCAACGCGACGCCCATGACTGATGATCCCAGGCAGGTCGAGGGCGAGTCGCAGTACGTTCTCGAGGTCAACGCAGGGTTCACGGAGCGGCACCACATCGATCGAGGGACGCTCGTCGAGTTCGTCCAGATCCCGCCCGCAGCCAACTGAATCCAACTCGCTCCGCCACCGTCGCGCAACAGCGGTCCTCTGTGCAGGATCAGCGCGCCCATGAAGTCGTCGGGACACCACCGGGCGCTGACGCTCGCGCTGCTAGCGCTGCTCGTGGTCACAGCGTTTCGCCTTAGAAAATCCAGCATCGCCGACGATCGAAGCGCTCGCTCGTCGGAGCACAGGACGCCCGTCTCCCTCGGTCCGCCGCGGACGCTGTCGATCAATCACGCGACGCAGAGCGAGCTCGAGGCGCTGCCAGGAGTCGGTCCTGCGCTGGCTCGTCGCATCATCGAAGCCCGCGCTCGCGGAGGGTCGTTTCGTTCGCTCGCGGACCTCGACGCGATCCGAGGGGTCGGGCCCGCGATGCTCCGACGCCTTTCGCCGCTGCTTCGATTCGACTCACACGTCGAGGGTCCAGCGCGGCCCGATACTCACGCCGAACATGTGCGCCAGACCGCCCTCGAAGAAGCACGCTGAGTATGTGCCCTGAAACGTCAGTCCCAAATACCGGCGCGGCAGCCAGTCGACCCCGAATCGCCCGCCGCCGCCGATGAGCCAGGTCGGCGCGGATCCATTCGCGAACACCGCGTGCGCGCGCGCTTCGAGGGCGAGCCAGGGAACGACCGTTCCCACATCGAGCGAGTACGCGATTCCGAGGGCAACACCCGGCCAACTCGAAACAACGCCGGTGGAAATCCGCGCGCCGAGCGGGACATCGAGGGTGGCTCCGAACCGAAACGCGTCCGAAATGCCGTAGTTGATCTGCCCCGACACAGAACCGCCCAGGGCGATGTCTGTGCCCATGAGCCCCGCAAAGCCGCCGACCGGTCCGCCATGCCACTGCCTGGCGCCCGCAGCCGCCTCACTGGAAAGCACGAGGACAGCGCTGACCACGGCGATCGACGCCCCGAAACAGCGGCGCGAGGCGAGCAATGGTCGAACAGCACGGCTTCGCATCGGTCGGAATGTCGCGGATATACCACCGTCGAGCGATGCTCGACGCGCGCTTCGGTTGACGGTGCGCGGGCGGCGTGTAGAGTCCCGCGGCTTTCGACGGGAAATCGGCAGGAGCACAGCAGCGGTGGCCACGGACGACGACAAGGACAAGCAGCGCGAAGACCGCGCGGATGGCGAGCGCGACGAGCAAGACGAGCGCGACGAGCAGGACGAAGAGCGCGAGAAGGACGCCGCCGAGCGCGAGCCATCCGAGGGCGAGGGCGAAGGCGACGAATCCGTCGCGCAAGAGCCGCGCAATCGTGCTGAGCGCCGTCAGCTTGCCAAGCAGGTCAAGCGCGGGCAGGCGACGCCCGAAGGCGAAGTGAAGGAGCGCGACCGCAACAAGGCGGTCGTGCGTCCGAAGGTTCCGCCGCGGACAGTGACCGGCAAATCGACGGCCAACGTCGAGGAAGTGCCGCCGTGGGCAAAGAGCGTCGGCGACTGGATTTCTGAGCGTCGCACGACGGTGCTCGCTGCGGCTGCGGTGTTGGTGATCGGCGGCGGCGGGCTCGCGTACGGCCTGCAGCAGCGCGCATCGACCCGCGGAGCGGCGGCGCTAAAGGTCGTCGAAGCGGCAGAGGCGTCACTTGCGCCGGTGCGAAGCTCGGAGGATCCGCCGGATCCGCCGAATATGCCGCCGCGTCGCATTCAGCCGTACGCCGATCATCGCGCCCGCGCGACGGCGGCGCTCGCCGCTGCTGAGCGCGCGACGCAAGGCCCCGCGGACTTGGGAACGACGTCGCTCGCGCGGCTGCAGCGCGGCATCGCCCTGTACGATCTCGGGCGATACGCAGAGGCAAAGACCGCGATCGAGGGCGTTGTTGGCTCTGACCTCGCGGGGCTCGAAGGTCGCGCGCTCGAGGTGCTGGCGTATTGCCTCGAATCGCTCAACGACCTGCCCGGCGCGCTGAGGCGCTTCGAAGAGCTGGGTCGGCTCGAAGGCGACGGCTGGCGCGATCTGAGCGCGTACCACCAGGCCCGCGTGCTTCGCCGGCAGAACAACAACGATCGCGCGAAGGACGTGCTCCGTCGTTTGATCGAACGAATCGAGCGCGCGCGCCCCGAAGAAAACGCGACCAACAGCTCGCGTTCGATCGTCGAGCAGGCGAAGGCGCTCTTGCACGAGATCGACCCAGCAGATCCGCTCGGTCGGCGCGAGCCCGCTGGCGCCGGGGACACCGACGAGCTCATTCGTCGGCTCCAGCGCCAGCTCGGCGGCAACGTGCAAATCCGCAGGCCGGGGCAGGGCGGCGCACCGTGACCGTTCGCCAGCGGCGCGGCGCGGCGCTCGTCGCGCTGACACTCTCCTTGGTTTCGTGTGCCAGAATTCAACTAGGAGACCGATCGCTGCGATCGCCTCGGACGACGGAGCTTTCGCTGCGATGGCAGCGGCCGTTGGTCGAGCCGTCCGCGCTCGATTGGGCGCCCATCGTTCGCGGCGGCGTCGCGTTCGATCACGCGGGTGATCGGATCATCGTCGGCAGCGTCGATCGCGGGTTGCGCGCGATCCGCTCAGAGGACGGCGCTCTGCTGTGGCGATTCGAGGCGCTCGCGAGGATCGACTCGACGCCGATCATGACCGAGGACTCGACGATCTTCGGCGCGGGAGACGGCGCGGTCTATTCTGTCGACTCAGCGACTGGGCGGCTCCGTTGGCGAACGGTCGTCGGCGCCGAGGTGGTTCACGCTGCGGTTCGATTCGGTCCCGTCGTGGTGGTGGTGACTGGCGCAGACGCGGTCGTCGCGCTCAACGCGAGCGACGGGCGACGCGCGTGGACCTATCGGCGCTCACCGCCAGGCGGAATTTCGTCGACTGGCCACGCGGGACTCCTGGTCGACGACAACCGAATCTTCACAGGATTCGCCGACGGAAACGTTGTTTGCCTCGACCCATCAGATGGCTCGCTCATCTGGGAGCAGGACACCGCTGCGGAGTTCGAGTCAGCCGATGGACAGAACGAGGGCCACCAGGCGATCGACATCGACACGACGCCCGTCGTCATTCGCGACACGGTGTTCGTGGCATCGCAGGCAGTGGGGCTGCTCGCGCTCGACAAGGTCGGCGGCGCGCGTCGCTGGACCAACGCACGACTGACCGGGGTCAGTGCGCTCGGCACCGACGGGCGGGCGCTCTTTGCGTCGTCGCTCGAAGCCGGGCTCGTTCGGGTCGATCCGTTCGACGGACGAGTCATCTGGGCGCGGTCGATCGACGCGGGCGCCGTGGTGAACATGCTTCCAGTGTCCAGGGGTCGCATGATCGTGAGTTCTGTTGACCGCGGATTGTGGGTGGTTCGAAGCGAAGATGGCACGGTGCTGGATGGGCTGCGGCCCGGCCGCGGGATCGCAGCTCCAGCGTTGTTGACCGCGGATTCGCGGCTGTTCGTGCATTCGAACGGCGACGTGCTCTACGCGCTCGACCTCGAGCGCTGAGAGTTCGCGGCGATCGTCGGGCAACAATTCGCGTCGAAAGCAGGCGGACTTACGTCGACTCGCAGCCATGCTCGAGGTCGCGGACAACCCCGCTCGCTGTCGATGGGCGTCGCCGGCACGGTGGTGACAGAATTCTGTCCATGAGGGGCGGTGGGCGGTTGGGCGAAGGCCGCTCGCTCTGAGACACCGTGATGACACCCGTGATGACACCCGCGATGACTCCCGCGATGAAGGCAAGGGCGTCTCAACTGCGGGAGTCGTGGGGGTAAGCGCCTGGCTCGGAGTCCAAACGGTGTGATGCGACCGACCGACGGCGATCGCTCGACCCGAGAACAAGGTCGCAAGCCCGTTGATCCGCGCCAGCTCGAGACGGGCGGGGTTTGGGGTGGGCCTTGGGGTGGGCCTTGGGGTTTGGGGCGCCCCGAATCGAGGACTGGATTCCGAAACCCCTTTGGGGTCACGCCGGCGCTGCGGTCGCGTCGGGGCTGGGATTGGTTCGACACTGGGATCGGCAGCGTGCTCGGAAACGAGTGACAGAACGAACGGCAGGGGCTCGGCTCGGTGCCAGCGTCCTGTCGGCGGGAACCCGGGGGCAGGACCGAAACCGTCGGGCGCGACGGCCACGCCCCCCGTGCACCCCCAGCATTATCACTTCGCATAATATGTATTATGTAGATCAAACGGAATCCAGGTGCCTGTTGGGATCGCGCCGATCAGCGCGAGGCTCAGTGGACAGAATTCTGTGGATGGCGGCGAAGGCCAGCCAGCTCTGCGACGAGCGGCAAACGCGCCTGGCGCCGACAACTGGCTGATTCCCACCAGTCCGATGCGACGAGCGCTCGAGCTACTCGAGGCTCCGGACCGGCGTGACAGCGGCAAATCGCATTCAACCTCGACGAGATCGCGCTCGACTCGATCGCTCGGCCTGCGAATCCCCGCCTGAACTCTCCGCGGCGCGCCGACGGCTCCCTCGAGCTCCGCGGGCTCTGTGGACTGCGTCGAGCGTCCCTCGTTTCCCCAGAAATCCCGCCCGACTCCTGTGGTCAACGCCGCTCCCCAGCTCCGAAGCACCCAACGGCCTGTGGAAGCCATTGCTGCGTCGCAGCATTAACATAAATGACATATGTCTGATTTATTATTCATAGTCTAGTTTACAGATTCACGTTCCACGTCAACTTGACGACCCGTTTCGTTGCGGTCCTTCCCTCCTCGATGGCCGTGTTCGCCCGAAACCTGCCGTCCCAGATCGCTGGTGCTATACCCTCGATCTCCTATGGCAAATCGGATCGCCGACTTGCGCGCCCGGCTGCACGACTACGGTTCCGTTCTCGTGTGTTTCTCTGGGGGCGTCGACAGCGCCCTCGTCCTAGCGGTCGCCGTCGAACAGCTCGGC
The DNA here is from genome assembly GCA_001465015.1 of Deltaproteobacteria bacterium Ga0077539. GTDB lineage: Bacteria > Myxococcota_A > Polyangia > Polyangiales. The sequence goes on along the minus strand of LNEO01000143.1, from coordinate 66,267 downwards.
GATCGTGCCGCCGCCCTCACCGCCGTCTCGCCGTCGTTGCTCGACGAAGAACGTGCGCTCGCAGAGACAGTCGGCCGCCGCCTTGGCGCGAGACACTTCTTCGAGTCGTCGGCCGAGGTCGACGACCCGCGATACGCCGAGAATTCCGTCAACCGCTGTTACTTCTGCAAGTCAGAGCTGTACGCGATCGCCGCTCGCGTCGCGAAAGCCAATGACTTCAAGGTGATCGCCAACGGAACCAATCAGGACGACCTGGGCGATCACCGACCTGGCCTCGAGGCTGCGAAGGAAGCTGCCGTCCGCTCACCGATGGTCGAGCTCGCGATGTCCAAGCAGGACGTTCGAGACACCGCGCAAGCGATCGGGCTCGAGCTCTGGGACAAGCCAGCGTCGGCCTGCCTCTCCTCTCGCATTCCGTACGGCACCGCCGTGACCCGCGAACGACTGAACAAGATCGGAAGCGCAGAGCGAGCGATTCGACAGCTCGGATTTCGACAACTGCGCGTTCGTTTCCACGACGCGGTCGCCCGAATCGAGATCGCTGAGGCGGAGCTCAGTCGCGCGTTCGAAATGCGTCGAGAGCTGTCTGCGGCTGTCCGCGCCGCTGGCTTTCAGTACGTGACCCTCGACCTCGACGGGTATCGACAAGGCAGCCACAACGAGCTGCTTCGACTTCCCGTATTGCAAAGCTGACCCGGGTCATTTTTTCTGCCCTGCTCTGCCCTCGACGCCTCGCGCGTTCGCCGCGTGGCGGTCCAGCTACCTCGCGCCAACGAGTCGACAGAACGCGTCGTTGAGCCTGCGCCAGATCGGTCCGGGAACCCCGGTTCCAACCTCGTGCTCGTCGACGCGGACGACCGGCGCGAGTTGACGAATCGTGGACGTGAGAAACACCTCGTCCGCGGCGAACACATCGTCGTGAGTCACCTCGACCTCGCGCACCGAGATGGCGTTGTGTCGCGCGAGGTCGATCACTGCCTGCCGAGTCACGCCGTCGAGCAGCGGACCCGAGGTCGGCGGTGTTCGAAGCTCGCCGCGCAGCACGATGAAGAGGTTGGAGGCGCTGGCCTCCCAGATCCTTCCGTCGCGATCGCGAAGCAGCGCGTCGTCGAAGCCCGAAGCGCGCGCGCGATCGAGCGCTACGACACGAGGGAGGTAGTTGCCGGTCTTGGCGCGCGCGAGCTCCGCGGCGACGCCATCGAAACCGCACTCGATCGTACAGGCCGCAAACCCCTGTCCGTATCGCGCGGCGTCGAGCGCGGGCAGCGCCCTCACCCACACCACGCGAACGCCGCCGCGCACGCCCTCGAGCGACAGCCCGTCAGAGCCGACGCCGCGGGTGAGCATGACTCGGACGTGAGCGTCGAGTAGCCCAGACTCGCGCACGGCGCGCTGCACCTCGCCCGCGAGCTTTCCAACGCTGCAGGGAAATACACGCCCCACAATTCGAGCCGAGCGCTGCAGTCTGCCGAGGTGCTCTTCGACCGCGAACACACGGCCGTTGTACGCGCGCAGCACCTCGAAGACGCTGTCGCCGTGCAGGACCGATCGATCGCGCAGCGCGATCGTCGCGCTCTCGGGAGCCACCTCCGCTCCGTCGATCAACACGACATCGCGCATCGTCTGTCGGGAGCCGCGAACGTACGTCCGCCGCTCAACCGCCCTTCAGCTTCGCAAGGAGCTCGGTCGCGCGCGGGTGACCCTTCTCGGCCTCGATCGCGCGCTCGAGCATGCCGATCGCCTTCGGGTTGTCGTTCTGCTGACGAAGCGTGTCTCCCAAGTAGAAGTACACGTCCGCCTTCGTGATGCCGGCGTTGGGGTCGAGCTTCTGCAAGAGCAGCGCGCGGAAGGTCTTCTGCGCGCGCTCGAGGTCGCCCGTCTTGTAACAAAGCAGCCCGAGGTCGCGCAGAATCGACACGTTGGTCAGGTCGATCTTGAACGCCGCGTCGTACTGCGTGAGCGCCGCCGCGTTGTCGCCGAGCGCTTCTTGCGCCTGACCCAGCCGGTGGTGCCAGGTCGCGAGGTCCTTGCTCCTGCGCGTTCCGAACGAGGCGATGATCGCCTCGATCACGGGGAGCGCGTCGCGTTGGCGGCCCGCCGCGATATACACGTCGACGAGCGGAAGCAAGAGGTCCTTGTCCTCTGGTGCCAGCGCGCGCGCCTGCTCGAAGTGCGAAGCAGCGCGGCCCGGATCCGAGAGCTTGTCGCGATAGACCACGGCCAGCTCGCGGTGGAGCGAGACCTTCTTCGCAGACTCGGTCGCGACCGACACGTCGTGCTCGAGGATCTCCGCGAGCATGGTCGAGTCGTTTCGCTTCTGAGCGAGCGCCTTGAGCTTGTCGAGCGCTGTGCGATTGGCGCGGTCGAGCTCGAGCGCGCGGCGCAAAGCCCCCTCGCCCTTCGCGTCGTCCTTGAGCTTCTCGCTTCGGATCGCCGCGAGGCGAAGCGCCGCCGCCGCGCCATCGGCGCCCGGCTGGGTCAAGAGAAGCACGCGATCGAGCATCTCGGCCGCGCGCTCCCACTGCGAGTCCGCCTCAGCGAGACGCGCCACCGCCGACAGCGCCCCGGCGTGATTCGGCTCACGCTCGAGGACGCGCTCGTACAGCTCGACCGCCTTCGCGCGCTGATTGAGCTCGCGCTCGTACAGCTCGCCGATACGCACGAGCGCCATGAGCTCACCCGCAGAGTCGCCGACGTCGGCGCAGTCCTGCGCGCGACGCTCGAGCAGCTCCGACAGCTGGCTCCAGCGCTTCGACGCGGTGTAGAGCCGCTCGAGCTCCTGTCCTGCAGCGACGTGCGTCGGAGACTCTTCGATCACCTCGCGCAGATACTCGATCGCTCGATCGGTCTGCTTGAAGTGTTGCTCGGCGAGCCTCGCGAGGCGCACCCGCGTCGCGTTGCGTTCGTCCGCCGTCAGCGCGTTGTCCACGCGCGAACGAAGGGCCTCTTCGAGATCCTTGAGCTGTCCGGTGCGCTCGAGCAGGTTCTCGACCGCCTCGCGCGCCGCGGCGTCGGACGGGTCGAACTCGAGCATCTCGCGATAGGACGCGATCGCTCGCTTCGGATCGTTGATCGGACCCGCGTAGAGCTCGGCGACTTGCCTCCGCAGCGAGACCGCGAGCGTCGGATCGTCGACGAGCCGCGCGCGACGCCCGAGGAGATCTGCGACCTCCTCGTGGTTTCCCTGCAGCGAGCGCAGGCGGGCGAGCTGCTCGAGGGCTTCGACGTCCGAGTCGTCGACGTCGAGCAGAGACTTCATCACGTCCGCCGCAGCGTCGACCGACGACAGCTTCGTCTCTGCCACGCTCGAAGCCTCGCGCAGCATGCGCTTCTTCTCGGTCACGTCGAGCTCGACGTCCGCTCGTCGGCGCAGCGTCGCGACGAGATCGCGCTCGCGGCCCGGCGTTCGGTGAATCTGTTCGAGCAGCTCGAGCGCTTCTCCTCGCTCGGGATCGCACGCGAGAGCGTCGGCGAGCCGCGCTTCGGCGGACGCGTCGTCCTGGAGGTGATCGCGATACCAGCGCGCCGCCCGCAGATGCAGCGACGCCTTCGTGCTGGAGTCGAGCGACGGTTGCTTCTCGAGAGCGCTCTCGACGATCCCGCGGGTGGTGGCCCATCCGCCAGTCGTCGGAGCGAGCCGCTCGATTTCGGAGAGCGTCGATTCGTCCGACGGATCCGCGGAGAACGCCTGAATCACCGCGGAAAGCGCGCCCGCGCCGTCCTTGAGCCGTTCTTCGCGAAGGCGGCTCAAATCCATGAGCAGCCTCACCTTGTCGCTCGTATCGGTGCTGTCTTCGACGCGCAGCTGCTTGAGCCACGCGAGCTTCGATGCGTCGTCGAGGGTCGTGTACGCGTTTTCGAGCGCGTCGAGGACGTCGCTTCGAACCTCACGATTGCCGAGCAGCTTCTCCATCGCGGCCAGCGCTTCGACGTTGCTCGGCGAGCGCTCGGACACGTTGCGGAGCGCGGCGAGCGCCGCGTCGGGCTTGTTGAAGCGTTCGAGCCGAACGTTTGCGAGGCGAATCTCCAGCGGGTCGAGGTGCGTCGGATCGCCCGCGAGCGCGACTCGGCGTTCGATGATGTCAGCCGCGTCTTCCCAGCGTGCGTTTCGCGCGTAGATGTCTTCGAGCGAGGCGAGCGTCGGGTCGTCGTCGCCTTGCGAGAGCGCTTGCCTGAACGACGCGATCGCGCGCGTGTCGTCCCGGAGCCGGTCTCGCGCGATGTGCGCGGCTCGAACCGCGAGGTCTCGAGCCACGACAGAGTCGGACACGCTCGACGCTTCGTCTTCGTAGATCGACGCGACGTCGGACCATCGCTCGAGCGAAGCCGCGATCCTCTCGAGATCCGAGAGCGACTCGCCGTGCGATGCGTCCTCGTGAACGGCGCGCTTGTAGGCCTCGAACGCGCTCGCGGCGTCCGACCGACCACGCTCGTGCACCTGCGCGAGCGCACGAAGCTCGTCGCGACGCGCGAAGGGGTCGTCGAGCGTCGCGATCTTGAGCTCGAGCACCGACGCGAGTTCGTCCCAACGGGACTGCTCGCGAAGGAGCGGCTCGAGCAGTGCTGCTGCGTCCGAGCGCAGCGCAGGCTCTTCGGCGAGCGAGCGCACGGCGGTGATCGCTGCGGCGTTGCCTCGGTCCGTGCCGAGCACATCGCGGTAGGTCTCGAGCGCGGCGGCGGCGTCCGACAGCTCCGTCGACTGCAGCTTTCCGATGCGGAGTCGGATGCCGTTGCGCGTGGCCTCGTCGGCCGCGAGGTTGCTCTGGGTCTGGAGGTTTTCGAGCAAGTCCTGGTGCGCGTTGGTCGCCGCGTACAGGCGCTCGAGCGCCAGCAGCGCCTCGGAGTCCGTCGGTCCGTCGTCGAGCGCGCGCTTGTACGCGTCGATCGCGCGCGACTTGTCGTCGAGCGCGCCTTCGAACAGTCGACCGAGACGAAGCGCGAGCGCGCGACGCGAGTCCGGATCGCCCTCGACGTCGAGCCGCTGCGCGAGGATCTCAGAGAGCGCCTTGGCGTCGTTCGCGTTCGAGTACAGATCGTCGAGGGCCTCGAGGGCGACGCCGTCGGTCGGGTTGGCGTCGAGCGATCGGCGGTACGCGTGGATCGCGGCCGCGGGATTACCAATCATATGGAATTGGTACTCGCCGATCTCGTGAAGCAGGCCGACGCGAACTTCGTCGTCCATCTCGCGCTCGACCTTGCGTTCGAGCACCGAGACGAGGCCGTCCCAGTCCGAGAGCAGAACGTGGAGGTTCTGCAGTTGATCGAGCGCGTCGGTCTGCGTGTCGTCGATCGCGAACAGCCGCTCCCACGCGGCGATCGCGTCGCGCGGCGCGTCCCGTTGTTGGTCGTGCGTCTCGGCGATCGCGCGAAGCAAATCGACCTGCGTGGCGGGGTCGCCCGAGGCGGCGATGGCCGCTTCGTAGCTGCGAACCTGATCGTCCCAGAGCTTGTGCGCAGCCGCGAGTCGATCGACGTTCTGCCGCGCCTCGAGGTCGTTTGGATCCGCGACGAACGCCGCGGCGTACGCCGCGAACGCGCCAGGAACGTCGTTGGCGCGGGACTCCTTGAGCGCGCCGATCTCCCTGAGAATCTGGCCGCGCTCGCTCGGCTCCGACGCGTTCGCGAGGCGCGCGTTGAGCACGACGACGAGCTTGGACCAGCTGTCGAGGTTGCGGTACAGCGGCTCGAGGATCTCGACGATTCGCTGACGCAGCTCCGGTTGTTTGTCCGCGAGCTGCTCGAGCGCAGCGATGGCTTGCTGCTGATCGGGTCGCTCGAGCACCACGGCCTCGAGCGCGTCGACGGCGCCGACGGCGTCATCGAGGTGATTGGCGCGGATCCCTGCGAGGCGAATCCTGAGCGCCGCTCGCTCGTTCGAATCGACGGCGTCGTCGACTCGGCGCTCGGTGAGCTCCGAGAGATCGCGCCACTTTTGCGTGCTCGTGAGCAGCGCGTCGAGCCGCGAAATCGCCGTGGAATCAGAGGGCTCCACGTCGAGCACCCGGCGGAACGTCGCGATGGCCGCCTCGGCGTCCGAGAGCGAGCGCTCTTGCACGTCGGCCTTGCGAAGGAGCAGCTCGCGCTGCGACGCGGGATCTGGCGCCTGATCGGCGGCGTCGCCGTACAGCCCGTCCAGCTCACCAAAGGCGTTTTGTCGCTTGAGCAGCGACTCGAGGGCCACGAACACCGCTCGGTTCTGAGCGTCGAACGCGAGCGCGCGCCGGTAGTACTTCTTCGCGCTCTCGAGGTCGGTGGCGTTTTCGTCGAAGATCTTCGCCGTCGTGAACGCGAGCTCAGCCGTCGTCTCGTCGTCGGAGTCGACGGTCTCGAGACCCGACGCGTAGATCTGCGCCTGACGATCGCTGCGATTGAGGAGCCGCGCGAGGCGACCAACCACGTCCCAACCGCTGCGATCGCGAACGTCTTCGCGGAACATCCGCGCGTAGGTGTCGAGTCCCTTGTCCAGGTCCTCGACGCTCTCTTCGTAGAGCGCGCCGAGACGACCGAGCAGCGCGCGCTTGTCCGACGGATCTTCCGCGGCCGCGATGCGCGTTTCGATCGCCCCGATGACCTTGGGCCAGTCCTCGCGACCGAGGTAGACCGGCTCGAGCATCTCGGCGACGCGAGCGCCGAAGCCTTCACGCGTTCCGAGCGCCTCGAGCGAGGTCACGGTCTCTGCGTGGTCGGTGCGGCGCGAGAGCACCTCACGGAAGTAGTCGAGCGCGCGATCGGGCTCATCGAGCCTGGTCGCGGCGACGACGCCGAGCCGGTGATAGAGCGAAACCTCGTCTGCGCCCGACTGAGCGAGCTGCGATTCATAGAGCGACGAGAGGTCGGTCCAACGCCCCTCCGCTTCGTAGATGCGCTCGAGCGCCGTCGCGGCGTCGCGATCGAAGCCCATCTCGAGCACGGCCTCGAACGAGCGCGCCGCGCCCGAACGGTCGTTGAGCTTCTCTTCGCTGACGCGAGCCTGCTTGTGCAAGAGCGCCCTTCGCGCGGCGTCGTCCGTCGCGAGATCGGTCTTCGTGCGAAGCACCTGAAGCAGCGCGTCGTTCGAGCCTGTGCTCTCGTGCAGTGCCTCGAGCGCGTCGAGCGCAGGTCCATAGTCCGGTCTGAGCTCGAGGGCCTTCTCGAAGTAGCTGCGAGCGCCTTCAGGGTCGTTGAGCGAGTCACGCCCCAGCTCAGCGACGCGCATGAACGACGCGAGCTGGAGGTCGGCGTCGCCGAGGTCGGGAGCGATCTCTCGCAACGTCTGGGCGTGCTCGGCCTGCACGCTCGCCTCGCGCGCGAGACGCTCGAGCGTAGCGAGCTTGCCGCCGACGTCGGAGTCTCCGAGCGAGAGCCGAAGCTCGCGGGCGGTGTAGCGGTACGCGCGCTGCGGAGCGCGGAGCTCGAGGTCGCACACCTCTGCGGCGCGCGCGAGCGAGCGCCTTCGCTCGTCGTCGTCGTCTGTGTCCGTCGCGATGCGATCGAGGACGCGTACGAGCGCGTCCCACTTCGCCTCGCCCTCGTACACCGGCGAGAGAGCGCGCGCCGCCGCGAGCGGAGCGCCTTCGGAGCTGGTCTCCATCAGCGACTCGAGCGCAGAGCGCGAGGTCGCGTCGGACCGATCGATGTCGAGCGCGTCACGGTAGCCGTCGATCGCGCGCAGCGGCTCGCCCGTCCGCGAGCGGCGAAGCTCCGCGGCCCGAACGATCAACGCGAGTCGATCGCTGTCCGACTCGGCGATCTCGAGGTCCTTCTCGAGCACGTCGAGCAAATCCGTCCAGCGCTCGGCCGCTTCGTAGAGCGCCGCGAGCGCGCGGTGCACCGCGCGGTCCGGACCGAACGCCGCGAGCACGTCGTTGTAGAGATTGATCGCTTCGTCGCGCGCCGAGAGCTTCTCGACGAGCACCTCTGCCGCGCGAAGGCGCAGCCGCTTTTGCTCGTCGGCCTCGCTCGAGAGCTCGGCCGCGGCCTTGAGGGACTCGACGAGCTCGCGCCATTGTTCGCCGCGCTCGTAGAGGCGCACGAGCGCGTCGAGCGCCGCGCGATCGGTCGGGTCGATCTCGAGCCTCGATCGGTGCGAGCGGATCGCCGCAGACACGTCTCGGAGCTCGGTTTCTTGCAGCTCGCCGGCGCGCGCGAAGATCTCTCGTCGCGCGTCCGCGTCGGACTCGAGTGACGCGCGCAGGAGCAACGCGTCGACGAGACCCGCCGGGTTTTGCAGGGCGCCGTAGATGCGCTCGAGAGACTCGGCGCTGCTGCGCTGAACCTCGGCGTCATCCTTGGCGAGGTCGAGCAGCCGGCGGTGCACCCGCTCTGCGTTGGCGAGGTCGCCGAGGCGCTCGTCATAGATCTCGGCCACGGTCCGAAGCAGCGGCACCCGCGCTTCACCGGCGCGCTCGTCATCGGCCGCGCGGAGCATCGCTTCGGCGCAGGGGCCGTTGGCGTTGGCCACCTCGGCGAGGCGCGCGAGGTCCGCGCGGTTGTTCTCGCTCGCAGGATCTGCGGCGAGCGCTTCGGCCATCGCCGCGAAGGCGCCCTGTCCGTCAGCGAGCTGCGTCTCGACGAGCTCGGAGATGCGTCGGAAGAGCGCGGCGCGATCGGAGGCGTCTTGCGTTCCCTCGAGGCGCACGCGGAGCATGCGAACGAGGTTGGCGGCGGCGTTGTCGCTCTCGTAGAGCTGCTCGAGCACCGCCGCGGCGCGGAGGCGCACCGATGGCTGCGTGGAAACGAGTCCTTCGAGCTCGGCGCGGGCCGCTTCGTCCTGAGGCTTCTCGGCGACGACGGCCTCGAGGTCCGCGAGCGCCTGGTCGAAGGCGCCCATCTTGTGCGCGCGCACCTTGGCGCGTCGGAAGCGCAAATCGAGAGCGCGCTCTGGCGCGACTTCGATCCACTGCGAGTAGAGGCCGTCGAGCTCGCTCCATCGCTCGTGCGTCGTGAGCAGACGCTCGAGCGCGCCGAGGGCCGGAGCGTTGCTGGGCTCGATCGCGCAGATTCGCTTGTACTGCTCGATCGCCGCGGCGGGCTGCGAGAGCACTTCTTCTGCGAGCTGGGCGTCCTCGCCGAGCAGCTCGACCTTGTCGTTGTCGCTCTGCGTTCGATCGATCCACGTCGCGTACAACTGACGCAGGTCCGTGTAGCGCTCTCGCTGTTGATACAGCGCGCGCAGACGCTCCAGCGCGACCGTCGGAACGCCGCCAGCATCCACCACCGCGCGGTGGTAGCGCTCGGCGTCCTCGGCGCGCCCGAGGCGCTCGTCGAGCACGTTGGCAGCGCGCGACGCGACCGCGATGCGCGTCTCCGTCGCGAGCCCGTCACGGTCGAAGAGCTGACCCAACGTCGCGGCGAGCTTCTCGTCTGCGCCCGACTGCTGCGCGAGCTCATCGATCGCGTTCGCAAGGTCTTCGTCCGCTGGCTGCTCGGCGTAGATCGCTCGAACGAGATCGAAGCCCGCCACGGGGTCTGCGAGCCGCTTTCCGAACACCTCGGACAAGCGCAGCGCGAGCTGCTTGCGCTCGGCCGCAGCGGTCGATGCATCGAGCAAGATCTGCAGCACCCACGCGAGCTTCTGCTGCTGTCCGATCGCCTCGAACTCGGGTTCGAGGATGCGCGCCGCGGTCACGCGGTGCGTATCGGATCGAAGCAGCGTCTCGAGCAGCGCGAGCGACGGCGAGTGGTGCGGCGCGAGCGAGAGCGCTTCGGTGATCGACGCGATCGCCGGCTCGGTTTGCGAGAGCTTCTCGAGCTGCAGCTGGCCCAGCTCGTAGGCGAGCTCCGCGCGGTCGACTCCCTCGGACAGGTCCCGTCGACGCGCGAGCAGGCTGCCGAGCTCTTCCCAGCGCGACGCCGACTGAGCGAGGCGCGAGAGGGCGACGAGCGCGGTCTGACTCTTGTCGTCGAGCTCGAGGATCGCGCGGTAGCGCGCGGCGGCGGAGTCTGCCTCCCCGATCGCGGTCTCTTCGATTTCGGCGACGTCAGCGAGTAGCTTTCTCCTGGTGTCGTCGTCGGCCGCTCTTCCGAGGCGGTGATCGAACAGCTTGCGAAGGTCGTCCCACCGCGCAGCGCGTCGGAGCAGCGCGTCCAGCTTCTCGATGACAACGTCGCTGTCCGACGCGGTCGAGAGCGCGCCCTGGTAGCGGTCGATCGCGGCGCCGACGGCGTCGAGGTGTTCAGCTTCGACGCTCGCTGCCTTGTCGCGGAGCCTGGCCTTCTCTGCGACGTCAGCCACTGCCGCTCCGCGCTCGTCGAGCGCGGTGACGAACTCACGCCACGTCCGAGCGTCCGCGGCCGAACGCTCGAGCGACGCTTCGAGCTCTGCGTCTTCGGGGCGAATCTTGTATGCGCGAAGGGCCCAGCGAAACGCCGCGGGGCGGTCGTGCAATCGCGATGCGGACAGCTCGCGGAGCTTCTCGATCAGCTCGAGGGATTTCGAGTGATCGTCCGCGGCTGTCGTGTCGAGGAGGACCTCGTACATCTGCGCGAGCCGCGCCCACTTCTCGTCGTCGAGATAGATCGGGACGAGCGCTGCTGCGGCCTGCGCGTTCTTCGGCTCGACGGACAGCACGCGCTCGTACGAGCGAAACGCCCTTGCCGATTGCCCCAGCTTGCCTTCGTAGATGCCCGCCGACCGGAAGGACAGCGCGACCTTCGTCGCAGGATCTTCCGCGCGGTCCGCTGCAGTGCCGAGCACTTCGACGAGCCCCTCGAAGTCGCCGGACTCGGCGTACATCGCCTCGAGCGCATCCCAGTCCGCGGTCGAGGTGTACGCTTCACGAAGCACGCGTAGCGCCTTCGGTTGGCCCGGCTTGACCTCGAGCACCCGACGCCAGGTCGAGATGCTCTTGCTGCTGTCTTCGAGCCGCTCGCCGTACACCGCGCCGAGCTTCATCAGCACGTTCGCCCGTGTCTCGAGATCGTTGGACTCGACGACGCGACGCTCGAGGACCTCCGCGAGCCCGGTCCAGTCCTTCTCGCGCTCGGTCAGCTTCTCGAGAGCGTCGAGCGCTCCGGGAGTCTGCGGATCGATCGCGAGCGCCTCGCGCCACACGGTGATCGAGTCCGGCGGCGAGTTGAGCTTCTCGGCGGCGAGCTTCGCGGCTTCGACGAGCGCGTCGCGCTGCGCGTTGCCCGAGAGCGTTGCCGCTTCTTTCCGTAGAACGTCGAACAGCGGTCGCCACGCGCGACGCTTGGTGTACAGGTCCTTCAGCTCGTTGATCGCCTCGGCGTTGGCCGGGTCGATGCTCAAGATCTGCTCGAGCGGCTTGGTCGCGTTGTTGACGTTGTTGAATCGATCGACCCAGATCGCCGCGACGCGACGGAGCAGCGCGATCTTCTCGCCTGCGTCGCTCGTGTGCTCGACCTGCTGATCGAGGACCTTGATGAGATCCGTGTGGCGGCCGAGCTTCTCGTACGAGCGCCCGAGGTCCTGCAGCGTTTGAAGGTCTGCGGGAGAGAGCGTGAGGATCGCCTGGTAGGTCTGCACGACCATGGGCTCGAGGCCCATCTTGTCCTGGTAGATCCCTGCCATTTCGCGAAGGATCTCGAGCCTTTGCGGCAGCGTCGCCTCGTCGCCGACCGCCTTCGCGCCGCCGAGCCCTTCGAGCTCTTGACGGAGCAGCTCGATGAGGTTGTTCCATCGGCCAGCCTGCGTGTAGAGCCGGTGCAGCGAGTCGCGCGCGGTCGCGTCGGCGGCGTCGAGACGGAGCACGCCCTTCCATGCGTCGACGGCCTTGTCGATCTGGCCTGCTTGCTCGAACTGCCGCGCGATGTCGATCGCCATCGCGAGCTTCTGCCCCGGCGGAGCCGCGGCCTTGGGCGCTGCGGGCTTGGGAGCCTCGACGGGCTTGGCGGGCTTCGGCGGAGCGACCGAAGCGCTCGCCGCAGCGGGCGGCGGCTCGGCTGCAGGCGCGGCACGAACGGGAGCGGGCTCGACCGGCGCAGGCTGTGCCGCGGGCTCGACGCGCACGGGAGCGGGCTCCACTGCGGGCGCGGGCGGAGCGGCGGGGATCTCGACCACCTCGATCATCGGCGCGGGCTTCGGCGGCGCAATGGACGCCGGCGACGGATCGTCGACCTCGACCACCATCTCCTCTTCGCCGCTGTCCTCGACCACGACGTCGGAGTCATCCGCGATGAGCTCGCTCGCGGGATTTTCGTCGAAGAACGTCTTCGCCAACGGATGGCCAGGGTTGGCCGAGCTCAACATCCGGAAGAACGGCAGCGCCGCGCGCGGGTCGTTGCGCACCTTCCAGTGCGTCATCCCAACCTGCACGATGAGGCCGATGTCTCGCTCGTTGCCAGGCAGACGGAGCTGGTGCTCGTAGAGTTTGACCAGGTCGTCCTGGCGATCCTGCTCGGACAAGAGATGAACGAGGAAGCGATTGGCGTCGCGGTTGGCGCCATCGACCTTGAGCACTGCGCGGTAGCAGCGCTCTGCGGCGGCGAAGTCACGTCGCTTGCCCGCGTTGACGCGCGCGGCGCGCAACAAGAGGTTGCACCGGGTAGCTCGATCCGCGACCGACTCGGCGCTGCGCTCGAGGTGCCTCGCGAGGTCGTCCCATCGATCGCCGCGACGACGCAAGACGCGCTCGTACAGCTGAATCGCCCGAACGTTGCCAGGGTCGACGCTGAGCGCCTCGTTGAAGAGCGTGTCGGCGTCTTTGTCTCGCCCCTTGCCCTTGTACTGCAGGATCACGCCAGCGGCGCTCGCGAGGTGCGCGGCGATCTGAGTGACGTCGCCCGTCTCTTCCGCGAGCTTCTTGAACGCCGAGACGAGGTCCTTCCACTTGTCCTTCTTCAGCGTGATCCGCGCGGCGCCCTCGGACGCTTCGGCGTCGGACTTGACCGACTCGAGCGCCGAGAGAGCCGCTCGGTCATCGAGGAGCTCTTCTTCGAGCATCCGCGCCCGAGCACGAACGAGCTCGACCTTCGCGGACTCGGTCGGCGCGACCATCGACTCGACGTCGAGCAGCCTCGCGGCCGCCTCGGCCTCGCCTCGGTCGAGCAACGAAACTCTCGCGGCTTCGAGCGCGGATCGTCCGTCGTCACCGAGGTTGGCTAGATCGCCGCCGATCGCGCTCTCCTCGAGCTGTGACCAGGCTCCCTCGTTCTCCGGATCGTCGAGCAGAACCCCCAGCAGCTTGCGCACCGACTCTGTGCTCATCGATCAATGTCCCCTTCAGCCTCCGAGGGTCGTCGCTTCGACCACACGGGGAGTGGAAGTTCGATTGCCTCTTCGACCGCGAGCAGTGCGCCTCGAGCGTTCTGGGTCCGCGTTGGTACCGAGGACCCCACCGAGAGGGCAATCTTTGTGACTGCCCGGACGGAGGTGACTCGGAGACCATGCGCCCCCGCGGATCGAGCGCTGCCACCCCGACCGGTGTCCCAGCCTGAATGGGGCTGAGCTTCGAGGAAGCGAGTCGACGAAACTGGGGGCGCGCGGCGGACGGCGGAACACCGCGCGACGAACCGTTCGTGGTTGACGAAAGCAACCGGACGCTAAACCACGGAACGCTGCGCTCACAAGCGAAAAGCTCTCGTACTAACGCTGAGTTTGCTTCTGCGCGCGGGCGCAAACGCGCCGCGAGTTGTGCTGTTTTATTGACCGGTTGCGGGCGGGGCTGGTACCCGGCGGCGTTCCTTGAGTTTCGTCATCCCGATGTCGAGCGACTCGCGCGGACTGAACGTTCGTGTGGGAGCTGTCAGCCCCGGTGTCCGAACGGACACGGCCGGCGAGGCATCGGCGACCCTGCAAACGCCGCTCTTCCTCGAGAGGTTGGCGGCTTTTTCGGGGTGTTCAGCAAAAAAACAGTGGATCGCGCTGCTCGGCACAGCGCGTGCGGATGGTCGTTGAGTCGATCGGGCGCTCGGCCCACAGCGAGCGCGATCGAGTGATTCGGAGGAACGAAGCCATGAAGCGTATCGGCGTTCTACTCGGCGGACTCTCGTCGGAGCGTGACATCTCTATTCGTACCGGTGAGGCCGTGGTCGAGGCGCTTCGAGCGCGCGGACACGACGTCGTCCCGGTCTATGTCGATCGTGACCTCGATCGCGCCCTGCGCGCGACGCCGATCGACGTCGCGTTTCTCGCGCTCCACGGTCGGTACGGCGAGGACGGCTGCGTCCAGGGCCTGCTCGAGTGCATGGGCATCCCGTACACGGGCTCTGGCGTTTTGCCGAGCGCGCTCGCGATGGACAAACTCAAGGCGAAGGAGCTCTTTCGCCTGCACAACGTTCCGACCGCGCCCTACTACGCGATCGAAGGAGCGGTCACCAACGCTGAGCTCGAGACGCAGCACGGAAGCTTCGGCTTTCCGGTCGTCGTGAAGCCTCGCCGCGAAGGTTCGTCCATCGGCATCTCTCGCGCGAACAGCTTCGACGAGCTTCGCGTCGCCGTCGACACCGCCCTCAAGCACGACGATGGAGTCCTCGTCGAGCGCTACATCAAGGGCCGTGAGGTGCACGTCGGCATTCTCAACGGCCACGTGCTCGGCGCGATCGAAGTCGTCCCGAAGCGACAGATGTTCGACTTTCAGGCGAAGTACACCAAGGGAATGACGGAGTACTTCTACCCCGCGCGCCTCGCGCCCACGCGCTATCAGGGCGTGTTGCGTCTCGCCGAGCGCGCCGCGCAGAGCCTCGGCTGCACGGGAGCCGTTCGCGTCGACATGATCGTCACCGAAGGTGAGAACGAGTACGTGCTCGAGGTCAACACGACCCCTGGACTGACCCCGACCTCGCTTCTGCCCAAGATCGCAGCGGGCGCGGGCATCGACTTCGGCTCGCTCTGCGAAGAGATCCTCTCGACCGCGCGGCTCTCGTACGGCACCGCCAAGAGCGCGAGCGCGCGCCCCGCGGCCGTCGCCGAGGCGTGAAGTCCGAGCGGCAACCACCGCTCGATCGCTCGCAGTCAGAAGCCACGCCCCACGAACCCGATCGCGCTATGCCGCCTCGCAGAGATCGTCTGGGAGCTGTCGGCCCAGCTTGGGGGCCAGCTTCTTGGCCAGCATTCGACGAGCGCGATGCAAGCGAGACATCACCGTGCCGATCGGACACCCGAGCGTGTCCGCGATCTCGCGGTAGCTGAGCTCGGCGATGTCCGCCATCACGACCACCGCGCGAAACTCCGGCGAGAGCTCATCGAGCGCGCTCTGCACCGTGCGCCCGAGGCCGCGAACGACCACGCCGCCGTCCTCTTCGCTCGATCGGGTGTCGTGCTCGCTCACGAACAGCTCGGCCTTCGACGGATCCGCGTCGATGTCGAGCGCGCGACGCTCTCGCTTCTTGCGCCGATAGCCGCTGACAAACGCGTTGAACTGAATGCGATGCAACCACGCTCGGATGTTGGTGCCCGACTCGAATCGATCCCATCCCTGGTAGGCCAGCAAGAGCGCGTCCTGCACCAGATCGCCTGCGTCCGCGGCAGAACCAGTGAGTCGAAGCGCTGTGGCAAAGAGTCCGTCGAGCGCGGGCTCGATCGATTGTGTGAATTCAACGCGGCGGTTGGACATCGTGGCCTCCGTAGCTGTCGGAGGAGCTCTTCAAGGTCTAGGCCAACCCGCAGCATCGCGAGAATCACAAGGATTCTGACGGGCGCTGCGTCCATCGAGACACAGCCCGTGTGTCACCGTGTCCGCCGATCCGATCGTCGGCGGTGACAATTCGTCACGAACGCTCGTCGAAGCGAATTGCGTCCGCGATTTCGTGCGCGAGCGCGCCGCGGCCGCTTCCCCGCGTCGCGCGAAGCGCAGCTCCGGCTGCCCCGTGCGCGTACGCCGCCTCGATCGCCGCCTCGTGCCAGGTTGGCGACGCGGACCGTTCGGCGAGACGAGCGCCGATCACCCCCGCGAGCACATCGCCGCTTCCCGCGACGGCGAGCGTCGGCTCGGCGAACGGGAGCACCCACGCGCGCCCGTCGGGGTGCGCGATGATCGTCCCGGCGCCCTTGAGCAGCGTGACCGCTTCGAATCGACGCGCGATCTCGCGGGCCGCGCCGAACCGATCGGCGTTGATCGCGATCGCTGACGATTGCCCGAGCATCCTCGCGGCCTCCAACGGATGCGGGGTCAGGATCGTCTGAGACCGCAGCGGCGTGGGTCCCTCTGCGATGAGCGAGAGGGCGTCGGCGTCCACGACGAGCGGCGCGCTGCTCGCGACAACGGCGTCCACCATCGCCCTCGCCCACGGATCACGACCCAACCCGGGTCCAACGACGATGCAGTCGGCACGCTCGGCCGCGACGCTCAACGCGCTGACCGCCTCGCGCTCGTCGTTGGAGAGCGCGAGCGTCATGGTCTCGAGGATCGGCGATGCCCGGTCTCTGGCGCGCGTCGCGAGCGTCACGAGTCCCGCGCCGCCGCGGTGCGCGCCGAGGCACGAGAGCCAGCCGGCACCTGCCGTTCCGTCGCTTCCGGCGACGACGAGGACCCGTCCAGCCGTGCCCTTGTGAGTCTGTCGAGCGCGAGGCTCGAGCGCGCAGCGACGGACCAACCAGGTCCGCTCGTCGCTGATCGGCGCGACGAAGCCGAGGTGCGCCACGAACACTTCGCCAGCCAACATCAAGCCTTCGCCGGTGTGCAGCCCAGGCTTGGACGTCGCGAACGCGACTGTCGCCTCTGCGCGCGGCGCCGCTCCAAGCGCGCTCGCGGTGTCGATGTCGAGGCCCGAAGGACAATCGAGGGCGATCACCGCGCGGCCGATCAGCGAGTGCACCGCCTGCGCGGCGCGGCCCTCGAGCGGACGCGACAGACCCGTTCCGAACAGCGCGTCGACGACGAGGGGCGCGTCCGCGACTACGCCATCGGCCCCGTCGTCCCAGTGTACGATCGCCGTCGGAGCGACGGCGAGCAGCGCGTCGCGCATGATCGCGGCGTCACCGCTCCAGCGAGAGAGCGGCTCGAGCGCGAACGCCCTCGCGACGAAGCCTTGCGTCAGCAAATGGCGCGTGACGACGAGGCCATCGCCGCCGTTGTTTCCCGGCCCGCACAGGACGTCGATGTGGCGGACGCCGCGCGCGCGCGCGATGCGGGCGACGTGCTCGGCCGCGCCGCGGCCTGCGTTTTCCATGAGCAGCGCGGTGACGACTCCGCGCGCGGCGAGCGTCTGGTCGACCTGCCGCGACTGCGCGCGATCGAGGAGCGGCTCGAGCTCGATCGTCACGCGCTGGCCCGACCGCGGCGAATCGCCTCGAGCATCGCGCGCACCGCGCCGTCGAAGCCCGAGATCACCGCGTCGCTGACGATCGCGTGTCCGATGTTGAGCTCGACGCACTCGCGAATCGCCGTGACCTGGCCCACGTTTTCAAGCGTGAGTCCGTGGCCCGCCGCCACGCGCAGCCCGAACGCTCGCGCGTGCGCAGCTCCGTCGGCGAGGCTCTTGAGGTGCGACGCTCGGTCGTGCGGGCGCGCGTGCGCGTAGTCCCCGGTGTGCAGCTCGATCTGCACGGCGCCCACCTCCTTGCTCGCGTCGATCTGGCTGCGCGAAGGAGCGATGAATAGCGACACACGAATTCCGCGGTCGTTCAGCGCGCCGACGATCCGGCGGATGTGCTCGCGGTGGGACAGAACGTCGAGCCCCCCCTCGGTCGTGCGCTCTTCGCGTCGCTCGGGCACGAGCGTCACGTGGTCCGGAACGGTCGCCAACGCGATGGCGAGCATTTCTTCCGTGGCAGCCATCTCGAGGTTGAACGTGCCGCGCACGACCTCGCGCAGCACGCGAACGTCCCGGTCGTTGACGTGCCGTCGGTCCTCGCGCAGATGCGCGGTGATCCCGTGAGCGCCAGCGCGCTCGGCGATGAGCGCTGCCTCGACCGGGTCGGGATAGTTCGTGCCGCGCGCCTGTCGAAGCGTCGCGACGTGGTCGATGTTGACGTGAAGAGCGATGTCCATCGTCGGTCTCTCGCGGTCTCGGCCCTGAATCAACGCAGCACGTTGCGGGCGATGACGGTGCGCTGAATCTCGCTGGTGCCTTCGTAGATTCGCGTGACGCGCACGTCGCGCACGTGGCGCTCGACGGCGAAGTCTTTGGTGTACCCGTAGCCGCCGTGCACTTGCAGCATGCGGTCGCAGATGAGCCCGGCCTTCTCCGTCGCGAACACCTTCGCCATGGCCGCTTCGCGTGAGAAGAACGCCCCCGCCTGCTTGAGCTGCGCGGCGCGCAGGACGAGCAGCTTCGCCGCGTCGAGCTCGGTGCGCGAGTCGGCGATCATCCACTGAATCGCCTGAAACTCGCCGATCGATTTGCCGAACTGCTTTCGGTCACGGGCGTACGCGACGCCCGCCTCGAGCGCGGCGGTCGCGATGCCCGAGGCCTGCGCGCCGATCCCAATGCGGCCGCCGTCGAGCGCCATCATCGCGATCTTGAAGCCGCCGCCGAGCTCGCCGAGCAGGGCGTCCTCGGGGATCTCGCAGCCGTCGAGCGTGAGCGCGCAGGTGCACGAGCCGCGCAGGCCCATCTTGTCTTCGTGCTTTCCGACGACGAGACCGGGCGTCCCTGCGGGCACGAGAAACGTCGAGATGCCCGCGGTGCCTGCGCCGCCGGTGCGCGCCCACACCACGAAGACGCCCGCGAACTCCGCGTTGGAGATCCACGCCTTGGTGCCAGAGATCACCCAGCGATCGCCTTTGCGCTCGGCGGTCGTTCGCATCGCGCCCGGATCGCTGCCTGCTTCTGGCTCGCTGAGGGCGAACGCACCCGCGACGAGCTCTCCGGTCGCGAGGCCCTTCACGAAGCGGTCTCGCTGCGCGTCGGTGCCGAACTTCTCGATCACCTCGCCGACCATGTTGGTGACTGCCATCGTGACGGCCGTCGACGCGCAGCCTCGGGCGATCTCGAACATCGCGAGCGCGTACGCGACGGCGCCGGCCTCTGCTCCCTCGTATCGCGCGGGAATGTTCACGGACATGAGCCCGAGTCGCGCGAGCTCGGCGAGCACCTCGCGAGGGATCTTCTCTTCGCGTTCGAAGCGGGCCGCGTTGGGCGCGAGCGTCTTCTCGGAGAACGCGCGAGCGGTGTCGCGCACCATGCGTTGTACGTCGTCGAGTTCGAGGTCCACGGTGATGGCGATAGGTAGGGCCTATCGCCGTCCGAGCGCAACTTCGACCACGTCAAGGAAGGCGAAAGGTCGCTTTCGCCGGATAGGACCCCGGGTCGGGCAGCCCGGTCCAACCCGACACTTCGCTCACGAGGCAGTCGATCGCCGCGGCCGCCTCGTTGCTCGAGATCGAGGCTCCTGCGGTGACGACGCGACCGCCCTGCCCCACGTACATCGTGACCTCGGCGTTCGCTCCGCTGGCGCCGCGCAGACACTGCGAGAGCTGCGCGCGGCGACGGCTGAGCTGCGTCGAGACGCGCGAGCCGTCCCACGCGACGGCGGGACGAGCATCTTCGCCGCCTTCGAAGCTCGGCCCCCACGTCGTCTCGGTCTCTCCGCCGCACGGCTGAGGAAAACGCAATCCTTGCAGCACGTCAGCCATGCATCGTTCGGTCTCGCGATCGCCGATGGAGCTCTGGACGGGCAACACCCAGCGCACCGATCCATCGGTCCCGACGCGGATCTTGAACTGAACGGCGCCGGCCAGATACGGATGCGCTTCGAGTCGATTGGCGTAGCAGGTTTGCAGCCGCGAGAGCGCCGGGTTGAGCGTCGCGCTCACCTCGGACTGACGCAGCGTCCCGAGCTGTCCCTCGATCGTCATGCCGCTGCTCACGCCCATCGCTGCGCAACGGTCTTGCGCGGTTGGTTGCGGGCGCGACGCGCTGCCGCTCGAGTTCGACTGCGTATTGGCTGCGTTGTCGGTGCTCTGGGTGGTCTGCGCGCCAGAGCTGCAGCCGGTGAGGGCGACGACCGATGCGATCGTCCAGTGCCGAGCCAATATCGCCTTCGTCTTGCGCGTCCTCATGAGCCTCCTGTTGCGAGCGGGCACCATACAACGACCACGGCGCCCTGGACGAGCCTCGGTCGCGGTGGGGACTCCAGTCCCCACGTCGGGAATCCGATCTGCACACTTTTCTGAGAAATTGCTGGGACGAAACGCGTGGCTGTCGCCGTACACTCCCGCACGTTCGGAGCGAGGGCTTCGGTTGAATCGATCGATCGAGTCGATCGTCGAACGCCGCGCTCGACATCGAGATCTGTCTCGAACCGGAGAGATTCCATGAAGAAGAAGCTCGTTGCAGCGTTGAGTCTCGCGTCGGTGGTTGTTCCCGTCGCGGCCAACGCCCAGGTGTCCGTCGGGGGCTCGGTCCGGGTCGGGGTCAACGTGCAGACACCCAACGTGGTCGTCGCACAGCCCGCCGTGCAGCCAGGCACCGTCGTCGTCGCGCAGCCTGGCGTTCAACCAGTGCAGGCCGTGGTCGCCGCTCCGCAGCCCATCGCCGTCGCGACGCCAGTCGTCGTCAGCGCAGCGCAGTGGCGCGAGGCGGACGATGACCCCGAGAAGGAGCCGCCGATGGTGGCCACCGTCGCTCCTCCTGCAGCGCAAGCCGAAGTGCAGGGCGCGGTCCGGCCGGGCTTCGTGTGGGTCGGCGGCAACTGGCGTTGGCGCGATGGGCGTTGGGCGTGGCGTCGTGGACGCTGGATGCGTCCTCGCGTCGCGGGCGCGGCGTGGAATCCCGGTCGATGGGAGAACCGCGGTGGACGTTACATGTGGGTCCGCGGCGGATGGCAAGCCGGCGCAGGGCCGGGCGTCGTCGTCGCGAATCCGCCGGGACCTGGCGTCGTCGTGGCGCGTCCCGTCGGCGGCGCGGTGATGGTCAACCCGCCGGGACCGGGCAACACCGTGGTCGTGAACACCGCGGGGCCGGGCGCGACCGTCGTGCGCACGCGCCCGAACGGCGCGGTGGTGGTCAATCCCCCCGGACCCGGCGCCGTCGTCGTCGGCCCGAACGGCGGCGTCCGCGTTCGTGGCGGCGGCGGCGTTCGCGTTCGCGTCGACCGCTGAGCGACGCTTGGGGGGGTAATTATAGTCACCTGAAATCATGTGACTCGGGGTGAACGAGCCCTTCTCGTATCGAGAAGGGTTCGACGCGCGCGACGCGCACGCTCGCGACGCCGTCTTCGCGCTGCATGACTCCGTACAACACGAGCAGCGGCTCGCTCACCATCACTCCTCGCTGCGCCTCGAACACCGCCGGCGGAACGATCGCGTTGAGCAGCCCTGTCTCGTCCTCGATCGTGAGAAAGAAGAACCCCTTCGCGGTCGGCGGACGCTGCCTGGTGATCACCGCGCCGGCCACGGCGACCGCGCGGTTGTGCGCGAGCGCGAGGGCCTCGCTCGTCGAGAGGATCTTCTCGTCATGGAGCTTCGCGCGCACGAGCGCGACGGGGTGCGCGCCGACGGTGATCTGCGAGTGCGCGAGGTCCGCGGCCACGCGATCGGCGAGGGTCATCTCGGCGAGCGGCGAGTCGCCGACGTCCACGTCCACGGTGTCGAAGAGCGGCGTGCTCGACGCGAGCGAAGAGCCTCGGGCACGAGCGACGGCGAGCGCTTGCCACAGGGCGCTTCGTCGCGTCCAAGGGCGCCCTGCGGGGTTGGGCAGCGACGAGAGCGCGCCGAGCTCGGCGAGCGTCCCGAGCTCGTTGGGCCGCAAGCGGACCCTGCGAGAGAGGTCATCGATGGACGCGAACGGACGAAGCTCGCGGGTTCGTTCGATCGCGAGCCCGACCTCTTGCCGAAGGCCGCGCACGTAGCGAAGGCCGAGCCGCACCGCGGGACCCTCGCGCGAGCAGAGCCAGCGCGAGTGCGCGATGTCGATCGGCAGCACGCGGACGCCGTGGCGACGAGCGTCCTGCACGACCGTGGCGGGCGAGTAGAAGCCCATGGGCCAACAATCGAGCAAGGCGCACGTGAAGCTCGCGGTGAAGTGCCGCTTGAGGTACGCGCTCGCATAGGCGAGCAGCGCGAAGCTCGCCGAGTGGCTCTCGGGAAAGCCGTAGAGCGCGAAGGACAAGATCCCGCGCACGACGTCCTCTTGTGCGTCCTGGGGGTAGCCGTTGCGGGTCATTCCCTCGCGGAGCTGTCGTTCGAGGGAGTTCATCCGCTCGACCGAGCGCTTCGAGCCCATCGCGCGGCGGAGCTCTTCTGCCTCTGCGCCGCTGAACCCAGCGGCCACCATCGCGACGCGCATGAGCTGCTCTTGAAAAAGTGGGACGCCGAGGGTGCGCGAGAGCACGGGCTCGAGGGCCGGGTGCGCGTAGGTCACCGGCTCGCGACCGGCGCGGCGACGGAGGTAGGGGTGGACCATCTTTCCGACGATGGGTCCGGGGCGGATGAGGGCCACCTCGACGACGAGGTCGTAGAAGCGCTGCGGCTTGAGCCGAGGCAGCGTGTTCATCTGCGCGCGCGACTCGATCTGAAAGACGCCTACGGTGTCGGCGCGCTGGATCATCGCGTACGTCTCGGGGTCGTCCGCGGGCAGGTGCGCGAGGTCGATCTCTGCGCCGTCGTGCTCGCTCACGAGCGGGAGCACGCGCTCGAAGAGGGCCATCATCCCGAGGCCCAACAAATCAACCTTCAAGATCCCCAGGTCTTCGCAGTCGTCCTTGTCCCACGGGACGATCACCCGACCTGGCATCGCCGCTGGCTCGAGCGGGCAGAGCTCGTCGAGTCGTCCTCGGGCGATGACCATTCCGCCCGGGTGTTGCCCGAGGTGGCGAGGCAAATTTTGCAAGAGCACGGTCGTGTCGATCCAGCGCGCGACGCGAGGGTCTCGAGGCGCGACGCCGCCGCACGAGAAGCGCTCTTCGAGCTCTTCGCGATCGAGGGTTCCGAACCAACCGAGCTGTTTGGCCACCGCCGAGAGCGCATCCTCGCTGAACCCGAGGGCCTTGCCTGCCTCCCGCGCCGCGGCGCGCGCTCGGTACGTGATCACCACGGCGGTCATCGCCGCGCCGCGCTCTCCGTACCGTCGATAGACGTACTGGATCACCTCTTCGCGCCGGTCGCCGCTGGGCAAGTCCAGGTCGATGTCCGGCCACTCGCCGCGCGACTCGCTGAGAAAGCGCTCGAAGAGCAGCTCCATCCCGACGGGGTCGACCGCGGTGATCCCGAGCGCGTAACAGACAGCGCTATTGGCAGCGGAGCCCCTTCCTTGCACGAGGATCCCGCGCTCGCGACAGAAGCGCACGATGTCCCAAACGATCAGGAAATATCCCGCCAGATCGAGCCGCGCGATCGTGTCGAGCTCGTGCCGAAGCTGCGCGCGCACGCGCTCTTCCATAAGCGGATATCGCTCTCGCGCGCCGGTGCGAACGAGCTCTGCGAGGCGCTCTTGCGTGCTCACGCCGGGCGGCAATTTGACGGAGGGAAACTCGTACCCGAGGTCCTCGAGCGAGTACTCGCAGCGCTCGGCGAGCGCCTCGGCCGAGCGTCGCGCGTGGGGCTCGTCGTAGAAGAGCGCGGCGAGCTCGCTCGGCCCTTTGAGTCTGCGCTCGCGGTTCGGCTCGAGCGCTGTCCCTGCGCGCGCGAGGGTCGTGTGGAGCCTGGCGCAGTCGAACACGTCTGCGACGACGGAGTGTTCGCTCTTGGCGGCGCGCGGCGCGACCGTGGCGATCGCGTCGAGGCCGCAGTGCTCGGCGAGGTGCGCGAGGCGCGCGTCTGTCTGCTGTCCGCGTCGGTCGAGCGTGCGCCTTCGCTCGACGAAGCACTCGCCCGCGGGCATCGCGCGCGCGACCGCCCTCGCCCACTGCTCGGCGCGCGGGTCTCGCTCGTGCGCGCATCGAGCGAAGGCGCCCTCTGCGAGCAGCATCGCGCTCGATCCCAAGGGAGCGACCTGCGCGAGCGACGCGAGCGAGAGCGACAGACCTTCAGCGCGCACGACGTCCCTCTGCGAAGCGAGCCTCGCGTCGGTGAGCGCGCGGCAGAGCGCTCTGTACGCGGCGCGCGTTCGAACATAGAGAGCGACGCGCGAGGTGATCACGCCGTCGCTGACGAGCACGGACGTGCCGACGATGGCGCGCAGGCCCGCGCTCTTGGCGGCGCGGTGAAAGCGCGGGGCTCCCGAGAAGCCGTCGCGATCACAGAGGGCGACTGCGCGCAGGCCGAGCTCTGCGGCGCGCGCGGCGAGGTCCTCAGGGAGCGAGGCTCCGTAGAGAAAGCTGAACGCAGATACGGCGTGCATCTCGACGTCCATGACGAGCGTCGTGCATCGTGCAGAACGCCACCCCAGAGATGAACGACGATTCAGCGCCGTGACGCAGGTGACGAAATTCAAGCGCGAGCGGACAAAGACGGCGGTGAGGACAGCCGTCGACCGACGAGTGCTGCCGAAAAGAGCGCCCGCCACGCACCATTGAGGCCGAACCCAGGAAGACGACGGCCGCGCGGCTTGTGTATGCTCGACCAACGCAGGTCGAGCGTCGAGTCGCGGGAGATCCGCGCGAAGCGCGGGGCGAGACGGAGAAACGAGATGCGAAAAACCTGGAGACTCGCGCTTGGGGCCAGCGCAGGATTGTTGATTGTTGGGTGCCAGAAGCCCGCGCCCAGCTGCCCACCGATGTACGGATGGATCGAAGAGACCCGGGAGTGCCTGCTTGAGTGCGCGGCGGCCATGGGCCGCGATCGGTGCTTCAGCGACGGTGGTGTGGTGACCAGCGACGCGGCGCTCGAAGGGGGACGAAGCGACGGCGGCGACGCGGCCGATGTCGCGCAGCCGGACGTGAGGTGCGCCGCCGGTGAAGCGGCGTGCGGCGGAAGGTGCGTGTCGACGGCAGACGATCCTTTGAATTGTGGTGCCTGTGCGCGCGCGTGCACGCCGCCCGCCGGAGCGACGGCGACGTGCGTGATGGGCGTGTGCGATTTTCGCTGCGTGGCCGGTCGGCATGCGTGCGGGACGAGCTGTCTGCCGGACGACTCGCCTTCGTCTTGCGGGACGCGCTGCACCCCTTGCCCCGAGCCGATCGGCGCGCGCGCGACCTGCGTCATGGGCGCGTGCGGAAGCGAGTGCCTGGCGGGCTACGAGCGCAACGGCGACGGGTGCGAGATCGCAGTGCCGAGGCCGGTGTTTCCACCGGGGACGAGCACGGTCACATCGAGGCGGCCAACGCTACGGTGGGCCCTAGCGATGGGAGCGACCGGGGCGCAGATTGAGCTGTGCCGCGACCGCGCGTGCTCGATGGTGATCGAGCGCATCGACGCGACGGGGGACAATGCGCGACCAGGCGCAGATTTGCCCGCGAGTCGGGTCGTGTTCTGGCGGATGCGCGGGCGGGTCGGAGCGATGACTGGGTCGAGGCTGAGCCCGACGTGGCAGTTTCGAACGGGCGCGAGAAGCGCGCCGGTGGACACCGCGTTTGGCGTCGAAGGCGACTACAACGGCGACGGGTTTACGGACCTCGCGGTGGGCGCTCCTGGCGCGAACAGCGGAGCGGGCCGCGTGAGCGTGTACAACGGGAGCGCGACGGGGCTGAGCGCGACGCCGTCGCGGGTGCTCGATGGGGCGGAGGCGTTCGAGGGGTTTGGACGCTCAATGGCTGCTGTCGGCGACATCAACGGCGACGGATTTGGAGACCTCGCGGTCGGATCGCCGTTCGGTTCGAGTGGTGGCCGTGCAGTCGGCGTGGTTCGCGTGTTCTACGGTTCGGCCAGCGGCATCGGGCCTGTTGCGGATCAGACGATCGTGCGGACCGATATGACGACAGAAGCGTCAAACGTTTTGGCAGCGATCGGCGATGCCGATCGTGACGGCTTCGCGGATGTTGCAATTGGCTTCGTGCGCGGCGTTGGCGTGACGGGCCAGCCCAGCATTGCCTTTCATCGCGGTTCACGAGCTGGTTTGGAGTCGGTCCCGTCGTTGGAGTATCGAGGCACGACGTTTTCGGGTGAGCCTTCGCTGAACGCTGTCGGCGCTGGCGATGTAAACGGAGACCAGTTCGCGGACCTGTTGATTCGCTTTCGAGATGGTAGCGGGGCTGGCGTCGCGGTATTGAACGGATCACCTGCAGGAATCGTGTTGGCGACCCGTCGGATCCTCGCTGACGGCGACACCCGTGTCAGACGAGGCCTCCTTACGGGCGCGGTCGACTTCGACGGTGACGGGTTGGCTGATGTCGCGATCGGACGACCGTTCGAGTCGCCCGGAGGAGTTGCCGGAGCGGGCGAAGTTCGTGTGTATGCAGGATCGAGTGCGGGCATCAACGGCACGGCCTACCTCGTCTTGCGCGGAACGCGGGGTGGCCAAGCACTCGGAAGCAGTGTCGCCAGCGTTGGCGATGTCGACGCCGATGGCTTCGGCGATCTCGCAGTCGCCACGGTCAGTGAACCTGAGTTTGCAGGTCGGGTCGAGCTCTTTCGAGGAAGCCCGACGGGCGTGGGCGCGACTTCAGCCTTGTTGCGGTTTGGTCTGCTTCCAGGAGATCAGTTTGGCACCGAGCTCCGCTACGTTGGTGACATCAACGGCGATGGCACGAGTGACTGTGCCGTTGGCTCCTTGGGCGCACAATCTGGAACCGCAGTGCAGCCGGGCAGAGCCACGATCGCGTTTGGACCGGCCTGGATGACCCGCGAAATTCTGGGAGCCGCAGATCGTGATCAGTTCGGCGCCACATTCGCGAGCCGTACACAGTCGCGCGCTTTGAGCCGCGCCGCGACGATGTGCTTCGATGTCGCGCTGACTAACGCGCAACGACCCCGGGCGAGGCGCGGTGACTGATCCCCTCTCGGAGTGAACGTCGGATCAGCCCCCAGGAATTCCGTACGGGCAGCGCCAGGTGATCGACATCCCGCGCAGCACGGGCGACGCGATCGGCATCGTGCTGGGGTTGAACGTCACGAGCACACGCAGGTGCCTTCGCGCGGTGACCATCGCGGTGCGCAGTCGTGCGGCGGCGTCCACGGGCGACGTGTCACGCGGAGCCTGGGCGACCGGGACCGCCGTGGCGCCGCCGAGACCCGCGACCGTCGCCGCGGTTTGCACGCTGAAGTTCAGCGACGTGCCTGCGGGAGTAACCGAGTCCCAGCTGAACTCGGCCACCGTTGGGTTGTCGCACATCGTGTCGTAGTCCTGCGTGTACGTGCCGGTGCCGATCACTGTGCGACGGACCGCTCCGGTGAAGTCCGTGTACGTGTACACGCGGTTGGGGCCAGTGAAGTTCGTGAACGTTCCGGCTCCCATCGGGTTGTAGCGGACGAGCACTGTGCTCAGGTCCGAGTGCGTGAACCACATGTTGCCGCCGCGGTCTGCGCCGAGCGCCGTGACCTGACCGAAGTTGCGACTGGTTGGAATTCGAGTGATCGCAGCGGCCGCGATTCGACCCCCTGCCACGAAGGCGGTCGCCGGGAAGCGAATGAGCGTGCCGCCATTCGGGTAGACTGGCGTCCACACGTTGTTCATCGTGTCGACTGTGATGCCGAGGCCCGTGGTCGTACCGACTTCGGCTTCGGTCCACGCGTTCATCGCGGGGCTATAGCCCAACACCTGGTTGCAGTACGGGCTCGACAGCCACAGGCGCCCGTTGGCGTCAGCGGTGATTCCGTACGGCGAGTTGCAGCCACCAACCGGCCCGCGGGTCGACGCAGGCGTGCCCCATCGACCGGTCGCAGAGTCCATGGGGACGAGCGCGTTCGTCGCCGCCTGATGGGCGTTGTTGAACCAGACTCTTCCATCCGCGGTTCCCACCGCTCCGTAGAAGCAGTTCATCGCTGCGTTCGGGGCGGCGACATCGAGCATCAAACGGCCGTCGGCCGGGTTGAGCTTCCACGCGCGCGCCGTCGTCGCTTGGTTGCAGCTTCCGACCCACACGTATCCCTGCGGAGCCATCGAATCGCCGCGATCGATCGCGACCGCGCGAAGCACGGCGTTGCTCGGCCCAACGTTGCTCGTCCACAGCACGCACTCGTCCTGCCCGAAGGGGCGAACGTCGGTGCGACTCGTGGACGTGTCGATCATCCCATTGCCGTTACGATCGACGCAGTCGCGGCGATCGGCGGCGATCTTGGTGACCGTGCCTTGAATGTTGAATCCACGATTGGCAACGTACGCATCCCCGAATCCGTCAACGACCGTTCGAGACGGCATGTTGCAGTTCATGGTGTGACAACACTGGTTCGGGCACTCATTGGCGGCGAGCCCCACGCGATACTTCGCGATCTCGGTCCCAGTTGCCGCGTCCCACTTCGAGAGCGTGCTCTCTGCGGTGTTCGGGATCCAGAGGTAGTCTGCGGTTCGCGCCTGCGCGCGGACGAGCAACCCGCCGGCCATCGGATCGAACTCGACGCCGCGCTGCCCGGCCATGTTGAACGGCATCCCGCCCATCCCGCCGGTGGACACGCCGCGGCAGTTGGGGTCGCAGTT
The DNA here is from genome assembly GCA_001465015.1 of Deltaproteobacteria bacterium Ga0077539. Lineage (GTDB taxonomy): Bacteria > Myxococcota_A > Polyangia > Polyangiales. The sequence continues at coordinate 37,995 of LNEO01000143.1, read as the reverse complement.
GCCACACGAATTCAAAGCTCCGTCGTCGACCATGCCGTTGCAGTTGTCGTCGCGGCCGTTGCACACCTCGCGCTCGAGCGACGATCGCGTGCGGTCGTTGTCGTCGCAGTCGCGGCCGCCCGCGCTCATCGCCGGGTCGCCGTCGCCGTCGTTGTCGAGAGGATCGCTGCGGCACATGTTCGCGCCGTCGTCGCAACGATCCGTGGTGTTGGGGTTCATGTCGTCGCAGGCCGGCGCCGTGCCTCCGACGCACCCTCGCCCGAGCATGCACGTCTCGCTTCCGTTGCAGAAGCGACCGTCGTTGCAGCGGTCGTTCATCGCGGCGTGCGCGCACATCCCGTCGGGGCCGCAGCTGTCGTCGGTGCACGCGACGCCGTCGTCGCAGTCGCTCGGCATCGCGCAGCGCATCGGCGGGACGTCGGGCGGCGGCGTGGGTGTGTCCGTCGGCAGCACGCGATCCGCGACTTGCACGTCGACGCCGCTGTCTTGCTCGGGCATCGAGCCGTCACTGCATCCAAAAAACGCGGCTCCCAAAGCGAGCAGCGCGCCAGAACAAAGGGCGCGGATTCTCATCGCGTCATGGCTCCGTACAATTGATGGTGGAAAGTCTTGGATCCGGGAGAACACTGAGAGAGTATCTCGGTCGAACTCGGAAGACACGATATCGGTGTGTCCCTTGTGCGAATTCGGGATCGAAGTTGTTCGAGCTCGTTTTGCACGAGATTGCTGCGACATTCTGGACCGCAGAAGAGGCGTCGAATGAGAGCGTTGCGATGTGTGGGCTTGTCTGGTGCGGTCGTGTCGTTGCTGTCGCTCGCGGCGTGCGGAGATCCGCCGTGCAGTCCGGCGACTTGTCCCACGGACGCGATTCCCGGAGAGATTTCGACGATCGACGTTCGCTCGGACACCGGCGTCGACTCAGGCGGCTTCGACTCGGGCGACCCGGACGCGGGGCGGCCCACAGACCGCGTCGGTCTCGAGATCGACCCGGCCAACTCGAGCGTCGCGGTGCGCGACGGGATGCCCGCGACGGTGCCGTTTCGCGCGGTGATCGCGCTGCGCGACGGGCGGCGGATCCCGTCGGACACCGGCGTCTGGTCGCTCGATTCGCTGCGCGCCGGGACGATTTCGGGCACCGGTGTCTTCTCGGTGAACGGGCTGGGCACGGGCGAGATCGAAGTTCGCTGCGAGGTTCCTGACCTTCGCGGCGGGACGCTGCGCGCGACGACGAAGCTCACGGTCCGTGCGTCGCGCGAGATCCTCGGCGCGGGCGTCCCGATGGACATCGCGATGCGCTTCAGCGACGGCACGCGCGTCGCGGATCCGACGATGAGCTCGCGGGTGCTCTACCCGCTGCACCAGGCGCTGATGCCCGAGAACGTCGCGCCGCCGAACATCCAGTGGGAGCGCGGCGCCGAGAGCGACGTCTACCGCGTGCGGCTGTCGAAGCCGAACTTCACCGTGACCGCGTACGTGCGTCACAGCGGCGCGATGTTCGACTACGCCTGGGCCGTCGACATGGCCGCCTGGCGCGCGCTCGCCGAAGCGGACCCCGAAGCACCCGTGGTGGTCACCGTCGATCGCTACGTCGACGCGAGCACCCGCGTGTTCACGAGCTCGCCGATCGAGGTTCGCTTCGCGCGCGGGAGCATCTACGGCTCGGTGTACTACTGGGACCTCGACGCCGGACGCATGATGCGCATCAACGCGCGCACCGCCGCGGCGGAGAACTTCATGCCCAACCCGCCGGACCGAACGAGCGGCCAGCGCTGCGTCGCGTGTCATACGGTCTCGCGCGACGGCCGCTGGATGGCCGCCGCGGCGACGAGCCGGATGTCGATGGACGGCTTTCGCAACTCGGTCTTCGACCTCACCGCCGATTTGTCTCCGACGCCGGCGCCCACGGTGGCCACCGCGAGCAACGCCCATTGTTCGACGTTCAACCAAGACAGCACGCGCTTGATTGCGTGTGGCGCGTCGTGGTCCTCGGGCCTCTCGCTGCTCGATCCGAGGACGGGCATGTCCGTCGTGGCGACGGGGCTGCCGTCGATGCGCGCGACGATGCCCGAGTGGTCGCCGGACGGCCGCGCGCTCGCGTACATCGACAACGTCACGCTCAACGCCGACGGCAACCCCGTGGGCGGCGACCTCCGCACGCTCACCATCGCCGACCCCGCTGCGGAGCCGCTCGCGTTTGGCTCGGCGCGCACGCTGCACACTGGCGCTGACGTCACGCCGGGGCTGCCGATGGGCCGCTCGGACGCGTGGCCGTCGTGGGCACCCAACTCCGAGCTCGTCGTGTTTCAACACGGTCAGGCGGCGTTTTCGTTCAACGGACAAGCAGCGCTCTACGCGGTCTCGCGCATGGGCGGCGCTGTGCAGAGGCTCGATCGCGCCAACGATGGCCCCAACGGCACAGGGTCGTATCGCCCGACGTTCTCGCCTTTCACGACGATGGAGCCCGGCGGGCGTCGGTTGTTCTGGGTCGCTTTCTACTCGACGCGCGACTACGGCAACGCGCAGGCCGGAACGCGCGGCACAAACCGCCGCCAGATCTGGGTCGCTGCCATCAACGCTGGCGCGATGGCGGGCTCGGACCCGTCGTTCGTCGGCTACTGGTTGCCTGGCCAGAACGTGCGCGACCACAACGTCGCGGGCTACTGGGCGCCCGAGGCCTGCCGGATGAACGGAACCGAGTGCCGCACCAACAGCGAGTGCTGCTCGGGTCGCTGCAATGCGATGGGCCGCTGCGAGCCCCCGCCCGCCATGGAGTGCCGTCGCCGAGGGCAGAGCTGCGGGATGGATGGCGATTGCTGCATGGGGCTGCGCTGCTTCGGAAACGTCTGCGAAATGCCCCTCGGCTGAGCGCGGCGACCGCGGCGTGGCGGAGTTTTTCGTGGGACCGTTCTGTTGCGTCGGTGGCGATGCGCGTGAGAGCATCGTCGCACCATGACCAAGCCGACGAACGCTGATGACAAGAAGCCGCTCACGCTCGACGAGGACGACGTGACCGAAGTCGAAAACACCTCGCGACGCAGCGCGATCGCCCGGGTTGGAGCGATCGTCGCTTCGGCCATCTTCGGCGCCGCAGTGCTCACCCCGAGCGAGGCCGAAGCGTGCAACCGCGTCACCGGTCGCACCAATTCGGACCCGAGCGATGGCGTCAACCGCGGACGCAACGGAATCACCGACGCGGATCCGGGAGATGGCGCGCAGTGTGGGCGCGGACGCGCCCGCCGCGGACGCAGGAGCTGCACCGACTCGGACAGCGGCGCTGGCGGTGATCGTCCGGGGCGCGGCCGTAATTGTTGATCGCACGCCGCGCGTCCATCTCGCGCGGCAGATGCTCCAATGACCATCCAATTCTTGTCCCGTTCGACGGGCTCTTTTGAGGCGCTCGCGTCTCTCGTTGCGCCCGTGTCCGTCGAGACGTTTCTCTCGGATTACTGGGAGCGAGCGCCCTTGCTCGCGCGACGTCCGGCTGAGACGCGGCCGCTGGCTACGCTGGCGGAGATCGACGCGGTGCTGTCGACCGAGCGACACGTGCACCCGAATCTGTCCCTCGTCGACGCCGCGAAAGAGGTCGACGAAGACGAGTACGTCGTCGCCGAACACGCGGTGGACATGGCGCGCGCGCTCAAGCGCTTCAACCAGGGGGCGACCTTCGTCCTCAATCGGCTCGATGAGCACCTGGTTCAGGTTCGCGATCTGTGCGTCAAGCTCGAGGCCGAGCTCGGCCTCGGAGTGCAGGCGAACATGTACCTGACCCCCGCGGGATCCCAGGGATTTCCCACGCATTTCGACAGTCACGACGTGATCATCATTCAGTGCGTCGGTCGAAAGACCTGGCGTCTGTACGACACGCCCAGGGGATTGCCGATGCGCGGCGAGCGCTTCGACCGGGCGACGACGCCCGCGGGTCCCCTCTCGGCCACGCTCGAAACGGGCCCGGGCGACGCCCTCTACATTCCTCGCGGGCTGATGCACGACGCGCTCGCGGACTCGAGCGAGGCGTCGCTGCACGTCACGTTGGGGTTTCACGCGGTGCGCTGGTCCGAGGTCGTGCTCGAGGCCGTCGCTCAAGCCTGCGTCGATGACCCTGCGCTTCGCCGCGGAGTGCCGTTCGGCGCGCTTCACGACGAGCGCGCCGCGGGCCTCGAAGCGACGCTCCGCGAGCACCTCGAGCGCGTCATTCGCGCGGTCAAGTGGGCTCCTGTCCACGCCAAGCTCGTCGACGACTTTGCGCAGGAGCACAGAGAGTCGCTCGGCGGAATGCTCCTCGACGCCGCGCGCCCCGCGCGAGAAGACAGCTCCTTCGCAGTGCGCGCCGGGGTCGTCGTGAGCGTCGAACCCACGGACAACGGCGTCGTCCTCACGGTCAACGGCCGCTCGACGCGGTGGCCGGCCCACGCTGAGTCCACCCTGCGTCGCGCGTTCGAGCGCCGACGCTTCACGCTCGCGGACCTCGGCGAAGAGCTCGACGTCGCAGGCCGCCTCACCCTCGCGCGAAAGCTCGTGCTCGAGGGCGCGCTCCGCGTGCTGTCATCGAGCGAAGCGCGCTGAGCGTCGCTACTCGTAGCGACCTTCGACCGTCCACGCCCCAGTGCGACCGTCGTAGGCGACGCGGAGCAACGTCTGGTCTTCGAGCGCGACGTCCCACGAGTCTTGCGCGAACGGCTCGCTCCACCAGTGGCCCGCGCGACGATAGGGGCCCGCGCAGCGCACGACGCGCCCCGCGTGCCCTTCGCTCGTGAGCGCGGTGATGAGCCCGTGCTCGTAGCGGACCTTCGCGAAGCGCGGCGGACGAAACGCGTGCAACACGAGCGCGATCCTCGCGAGCTCGACGCTCGCCGGCGCGAGCGCCGCGCTCGGGTCGAAGGGCGCGAGCGAGAGCTCCCCAGGTTTGTGTGTGCTCGGCGCGCACGCGGCCCCCACGCGACCTTCGCCCACGGTCGCTTCGATCCTCGCGAGGGCGATGGACCAACGCTCTGGCGCGGGCCCTGGCGGGTCGAACAAGCCGAGCTGCACCGCGCGGGGCGCGCACGGAATCCACAAAACGCGCGCGCCGACGACGGCGTCTGGCGGCGGCGCAGCCTCGAGCGACGCGCGCAAGAGCCGCATCCACACAGCGCTCTCGCGGGTCGGCGCGCCGATGATGATCGTTCGCTCGTGCGCCCCTCCTGCGCGCAGCGCGAAGGACACGCGCGCCTCGCGCGAGGAGAGCGAGCGGCACTCGAGCCGCGCCAGTCCGCCGTCGAACAGTCGCTTGCAGAGAAAGAGCAGCGGCTCGGACTCGGCGATCTCCCACTCGAACGACGCTCGCTCTTCGAAGCGGTCTTCGGGCTTCTTTCGCGCGATCGGCGTGCGGTCCTCGCCGCGCGCGAGTCGCGCCGCCTGCGCCGCCTCGTCGCCGAGCCGCGCAGAGAGCTCCGCCGGGTCGATCCGCGCGAGGTCCGCGACGCGACGCAGACCCATGGACTCGAGATACGCCACGAGCGTCGGCGAGAGCGAGAGCGCTTCGATGGGCCTGGACCCGAGCGCCGCGCGCGCCTCGCCCTCGTCCTCGACGACGGTGACCGCCCCCTCGTCGCTGCGATGGTGCTCTGCGTTGATCGTGGCGAGGGCGAGCGCGGTGCGCTTTCCGCCGGCGATCGCGAGGTCGACGATCAGGCCCATCTTCGCGCAAGCGCGAGCGAGGGCCGCGGCGAAGCCTCGCTCGCTCTCGTGTCTGGCGCGCACCCCGCGCGCGTCGAGAAAGACCCTGTCTCCATCGGGCTCGATGGCGGGCGCGAGCGACATCGCCGCGTCGTACAGCGCAGCCCTCGCAGAGGCGCGCGCGTGCGTGTCCTGGACGCGCACGATGAGCGACGGCGCGATCGAGCGGGCTCTGTGGATGCGTTGCCCTCGGCGAACGCCAGCCTGCTCGGCGGACGCGCTCATCGCGAGCACGAAGGCGCGCGCGCTGTCGTCGCTCGCGATCGCGAGGCACTGCTCTTTGACCGCCGGCTCTCTGCGCACCAGCGCGCACCACGCGGGGTCGATCACCGCTGCGCATGCGACGCGAACGGCCGCGCTGTCGTCACTGGGGTCTCTCGATTGCAACGCTCTACCGTGTTCGTGGCTGCGACTGCTGCGACTGCTGTTCGGAGAGCGTCATCGAACGTCGATCGAGAGCGACGCGCGCGCGTGCCCGTCGCCCTGGGCGTTCGCCTGTCGGTTGCGAGCGATCCCGAGCTCGATGGTGGTCGCGTCGAGCACATCCGAGCGACCCCAGCGCGGCGCTCCGCGATGCGCGACGAAGGCCGTGCGCGCGAGGGCCCCCGGCGCGCGCGGGTCATTGTGGTCATCGAGCACGGCCAGCGCGATCGCCCTGCTGCTCTCGGCGCGCTGAGCGACCCTCGCCCAGTGTCCGGGGCCGACCCTGCGCTGCGGCGCGTGGGGTTGCGCCCTCGGTTCGCGAGGATCCGCGGCGCCCACGAGGTAGAGGCACACCATCGCGAAGCCCCCTGCGTCGAGCACTTGCTCGGCGCACGCGACCGCTTCGAGGCTGCTGCGCGCGCGGACCCAGAGCATGCGAGGGCGCAGCGCTTCGGAGACGCTCTCGGGGTCGAGCGCGTCTGCGCCGTCCACGAAGGCCACCGGCTCTCGCGCGAGCAGCGTCGCCCGCAAGAGCCACGCGAGCGCGAGGCTCGCGCGGCCTGAGCCGGGCTCTCCCGCGAGCGCGTAGAGGGCTCCGCGGGCCAGGCCTCCCCCGAGGGCCTCGTCGATCGCAGCCACGCCGGTCGACACGAGGATATCTCGCGCCGAGCGCTCGATTGGCTTGCGCGCGAGGCCCGCGGCGCGGTGGGCCTCAGCGAGCGCGAGCCGAGCTTGATCGATGCGAGCAGCGGTCATGGAGAGCGACGAACGTTGTCGCAACGGTGGACGCGCGGTCGATCGCGCACCAGCGCGCTCGGCGAGGTGACAGAATTGGATTCTGACGAGCGATCGACGTAGAGAGTGAGCAAGGACGAGAGATGGCAGCGAAAGAAGGCGTGGCGCAGTTGGTGGTCGGCGCGGCGAGGCTCGGACGGGACGCGGCGCGAATGGCGCTGACTGGCGTTCCTGCGGTGCGTGCGGCGCTGCACGGCGCGCGGCTGGGAGCGGGTCCCGGCTTCGCCTCAGAGGTCGTCGAGCGGCTGGGGATCGCGATCCTCCCTGCCCCAGCGCAGCTGGTCGCCAAGGGGCTCTTGCAGGGCGGCAGAGCGCTCGGCGTGGTGCTCGCTCGCAAGGGCGCCGTGGTGCGCGCAGAAGCCCAGCGCGTCGTCCTGCACAGCAAGGACGGCGTTCAGCTCACGGTGGCGCCAGGCGGAGCGGTCGCCGCGAGCGCGAGCGAAGAGACCGTCCGCGCGATCGCGAGGGGCACCGCGAGGACCGCGTTGAAGGGCATCGGCCGCGCTGCGTTGCAAGGAGCAGTCGCGGGCGCGGTGCTCGACGGCGGACTCGCGGCGTTCGGCGCGTGGCGCAGCGTGCGACGCGGAGAGCTCACCGGGCGCGACGCAGGCGTGCGGGTGCTGCTCGGCGCCTCGCGCGGCGCGGTCGCTGGCGCAGCGGGCGTCGCGGCCGCAGGCATCGTGAGCGCGGCGGTGGCCTTCACGGGAATCACCGTCGCGGGCGCGCCGATCGTGCTGCCCATCGTCACGATGGCCGGCGCGGGCGCGCTCGCGGGGCGCGTGTTCGACCGCGCGGTGCGCGCGAGGGCGCTGGGAGAAGAGCCCGCGGCGCTCGGGGAGCCGAAGAGCGACGCGCGCTGAGCGCGTCGAAAATCCGACACGCGATCACTGCGCGGTCGACGCGATCCGTTCGCCCGAGCGCGAGTCGTACTCGCGCCGCTGGCGCTGAGCGCGAAGGACGTCGCGACGCGCGAACGTGAGCGCGGGCGCAGCTCCCGCGAGGCCGACGGTGAACAAGTGATCGTCGAACCAGCCAGTCACGATGACGCGAAGCCCCGACGCCGCGAAGACGAGCCCGCTCGCGCGATTCATGAGAGGAATCTCGATCGACCGCGAACTCCAGTCGGTCGTGTCGATCACGGTCACGCCCGAAGCGTTGTAGTCCGCCGTGGCCACATAGCGACCGTCGGGCGAGACGTCGTTCGCCTTGGGGCCTGACTGCGTCTGGATGCGACGAATGATCCTGTCGTTGCTCGTGTCCATCACCGCCAGGACGCTGGCGCCGAGGCACGAGATGTAGAGCTTGGAGTCGTCAGGAGAGAGCGTGATGTGCCTCGGAATGCGACAGACGCGCGAGAGCCGACGCGCGAGGGTCATGTTCGCGCCCTCGTAGATGTGAATGTCGTCGCTGGTCGAGTTGGCGACATAGAGGCGGCCGCTGCGGGTGATGGCCATTCCGCGCGGGTTGTCTCCAGCGGCGAGCGTGCGTGTGACCGCTCCGGTCGCGACGTCGATCTCGGAGACGTCACGCGACGCCCAGTTTGCGGCGAACAGCCGTCGACCGTCGTGACTGACGACGAGGATCTTGGGGTGCCTGCCGGTGTTGACCTCTCGCGTGATGCGCCCCGACGCGAGGTCGAGGTACTGCACGCTGTTGCGGCGAAAATTCGAGACGTAGAGCGTGCGGCCGTCCGGCGAAATCGCGCTCTCGACGATGATTCCAGGCACGTCGATCAATCGCGTACGCGCGAGCGTCGTGGCGTCGTAGATCCCGAGGTTGCCGCGGTCGAGCTGCCCGTAGTTGGCGACGTAGAACGTCCGTCCGTCGGGCGATCGAATGATGCCCTTGGGCATCGAGCCAGTCGCCACCATTTGCTGCACGCTCAACGGCGGAACCGCGGCGTCGAGTGCGACGAGCGGCGCGACCGCGAGCGAGGCGGCGACGAGAGACGAAGCGATGAGAGCGTGGCGACGTTTCACTGGGAGCTCCAACGCGGGATCCCATGCCATAACTTCCGCCACAACAGCAACAAGCGGGCGTTTGCAGGAAGAAATCGCCGCTCAGCCCATGCGCTGCCCGACCACGATCACGTGGGGATACGGGAGCGCGTCCGGCACGCGAACCGCGCGGACGCTGAACCCGAGGTCGTACAGACGCCTGGCCCAATCGCTGTGGTGCCGATACGTGAGCTCTTCGTCGAAGCCGACCATCACGCGATCGAGGACCTCGGTGAACTTGAGCTCGAGCCACGGCTCGGTCGTGACGTCCTTGATCACCAGCACCCCGTGCGGCGTGAGCAGGCTGGTCAAGTGTTCGAGCAGCCCCTGCTGCTTGTCCGAGGGGACGTGGTGCAGCACGTCGAGCAGATAAATCCCGTCGAACGGGCCCTTGATGCGCGGATCCTCTGCGTACCCTTCGATGAACTCGTGCTGATCGAGCCCGAGCTCGCGCGCCGTGTTGCGCGCGATGCCGACACGCCGGCCGTTGGGATCGACCCCGAGGATCGAGCGCCCCGGCGCCGAGAGGCCGAAGTACGACGCGAACAGACCGAAGCCGCAGCCCACGTCGAGGATGCGTCCGCTGATCGGCAAGAGGAGGTCGATCAGCGTCAACAGCTTCGAGCGCATGATCGTAAAGCGAATGGTCGCGTACGCGCGCTCGACCGGCGGGAGCGAGCGGACGATGCGGCGCATCGCTTGAATTCCATAGGTCTTTTGCGCTTCGAGGTCGGGTTCTCGTCGGCGTTGCTGCGGCTGCATAAGAGGGTGGCGGAGCATACGCGCGAAGCGCCACGCTGTGAAACGCGGCGCGTCATCGTCGACGATTCCCCCGAAGGACTGTCGCGCAGACAGGGCGACCGCGCGTTGGTGGGCGGGACAGGGATCGAACCTGCGACCAACGCCGTGTAAAGGCGCCGCTCTACCGCTGAGCTACCCGCCCGGTAGATGACCGCGGATGTAACACACGATTCGCGGCGTCACACCCCCGTCGGCACATTTGCGACGGCGGACGGCGGAGCGGTCGCGATCGGCTCGGCCTCGACCAGCGTCCCCTCGCGATACTCCGCGGGGCGAGGACGAGCGTCGAGCCACTGGCCTGCGTTGGGCAGCGCACCCGAGAGCGCCTCGCGAAGCACGTCATCGACATGATCGACCATGACGATGCGCATCGCTTGGAGCACCCTTCGCGGGACCTCGCGCAGGTCTTTGCGATTCTCTTTGGGGATCAACACGGTGTGGATCCCGCCCCGGTGCGCGGCGAGCAGCTTCTCTTTGAGCCCGCCGATCGCGAGCACCCTGCCCCGCAACGTGATCTCGCCGGTCATCGCGACGTCCCTGCGTACAGCGACGCGCGTGAGCGCGCTGACGAGCGAGGTCGCGACGGTGATCCCTGCGCTCGGTCCATCCTTGGGCACGGCTCCCTCGGGGAAGTGCACGTGGACGTCGAGCTTCTCGTAGAAGCTGACGTCGAGCCCGAGCAGCGTCGCGCGTGACCGCACGTAGCTCATCGCGGCCTGAACGCTCTCTTTCATCACGTCGCCGAGCTTGCCGGTGATCTGCAAGTTGCCCTTGCCCGGCAGCACCGCGACCTCTCCCGGCAGCAGGTCGCCGCCGACGCTGGTGACGGCGAGGCCCATCGTGAGACCGACCTCGTCGCGCTCTTCTTTCTTGCCGACCTCGTAGTGCGGAACGCCGAGGTACTTGGGAACGTCCTTCGCTTCGACGTTGAAGGAGCGGTCCTTTCCGTTGGCGAGCACGTCGCGCGCGACCTTGCGGGCGATGGACCCGAGCTCTCGCTCGAGGTTTCGCACGCCGGCCTCGCGGGTGTAGTGGTTGATCACCGCGCGAACGGCGCTCTCTTGGACGGCGACGTTGATGCCGTCGAGCCCTGCCTCGTGGAGCTGCCTCGGAACGAGGTACTTCACCGCGATGTTGAGCTTCTCGAACTCGGTGTAGCCCGCGAGCTCGATGATCTCCATGCGGTCCTGCAGCGGGATGGGGATGCCCGACAGCGTGTTGGCTGTGGTCACGAACATCACGTCCGACAGGTCGTAGTCGAGGTCGAGGTAGTGATCGCTGAAGGTGTGGTTCTGCTCGGGGTCGAGGACCTCGAGCAGGGCGCTCGCGGGATCACCGCGAAAATCCACGCTCATCTTGTCGATCTCGTCGAGCAAGAACACCGGGTTCGACGAGCCCGCCTTCTTGAGCGACTGAACGATCTTGCCCGGCATCGCGCCGATGTACGTGCGGCGGTGTCCGCGGATCTCGGCTTCGTCTCTCACGCCTCCGAGCGCCACGCGAACGAAGGTGCGACCTGTACACCGCGCGATCGACCGCGCGAGTGAGGTCTTTCCGACGCCCGGCGGGCCCACGAGGCAGAGGACAGGCCCGCGGATCTTGTTGGACAGCGTCTGCACCGCGAGGTGCTCGAGGATGCGCTCTTTGACCTTCTTGAGGCCGTAGTGGTCCTCGTCGAGGATGCTAGCGGCCTCGACGATGTCCCGTCGATCTTCGGTCTTGTCGCCCCACGGGAGCGCCAGGATCCAATCGACGTAGTTGCGGACGACCGTGGCCTCCGCGCTCATCGGCGCCATCATCTTGAGCTTTCGCAGCTCTTTCTTGACGCGCTCCTGAGCCTCTTTGGAGAGGCCTTTGATCGAGCGCAGGCGATCTTCGAGCTCTTGCATCTCGCTCTTGAACTCGTCGCGTTCGCCGAGCTCCTTCTGGATCGCCTGCATCTGCTCGTTGAGGTAGTACTCCTTCTGCGTGCGCTCCATCTGGCGCTTCACGCGGGAGCGGATCTTCTTCTCGACTTGGAGAATCTCGATCTCGTTCTGCATCACCTCGTGCAACCGCTCGAGGCGAGCGATCGGGTCGGCGAGCTCGAGCAGCGCTTGTCGGTCAGCGAGCTTGATGCTTCCGAGGTGAACGACGACCGTATCCGCGAGGGCGCCGGGCTGCTCGATGGTCTGCACCGTCATGAGCATCTCGGGCGGAACGCGCTTGTTGAGCTTGACGTACACCTCGAAGGTGGACTGCACCGAACGCATCAGCGCCTCGACTTCGAGCGAGTCGCGCTGCGGTTCGACGATGGGTTCGACCTCCACAGAGAACACCTTGTCGGTGTCATGGAAGCGCTTGATCTTCGCGCGACGAAGCCCCTCGACGAGCACCTTGACGGTCCCATCCGGGAGCTTGTGGTAGCGGTGGATCGTCCCGATGGTGCCGACGTCGAAGACCTCTTCGGGGCTCGGTTCGGTCTGCCGAGCCTTCTTCTGCGCCGAGAGAAAGAGCTCGCGGTCCTTGGACAGCGCTGCGTCGATCGCGGCGATGCTCTTCTCTCGCCCCACGAACAGCGGGACCACCATGTGTGGAAACACGATGATGTCCCGCAGCGGAAGCAGGGGAAGGACCTTCGCCCGAACGGCGCTCTCGTCTTCTCTCGTAGCCATAAGTGCTCTGAACTCGTGCGTCGGTGTAGTGGGTTTGCTCGCGTTCGTCCAATCGTGAGGTTCACGCCCACGACGAGGGCGGAGGCCGCGGCGCGACGCACGCTCTGGCGCGCTGCTCGCGGGCCGGCGCCGGACTCGGAGCGCGCAGCGTCGGTCGAGGAGACTTCGTGCGCGCCCGGACCCTCTCTGCCAGCGCCCGAACAACGGTGAAGCGCGAGGACGCTCCGCGCGCTCCGTCGACGGCGAGCGGCGCGCGAGGGTGTGACCCGACGAGGTACTGCGCGACGAGCGACGCGGCGTTCCAGTCGAACGTCGTGTCGGGCGGCGCGTGCGTCTGATCGTCGTCGTCGGACCAGTCGAGGTTGTAGAGGGACACCGGGAGGAGCCTCCTTTGCCTCGACGCCCATACACCGCCGCGGGTCCCTCCCCTGAATTTCTGGCGACGAACGCGCTCCCTCTCCCCCGAAGCGCTCAGTCGACAGAAGATTCATTTTGTCTACCAGTGCCAGGTCCGATCGCGCCGCTGGCCGCCGTCACTCAATCCGCGCGGGCGCCGTCGCTGGCGTCCGTGCTGGCTTCCGCAGCAGCGTCCGCCCGACCGTCGGCAGCCCCGCCGTCGATCATCGCGCCCATCCGCGCGAGGTCCATCATCGGCCCGAACAGGTGCTCCTGGCTGTCGGGCCCGACGGAGTTGGTCTCTTCGTAGTGATCTCCGGCAGCCTGTTGCGTGTACGGGCTCGTCGGATGCAGCACGTAGTTCCAATCCGCGACGATATACCCGAGAAAGTCTTGCGTGAGCCCGCTGACGAACGCGTAGCGGACGCCGGGATTGGCGAGCATCAGGTCGCGCAGATAGGGCGGCGGCGGCGCGCGCGTAAAGTCCGGCGTATTCTCGCTCGTCGTGACGCGCGGGAGGTTGAAGGACCATCGATCGTCCTGCGCGCCGACCCAGAGCTCGGGGTGCAGCTCTCCCGGAGCGGTGATCGTCGCGACCGGCCCGACTTGCAGGTACGACACGCGCGACTCGACCCACGGAATGTTGTTCATCGACGGCGAGGCGCGACGGTTGAAATTGGTCAGCTCGCGCGCGATCACGCGAAACTGAAATCCCAGCCAGTAGAGCCGATTGAGCACTCGCGCGTGCATCCTCGCAGTGCGGTAGCTGACCGGCGTCGGGCCGGTCACGAGCCCATTGTTCGGCGCGCTCGATTCAAGGCGCGCCAGCTCTCGCAAGCCCAGCGCAGCGACGTTGCGCCCGCACGCGTCGGCCTTTGGAAAGCCCGCCATTCGCACCGGCATTCCCGCGCGGTCGATCGGCGCCGCTTGCCCAGGGCCCACTTGTCCGCCGAGCGCGCCGTTGACGAACACCGTCGTGCCGCCGATGCCAGCGACGCCCGACATCATGTCGCCGTTCTCGATGACGGTTCGCAGCGTGTGCACGTAGTCCGCGCTGAGCAGGTTGTTGCGCGAGCCGACATACTCGGGGTGCGCCGCCCAGTTCACCCACGTGCCGATCGTCTGCATCGGGTCGCGCTCGCGGACGAACTGCACCATCGTCAGCGTCGGATCGAGGATCGTCGGATCGCGCGTGTCCGAGACGAACGGCCGCGGATCCATCATCGCGTCCACGGTCAGCACCTGCGCCACCCGCATCAGCGCCCGCGCCTCGGGTCGCATCGCGTCGCGCACAGCGTCGCGGATCGCGTTGGCCGTGCGCTCGATCACCAGCGCCTGGTACGTGGGATTGACACCGGTCGTAAACGCGTTCTCGCCCCACAAGCCGATGGTGTCGACGCCTTCGTGCAAGTGCGTCGAGGAGATCAGCACGTGATCGATGTCGAGCCCCGCCAGCGACGGGTGCCGACGAATGCGCTCCATGTCATCGCGAAACAGCCCCACGATGTCGATGGACGCCACCGCCACCGTCACGTCGCCCGAGCGAAACGCCATCGCGCGCACCTGCAGATCGTCGCGCTGCCCCGTGGCCGGTCGGCCTGAAGAAAAGCCAGCGATCCACGTGCCGTCGAAGTTGCCGTTGTTGTTGCTGTCGACGAAGCGCTCGTCGTTGTCGTACAGCCCGTTCATGTTGGTGTCCGTCCACATCGACTCGCCGATCGTGGGGTTGATCAGCGCGCGTCCGACGCCGACGTAGAGCAGTCCGTCGCTTCCCGTGGGGCAGCGCGGGCCGCCAGGGCATCGGTCGTCGACCCCCGGATAGACGACGAACGGCGCCGCATCGACGCCCGAGTCCGCGCCGCTGTCCTCGTCGGGAGCGTCCGGCGCCGCGGTGTCTTGCGCGACGTCCGGCGCCGCGTCGCTCGGCGCGACGTCCGCTGGTGGCGAGGGCGGCGGCGAACAGGCAGCGATCGCCAGAGAAGAACAAAAGAGCATCGCGAACGCGGCGCGCGTGTTCATTGCGGCCGAGAGTGTGTCGCAAACCGAACGCTCTGCGAACCCCCCCACACACTCGCAGTCACCCAAGCTACGATCGCGGCGCGGTGTTCGAACCGCCACGAGGAGAAAATCCATGGTTGGAGCACCCCCCCCGAGCGGCGGATATCGTGACGAACGCGACGCCGCCCTCGCGCAGACCGAGTCCCTTCGCCAACAGGTCTCGTCGCTCGAGTCCGAGTTGCAGCGGTTGCGGGCCGAGAACGAGATGTTTCGTCGCGAGCTGGGCCGCTACACCGGGCAGCCGTACGCGCAGCGGCGCTCTTCGGCGGGCGCGATCATCGCCTTCGCTGTTCTCGCGTTCATGTTCTTGGGCGGCGTCGCCGGGTTCGTCTTGCTTCGAAGCAGCGCGCGCCAACCGGTCCCCGTCAGTGTGGTCGAACCCGCGATGCCGTCGAGCGCTGCTCCCGTGCCGACGACGCCACCACAGCCAGCCCCGGTCCCGGTCAGCGCGAGCCCCATCTCCGTTGATCCTGCCGGATCGGTCGCCGGGACCTGATTGGGCGCGATGAGCGCGACGAACGACGAGCGCGCCAACCCGCTGGCCGACCCGCAGTTTGCGCGCTGGTTCGTCGTCTGGATTCCCCTCGCCTCGCTCGCGACCGCCCTCTTCGTCGCCGCGCAGCCCAGCCTGTGGCGCATCGTGATCGGCGCGGACCTGTGGGCGCTGAGCTACCCGCACGTCGCGTCGACCTTCTCGCGCACGCTCTTTCGAAGGGAGGATCGCGTCGAGCACCGTTGGATGCTCTCTGCGCTGCCGCTCTTTGCGCTCGGAGGATGCGCGCTCGTCGTATGGGGTCTCGGCGTCCAAGCGCTGATGGCCGGGTATTTCTTCTGGCAAACGCTTCACTACACGCGACAGGGACGCGGGATGTATCGGGCTCTTCGCCACGCGAGCGGGCAGAGTCCACACGATCCCCTCGTCGACGTGGTGTTCTACGGGACCGCCCTCTGGGGCGTCACGCACAGGATGATCCAGCAGCCGACGAGCTTCCTCGGCGTGCCGATCGCGCTGCCGCGGGTTCCGATGGCATTCGAGGTGGTCCTCTGCGCCGTTACCTTGTTGGCGTTTGGCGCGTGGGTCCTTCGAACGGCCCGCGAGGCGCTCGACCGAACGCGGCCGTTCGACACGACGACGCGGCTCTACGTCATCAGTCAGGTCGTGCTCTTCGTCGTGGGATACGTGCTCATCGACTCACCGACGATCGGATGGCTGGCGGTCAACGTGTGGCACAACGCGCAGTACCTGCTCTTTGTGCATCGATGGAACGTCCGTCGCTTCGCGCCAGCAGACGCTGAGCCGTCGTCGCTCGCGCGATTGGTGAACGCTGACAGCGGAGCGCGGTTCTATCTCGCGTTCGCGGTGGCGGGCGCGGCGTTGTATGGCGTCGCGTGGGTCGCCGCCGCAGCCATGCAGTGGAGCTTCGATCGTGGGCTGACCTATATCGTCCTGCTGCAAGCGATCAACGTCCACCATTACGTCGCGGACATGGTGCTCTGGACCGCGCGCGGTGACCGGCGCCGTCGTGCGACCGCGTAGAGCGCTGGCGAATCGGTCAGTGGGCGGACGATCCCAGCGCGTGGCCGAGCCGCTGGTTGACAACGGATCCGATGATCTCCCTCACCGCGGTCGCGTTGAGACCGCTCGCCGAGCCTCGATACAAGCGAACGAGCCCCGTCGAAGCCCGCCCAGCGCGCGTCGCAGCAGGCGCGCCCACGACGATGTCGTCGAAGCCGTCTGCGTTGAAATCGCCAAGCCCCGCAGCGCTCGCGCCGAGCTGGTCGTTGGCCGTCGTGTTGATCACCGAGGTGCACGGCGAGCGAACACCCGTCGCGATGCCGAGGCACACAAAGAACGCGCCAGCGCGGGTCGCTGAGTAGTTTGCGTTCGGCGCTCCGACGACGAGGTCTGCATATCCGTCATTGTTGACGTCACCTGCAGCAGCGACGGCGGATCCAAAGGCATCGTTGCCAGTGACGGCAGCGCCGTAGAACTCGCCGCGGGTCAGGAAGACCGTGCCGCTCGTGGCGCCGAACGCGATGCGAGAGCTTCCGCGGGTGGACCCGCTCGGGGCGCCCACGACGATGTCTGCCGCTCCGTCAGCGTTGTAGTCGCCGATGACCGCGATCGCGCGGCCGAAGTTGTCTTCCGCCGCGAGGCCGAGAAGCGTCGCGTCCGAGGCGACTCGGATGCCCGTAGCGCGGCCGAAATACGCCCGCGCTTCTCCGGCGTTTGCGAGCCCGCCAGGCGCGGCGCCGGGCGCGCCGACCATCACGTCCGTGAGCCCGTCCGCGTTGACGTCGCCGCAACCAGCGACGCTGATGCCAAAACGATCGCCCAGGTTGGCGCCGCGCAGGACCGTGCTGCGCGCCGGCGGCATCGGGCGCGGGCCGCCCATGAACATCGTCGCGGTCCCAGCGTTGCCCACGCCCGCGACCGCTGCGCGTGGGGCGCCGATGAGAAGGTCTCCGTAGCCGTCACCGTCGACGTCTCCAGCGCCCGCGACAGATGCGCCGAACTCGTCCATGCCATCGACACCCGTGAGCGTGAAGCGCGGGGTCGCATCGACGCCCGTCGGCCCTCCGAGGTAGACGAGCGCGTGGCCAGCGGCCGTTCCAGACGCGCCGACCACGAGATCGCCGAAGCCGTCGCCGTCGATATCGCCTGCGGCATCGACGCTGGTGCCAAAGAGCGTGACGCCCGTCGGTGCTGCGAGCACGCGGGTCGGGGTCGTGCCGAAGCCCATCGGAGTGCCGTGGAAGACGGCGACCTCTTCTGCGCCGCGAGAAGAAACCACGAGGTCCGCTCGACCGTCACCGTTGAGGTCCATCACCTTTCCGACGATCGTCGTGAGCGCGGTCGTGGGTCCGCGCGAGCCGACGAAGAACTGCCAGACGCCGCTCGCAGCGAGCGGTGTTCCCGCGCGACGGGGCGTGACCTGCCAGAACGTCCAACCCGCCGGACGCGCGACAGGAACGCGTGCAGAGCCCGTGGATGCCATGAAGCTCGTGCACCCGACGCTCATCGCTCGGTTCGAACAGAGCTCGATCACTGCGTCCGTCGCGGTGACTGGGAGTTCGAACTCGAGCGTCGGCCTGGGCTGCGCCACGCGGCTCGTGCTCATGGGTGCGATCAGACGCACCGCGGTGGGTCCGACGCCGCTGTCAGTGCGAACGTCCACGCCGCTGTCAGCGCGAACGTCCACCCCACTGTCGGCGCGAACGTCGATGCCCGAGTCGATCGTCGCTCTGGAATCCGCGCTGCTCTCTGGCACGACGTCAGCCCGAGCGTCGACCCCCGCATCCAACGGAGCCGTCGCGGTGTCTTCGGCGTCGAGCTCGGGGCGATCATCGATCGCATCGAACGACGCATCCATCACCGCTCCGTCGACGTCGGACTCGACGTCGGTCCGCTGCGTATCGGCGCGCGTCGTGACATCGAACCGGGCACCGGCGTCGAGCTGCGGGAGGGGCTCCATGGGCAGCTCGAGAGGCACGCACAACCCCTCGTCGCCGCAGGTCTCGCCGCGCTCGAGGCAGAGCACGGATTGTGTGCACCGCGTCACCGGGACGCTCCGGCATCCTTCGGTGGGTGCGGCGCAAGCGACGTTGAAGAAGATGCGCGCCTGCTGCGGGGTGTTCGCGATGAGCTGCAATCGTTGGAGCCGTTCGATTCGAACCGCCGGAAAGCGTTCGGTGGCCGGCAATTCGAGGGTCGCCAACACGGTGATGGGCGTGCTGCGTGGGCCGTTCGACGCGGGAACGAGCGCGACGCTCCCCGGAAACAACGGGCGATCGTGGTTGCTGAGCCGAACGCGCGAGCCCTGAAACGCCTCGAGCTCGAGCAGCGTCGGACTGCCAGTACGACTCACGAGCGCGAGCACCGCGGTGCGACCCGGGTGAGCGTTGGAGTCGAGGTGCAGAACGATCTGCGTCGATCGGCCCCCGCAGCTTCCTGCGGCCAACGATAGGACGAGAACGGCGGTCACCGGCGCTCGTTGGGCCATCGGACCCGAGCGTACCTGCAGGGCGCCCGAGGCGTGTCGCCATTCGAGCGGCGCGGAGCCGGGCGCGATCCATTCGCCGTAGCGAAGCACCGCGCGGAGATACCGAGCGTGTCTCTGAGCGGATCGCTGGCGCGGCCGGGCCTGGTCGAGAGCGACGCGGATGGGCGAAATGCCGCCCAGTTTGGCATTTGCCGTCGCTGTGCGAGCATTGGGCGCATGGCATACGACTATCGAACGACTCGTCGTCAACAGGTCCTGACGCTCTTCGCGGTCGTCGCGGCAGGCTGCAGCGACGGGAGCGAGTTCGAGATGACGCCCGGCGTCGACGCAAGACGATCGGATGCGACCGCGTTCGACTCGACAACGCTTCCGCCTCCGACCGACGGCGGGACATCGTCCGGGGAGGACGGCGGACCGTCCAGAACAGATGGATCGACCTCGGTGCCTCCCGACGGCGCGGCGGCGGTCGAAAACTGCGCGACTCCGTTCGACGACAACGGTGATGGAGTCGCGAACGAAGGCTGCGTGTGCAGCCCTGGCACGACGCAGATGTGCTTCGAGCGCACCGAGCCGCAGTTTCGCGGGATGTGCCGCATGGGAACGCAGCGCTGCATGGGCTCGGGTGAGTTCGGGATGTGGGGCCCGTGCGAGCGCTCGTGGCTTCCTCTGCCGGACTTCATGAACCAGTGCGAAGCGACGCAGCGGTTCGACGACACGATGGCGGCGAGGGTTCCCGTCGACATCATCTGGTTCATCGACACGTCGGGATCGATGGTCGAAGAGACGCGCAACCTCAACGCCAACCTCAATCGCTTTGCGTCGACGCTCGCGATGTCTGGGCTCGACTATCGCGTGATCATGATCGGGACGCGTGGCACAGGCAGCCTGCAGGTGTGCGTTCCGCCTCCTCTCGCGGGGGCGGGATGCAGCGACGGCCCGCGCTTTCGGCATGTCAACTCCAACGTCGCTTCGACCAACGGCCTGCAAGTGGTCGTGAGCACGTACCCGTCCTGGCGGGATTTCTTGCGACCGACGTCGCAGAAGTTTTTCGTCGCGGTGACCGACGACGAGAGCTCGATGCCGGCGAACACCTTTCACACGACGGCGAGCGGTTGGCCTGGATTTACTGGGTACGTTTTCAACAGCATCGTCGGCTACGAGTCGCGCGCCGACTGTCCGACGCTCGCGCGGCGCGGCGGCGTCTACCTCGACCTGACGGCGCGCACGATGGGCGACAGGGCGCGCGTTTGCGCGACGGACTGGAGCGGGATCTTCACGTCGTTCGCGATGGGCATCGTTCGCCGCACGACCGCGTGGGTGCTCGCGCAGCCTGCTCGAATGGACACCATCCAAGTGTGGATCGTCACCGCGGCCGGGACGCGCACTCAGCTCATGATGGGCTGGACCTACGACATGGCCGCCAACCGCGTGACCGTGGATCCGGCGGTGATCCCGATGGGCGCCCGCGTCGAGATCATCTACCGCCCCATCGCCGGCTCGCCGTAGACGATCGGCCGATCGCGCTTCTTGTTTGGGGCTCCCACGCCGCTCGCGATGAACGTCGCCCAGCGCGCAGCAAATCGCCGCCTGGATCACGGTCGCATCGACTACTCCGCGTGCGAGGGGTTGCAGCCGCTCACGGTCAGCTCTCCGCTCGCGTTTCGTTCGGCGTACACGGCATAGCGCCGACGCAGGCGAAACTCTGGGATCGGACACATCGAATTGCCCAGCGGTCGACGCACTCGAATCGTTCGTTGCGTCGGCGCGACGCCGTTCCAACGCGCGAGGACCTCGAAGGTGACCTCCTCTGTGCGAGCGTCGATCGGACGGATCCCGCGCGCGACGCCGCGAAAGGCCACCGCGTGCCGCTGAACGTCCCGCGCGTGGTTGGGGGCGATACACGAGCACGCGTCCGCGCGATCGGCGACCGAGAGCGCCGCGGCGAGCGCGAGCGCGGACAGTGCTGCACATGAAATCAACCTGGCTCGATCGCGAAACATCGGGCGTATGCTACCGCGACGCTGGCCGAGTAGTTCCTCGCGCGACAGAGAACCGTCGACCGTGGTCAGGCCGCGCGGATTCTGGCGGGCCCTCCTCCGGCTCAGCGACCTCGAACGAGCAACACCAGCAACGCGAAGTGCATCGCGGACGCCACGAGCGTCATCGCGTGAAACACCTCATGGTAGCCGAACACCCCAGGCTTCGGGTTGGGGTGCTTGAATCCGTACGCCGCGGCGCCGAGGCTGTAGGCGATGCCCCCGCCATACAACAAGAGGAGCTTCACGCCCGACAGCGCTCGGTGCACGTCCGAGGCAAACGGGATGATCGCCCAGCCCAGCGAGAGGTAGAGGAGCACCACGAGCAGGCGCGGAGCCTTCACCCAGAGCAGCGACTGCGTGATTCCCGCGATGGCTCCGGCCCACACCAGCGCGAGCATCTTGAACCCGATCGCCGTGGGCAGCGCGAGGAGCGCCACGGGCGTGTAGGTGCCGGCGATGAGCAAGAAGATCGCCGAGTGATCGGCGCGCTTCATCCACAGGCGGCTGTGCGGGAGCCAGTCGAGCCGGTGATAGGTGGCGCTCACCGTGAGCAGCGTGACGAGGCTCAGCCCGTGAGCGGCCGCCGCGGACATCGCCCTCGCCGAGGGGGCGAGCGCGATCACCACCGCGGTCGCGCCGAACGCCACGAGCGCCGCCCAGTGGTGCAATACCCCGCGCATCTCGGGCTTGATCGACTCGCGATCTCCCGGCTCTCTGAGCTCGTTGGCGGTGCCCGTCGTCGACGTCATAGGTCGTAGGTACCACCGCCGAATCACAGGCGCGTCACAGCTCGAACGCAATGCGACCGCGCGCCGCGGGCGCGCTGGTCTCGAGCGATCCCCGCATCCACCGTCGAATCGAGCGCGAGTTGAATTCGTGGGCCCCCTGCCCGCCCCGCGCGACGCTCGGCGTCAGGCGCTCTTGGCGGGCTCCTTGTGATAGACGATCAGCGGCGCCTCGTGCTTGAGGATGACCTCCTCGTTTACGACGACCTCTTTGATGCCGGTCTTGCTCGGGACGTCGTACATGATGTCCAGCATCGCGCCCTCGAGGATCGCGCGAAGTCCTCGCGCTCCGCTCTGGCGCGCGAGCGCTTCGCGAGCGACCGCGGCGAGCGCGGGCTTGCTGAAGTTGAGCTTCACGCCGTCCATGTCGAAGAGTCGCTGGTACTGCTTGACCAGCGAGTTCTTGGGCTTGGTGAGCACGTCGATGAGCGCGTCGTCGTTGAGCTCGTGCAGCGTCGCGACGACCGGCAAGCGGCCGATGAACTCGGGGATCATGCCGAACTTCAGCAGGTCCTCGGGCTGCACCTGCGCGAAGAGCTCGCCGAGCTTCTTGTCACCCTTGCTGGGAATCTCCGCGCCGAATCCCATCGAACGCTGGTTGACCCGTCGCTCGATGATCTGATCGAGGCCCACGAAGGCGCCGCCGCAGATGAACAAGATGTTGGTCGTGTCGACCTGCAAGAAGTCCTGCTGCGGGTGCTTGCGGCCGCCCTTCGGGGGGACGTTGGCTACCGTTCCCTCGAGGATCTTGAGCAGCGCCTGCTGAACGCCCTCGCCCGACACGTCGCGCGTGATCGAGGGGTTGTCGCCCTTGCGCGCGATCTTGTCGATCTCGTCGATGTACACGATGCCTCGCTGCGCGCGCTCGATGTCGTGATCGGCGTTCTGCAGGAGCTGCACGATGATGTTCTCGACGTCCTCGCCGACGTAGCCCGCTTCGGTGAGCGTCGTGGCGTCAGCGATCGCAAAGGGAACGTTGAGGATCTTCGCCAACGTCTGCGCGAGGAGCGTCTTGCCCGTGCCCGTCGGGCCGAGCAGCAAAATGTTGCTCTTCTGCAGCTCGACGCCGTCGTTGTGCCCGTGCTGATTGACCTCGATGCGCTTGTAGTGATTGTGCACCGCGACCGAGAGGATGCGCTTGGCGCGATCCTGTCCGACGACGTAGTCGTCGAGGATCGACTTGATCTCCGCAGGCTTCGGGATCGGAGAGCTCGACGAGAGCTTGTCTCCGCGCTCGCCCTCTTCGGCGATGATGTCGTTGCAGAGCTGAATGCACTCGTCGCAGATGTAGACCGTTGGTCCTGCGATGAGCTTCTTCACCTCTCGCTGACTCTTGCTGCAGAACGAGCACGAGAGATTGCCGTGATCGCCTTTGCTGGGCGGATTTTGAGCCACCGAACGCTCCCCTTCTTTCTCTCGAGGAAGGATGTAATGAAGTGATTGCGTTGCGTGATGCGGGCCGCGCCGCGCGCGCTTCGCGATCGGTCGAGCGACACTCACTCGACACGACGAGGTCAGTCTAGTCGCCGGTCCACAGGACGGCAAGCATCAGACAACGGTTGCGCGCCGTCGCTGCCCGTCGTTTCGAGCAGGAATTCTCGCGCCAAACGTAGGAGATATCGGCGCAGCAGCGCCGACACTCGCCCCACCTCTACGCGGATCACCCCCCCGAACTGTTCGCTCAGGACGCGCTCACTTGGGCGCGGCCTTGATGTCCTTGCGGTAGTTGAGCACCTCGTCGATGAGCCCGTAGGCCTTCGCGTCGACGGCGCTCATGTAGTTGTCGCGCTCGGTGTCGTTCTTGATCTTGTCGATCGGCTGCCCGGTGTGGCGATTGTAGATCTCGTTGAGCAGCGTGCGAAGCCGGCCGATTTCTCGGGCCTGGATCTCGATGTCCGTCGCCTGACCGCGGGCGCCGCCGAGCGGCTGGTGGATCATCACGCGGGCGTTGGGCAGCGCAAACCTGCGGCCTTGCGAGCCGGCGCAGAGCAGGACCGACGCCATAGACGCCGCAAATCCCAGGCAAAGCGTGCTGATGGGGCAGCGGACATACTGCATCGTGTCGTAGATCGCGAGCCCCGACGAGATCACCCCGCCTGGGCTGTTGACGTACAGCATGATCTCTTTGTCCGGGTCTTCGCTCTCGAGATAGAGGAGCTGCGCGATGATGATGTTCGCGACGTCATCGTTGATCTCGGTCCCGAGGAAGACGATTCGGTCCTTGAGCAGCCGCGAGAAAATGTCCCACGCGCGCTCTCCGCGGTGCGTGGTCTCGATCACCTGCGGGTACGGGATGAAGTTGCTCGTGGGAAACTCGCTCATCGTCGACTCACTCCTTGCGTAGCGAAAAATTTCGTTGCCGCTCTGCGTCGGGCCGGCTCAGCCGTCGAGCGGCTCGTCCGCAGCGACCTCTTCGACCTTGACCTTGGAGATCAAGAGCGAAAGCACCTTGTCCTCGAGCACCGCGTTGGCAAGCGCCGTGCGCTTGTCGTTCTCCCTGTGCTCGGCGCGGACGCGGGCGACGGCCTTGTTGGTCTCCTTCGCGAGCTCCTCGAAGCGCGCTTCGAGGTCTGCGTCGGTCACCTGCAGGTTGGCCTGGCGCGCCATTTCGGCGAGCAACAGACCCGCGCGAACGCGGGACTCAGCCTGCTCGGTCGCGTCCTTCACGATCGCCTCGGCGTCGAACGCCTCGTTGCGAACACGCGCGTACTGAACCATCTCGCGCGCGACGATTCCGACGGCGTTCTTCACGAGCGTCGGGGGCACGGCGATGGGGTTCTTCTCGACGAGGGCGTTGATCGCCGACTCGCGGATCTCGTGCTCGCTGCGCTCCTTGGCCTGCGCCTCGATCTGCTCGCGGAGCTTCGTCTTCATGCCCTCGAGCGACTCGTAGCCCGCGTCCTTGGCGAGCTCGTCGTCGACCGCCGGCAGGACGGTCTCGCGCAGCTCGCGCAGCGACAGCGCGAGAACGGCCTTCTTGTTGCGAAGGTCCTCGCGGGGATGCGTCTCGGGAAAGGTCATCTCGACGTCCTTGGTGTCGTTGACGCTCATCCCGACGAGGGCGTTGTCGAGCTCCTCGAGGAGGCGACCCTTGCCGACGACCACCGTGCGGTTGCGCTGCTTGAGGTCTTCGCGATCGGCGCCTTCGACCTTGACGTCGTAGTCAATCGTCGCCTGATCACCCGCTTGCGCAGGGCGGAGCGGCTCGGGCGTACGCAGGCTCGAGTGAAGCTCGCGCGCCTGCTCGATGCGCTTGGTCACCATCTCGTCGGTGACCGACCAGACCTTGCGCTTGAGCTCGATGCCCTCGAGCACGACCTCGGCGACGGCGGGGCGAATCTCGAGCTTGGCCGTGAACGACCAATTTTCGACCTTCTCGTCGAGGACGTCGACCTTGGTGAGCGTCGGCTGCACGACCGGGTCGAGCTTCTCGGCGTCGATCGCGCGCGGAAGCGACTCGTCGACCAACTTCGTTGCCACGTCGGTCGCGACGCGACCGCCGTAGTACTGCTTCAAGATGTGCAGAGGCACCTTGCCTTTGCGGAAGCCCTTGATCTCAGCCACCTTGCCGAGATCGACAAAGGCCTTGGACAAAGCAGCGGTGACTTGCTCCTTGGGCAGTTTGACCTGGAGCTCGACTTCAACCGGGGACAGACGCGACACAGTCGTTTGCATGGAACCTTGCAGCCTCCAAACGTGCGGGGCGCGGGACTGTATCGAGGGCACCCCCTCTGTCAAGCACGCTCAGCGTGCGGTCAGCCAAAGCAACGCACGTCTCGTCACCGGAACGAACTCCGGCGGCAGCTCGTGCCCGGCGCGGTCCATGATCCTGTGCTTGACCCGGCGGCGTCCGAGCGCTCGGACGAGCCTCGTTTCAGCGAGCAAAGCCTCGCGGTAAATCTCGTCGTGCCGGCCGGTGATCAAATAAACGCGCCCCGAGCTCTGGGCGAGCCGTCGGATACGCTCGGCCTCTCCGTCGATGTAGCCGTCGTTGGGGGCGACGATCAGCCATCGCGGAAAGGTCTGGGGCTCCTGCAAGCCGACGTTCATTCCGACGTACGCGCCCTCGCTGAAGCCCATCACGACGTTGTCGTGCCGCTGAACCCGGCGCGGAAACAACACGGACAAACGCTCGATGGCGGCGATCGACTCGCGCCGCGCGTAGCCGGCGTCGTTGCGCCACTGCCTCGTCGCGCCGCCGCGCTCGTGCGGATGGTTTCCGATCGGGCAGACGAGCCAGCCGAATCGTGGAGTGCTCTCGTGCCACCGACGACACCCCTCTTTGGGATTGGCTCCCCGCGCGTGGAGATAGACCAAGACGCGCTGCCGGCCGCCCGCGGACGGACGGTAGAAATACGCTCCCGCCATTCCTGGGAGGTCCAGGCGCTCGGGGTCTCCGGGCGTCGATGGCGGATGAACGCCTGGCAGCGTCGCCCGGCGCGACTCGCGACCGCTTCGCGCGTTGGACGAGCTGTTGCGCGCCTGCGCTGTCGCGCGCAGCCCGTGCCGTTGCGCCTCGGCGGTCCCGGGCACCAGCGACGCGATCGTGATCGCGATCGCGGCGAGGGTCGCGCTCGGCCTCGAGTGTTGGGGTCGATCCGGGGTCGTGGGTCTCACGGCGGAGCAGCCGTTAGCAGATCCCGGCCCCTCAGGTCCAATTCACGACTCACCCGACCCCGCCTCCCGTGCCAGTGCCCATCGTGGTGTTCGCTCACCGCCACGGCCGAGACGGGAGCAAGCTCTACGCTGGTCGATCGCGCGCGTCGGCGTCGCGTGTGGTTGCTTGCTCGCGCCGCTGCAACACGCAGGGGTCGCGATGCTGACGCCGCCGATCGCGAGGACCCTGCGATCAGTCAAAGGCCCCCTCGAGCAGGTGCTCGTCGAGCGGTCGCGACGCGCTCAGCGTCCCGCGTCGCCGCTCGCGCTCGGAGCACCGGCGTCGCCGTCATCGCCCGCCGCGCTGCTCGGCTCGGGAGGCGGCGGAGGAACAACCGGCGCCGGACGCGCCCGCAGCCCGCGCACGTAGTCGATCACCATCTCGAGATCGCGCCCTTGCAGCTCTTCGGCGTACGAGGGCATCTCGTTGGTGCTTCCGTAGCGAGTGGGGTGGCCTGGATCGAGGATCTGCCCGCGAATCCAAGCCCGCGAAGCCCACCCGGTCAGGTCGGGCGCCGTTCGGTCCGCGGCTTCGATGCCCTCGGGCGCGGCGCCGCCCTGGTGACAACCCGTGCAAGTGCCGTGATAGAGCTCGTCACCGAGCCGCACCTTCGCCGCGTCCGCTCGCGGGTCGTTGCCCTCGACGCTCTGCGAATACAGGTACTCGCTGAGGTTCTCGAGGTCGCGCGCGTCGAGGTCGCGCTGCGGCGGCATCCCATGAATTCCTGTGCGCCCAAACAACTGCGGCGCGTTGGGGTTGATCATCACGGCCCTCGCCCACTCGCGCGAGCCGAAGCCCTCGAGCGTGGGACCGCGAGCGCTCGTGCGCTGCCCTCTCGCGTCGCGCGGAGCGACGTTCGCTCGCGCGTGGCAGCTGCCGCAGTGCTGATCGTAGAGGAGCTTGGGTCGCACGCTCGGGTGCATGCGAAGGATGTCCTGCGGGCCCTCGGGAGCGATTCCATCCGCGGCGAATCGACGCGCAGTCTCGGCGCGGACGCGGGCGCCGGCCTTGCCCTCACGGAAGCGCGGATCGTTTTCGTCGGCCATCACGCAGTAGCTCGTGTAGCCCGCGAGCGCGACCAACGTTAGCGCGCCGAGCACCTGACCCGGCCCCACCCTTCGCCGCGCGCGATCGAGGAAGGGAACAGCGAGCAACAGCCCGGTCGCGAGCCCCGGAATGACCGCCGTGGCGATGAGCTCGCTCTTGCCGTGAAAGAGCTTTCGCAGCCGAAACAGCCAGAGCAAATACCACTCTGGCCGCGCGGGATAGTCGGCCATGTCGGGGTCCGCCGGACCCTCGAGCGGAGCGCCGAGGCGCTTCGCGAGGAGCACCGACACGACCACGAGCGCGGCGGCCGCGATCCCGTCGAGCGCCGTTTGTGACGGCCAGGTCGACGCGTCGGCGATCGCCGTGGCGTCGTCTTCGTCCGCCGAGCTCTGACCGACGCCGAGCCGACGATGGACGGCTCCCCGCCAGGCGAGCAGCAGCACAAACAGCGCCGGCACGAGCACCGTGTGAAGCGTGTACATCCGCGTGAGGGTCGGCGTTCCGAGATCAGGACCGTTGCGCAGCGCTCTGGCTGCGGCGTCGCCGATGACGGGAAACGTCTGAATGATCCCGTCTTCGACCTTCGCGATCCAATACGCCTTCTCGTCCCACGGAAGCATCGCGCCTGTGTGCGCGGCGGCGATGCTCATCCCGAGCACGCCGAGCGCCAGCCACCAGAGACCCTCGCGCGGCTTTCGGTGTTGCGCGATCGCGAGCAGCGCCAGGCACTGCACCAGCGCGACGACGATCATCACCTGCGCGATCCAGTAGTGAAGCCCGCGCACGAACGCGCCGAGCGGCAGCGTGCGCTCGAGGTAGACGATCGAACCCCACGCGTCTCGCGCCGTCGGCGCATACAAGTTGCCCAACGCGAACCCCGTGAGCCCCTCGAGGACGAAGAGCCACACGAGCGCGTGACCCAGCGCAGAGGACCACCGAGCCGGTCCGTAGAGCGGGCGCACAAAGGCGGCGCGCGCGATGTCGAGGACAACCAGACGATCGTCCAGCCAGTCTTTTAGCTTGCCGAACATCGCGATCAGCCCTCCACCCGCTCGGCGGTTCCGAGCTTGAACCGACGGTAGCGGACCTCCACCCAGCCTTCGGCGATCCGCGTCTCGAGCGGGTCCATCCCGCGGGGCGACGGGCCGTCGACGACCCCGCCGCGATCGGTGAAGTGACTGTCGTGGCACTTGCACACGAAGCGCTCGTTTTCACGGTCAATCGAGCAGCCCAGGTGCGGGCAGACCGCAGAGAAAGCTTTGACGCTTCGGTCATCCTCGCGGATCAGCCAGACGCTCCCGATGCGTCGATCGGGCGTTCGAATCCACGCGTCTTCGACGGCGCCGATGACCGCTGCCTTCGTGGGTTTTCCACGCTCCAGCGCGTCGAGTCGTGCGACCTTTCGCCACGAAGCGCCGCCCGAGCCCTCGGGGCGACGCTCGCTCTGCGCGACGAACACGCCCGTCGCCGAGACACCGACGCCGGCGACAGCTGCGCCAGCGCAGCCCGAGAGCACCTTCAAAACCGTTCGACGTTGAGCCACAGTCCCTCCATCTTCCCCGTCTCGAGAATGCCGAATGGCGTTGCGCCGTCGATGATCGACATGAACCCGACCGACCCGCGGCGGCGAACAGAATCGCTCGCATCACGCAGAGCGATCGCCGCTCTCGTGGGCGCGATCCTGGCTGCGAACGTTGGGTCGATGGGCTGTGCGACGCCGCGCAATTCGTCGTTGATCGTAAACCAGATCCGGTTGCACGGGGTTCGTTCGATCGACGCCGACGCGCTTCGCGGTCGAATCGCGACGCAACAGTCGACGCTGCCCACGCGCCCTGCGATCCCGCTCGTGTCGCGGTTCGAGTACTACGACAACAACACGTTTCGTCGGGACATCGAGCGCATCGAGCGCGCGTATGCGGCCGAGGGTTTCTATGGCGCGGCCGTCGAAGATGTTCACATCGAGACCGACGCACAGCGGCGGCTCGTCAATGTGGACATCACTGTCCGCGAAGGACAGCGCACCACGGTCGGAACGCTGTGGATCTCGGGCTGCGACGAAGGCTCGCCGATCGTGCTCGACCAGGCCGCATGCGACGAGATGCGTGGGAGGCTGAGCCTCCAGCTCAACGGCGCGTTCTCCGAGAGAGCGTTCGCGAGTGATCGCGAACTGCTTCGCGCGCTCATGGAAGACAAGGGACGCGCCGCGGCGCGAGTGCGCGCTCGCAGCACGGTCGACCCCGAGTTTCGACGGGCGCACGTCGTGTACGTGCTCGACCCGGGACCCGAGTCGTTCTTCGGCGAGACGCAGATCGTCGAGGGCGACGGCTCGCGACCCGTTCGGAGCGGCAGTCTACCGAGCGGATACCCCCTCGCGCCCGTGCAGAGCGCGCTCGCGATCGATTCGGGGACGCCGTACTCCCGCAGCACCATCGCCAACGCCCAACGGCGCGTGTTCGAGCTCGGGGCGTTCGGCATCGTCCGAATTGTTCCGCAGCCCCGCGCGTGCCGCGTCGGCGTGAGCGGCTGCGGACCGGCCCCGATGAGCGCGGTCACGCACCGAGCGCTCGCCGAGTGGGTCCGCGTCGATCTTCGCGTGCAGCTCGGGCCAAAGACAGTGTTCTTTCATCGCTTCGGCGTCGGCGCAGAGACAGACCAGCTTCGATCCAGCGCGCGCGCCTCGTGGCGCTTCGAGTGGCGCAACGCCTTCGGCGGGATGCGGCGGCTGTCCGGCGAGATTCGTCCGCAGCTCTACTTTCCCTCGCTGCTCGGCAACTTCGCGGGCTCATTCGCGCCAGGCGTCGCGGCGTCCATCGAGCTTCGGCACCCCGAGCTCTTTCGGCGCTGGTCTTTCGCTGGCGGAATGCAGTTCGACCTCGGCCCCGACCCGTTCAACCCGAACCGCACGTCGCGCATCTATGGTCGTCCGTACGCGGGGCTGCAGTTCGCGTTCAACCAAAACGGCTTCGGCGCGATCTACCTGCGCGGCGCTGGGGTCTCGTACTACGGGCAAGAAGCGTTCTTTCGCACCGACCCGATCTATTCGGCACAATATTTCAACCAGACCTACTACTACCTCGAGGCCACGCTCGGCGGTGATTGGCGAGACAATCCGCTGGCTACGCGACGAGGCGGGTACCTTCGCGGCACCATCCACGCGTCGGGTCCGGTGATCCCGACGGTCAACCCGTACGCCTTCGTGCGCGGGCTCTTCGAGGGGCGAGCCTTCATTCCGATCACCCCGAACTTCACGATCGCCACGAGGATTTCCGCCGGCCTCGGCCTCGGAACCGAAGGCGCCGAGGGGTGGCCCGTCCCGCAGGAGCTTCGCTTCTACTCGGGTGGAGCCAACAACAATCGCGGCTACCCGTTCAATCGCGTCGGATCGCTGGCCACTGTTCCTCGCCAGACCTGCGTCGTCACGATGGCCGACGGAACCACGCGGCGAACCGAAGACTGCAACCGGCCCATGGTGGGCGGGCCGCTGCGCGTCGGAACCGCAGACGACCCCGAAAACCCACAGCCCGTCGCGAAGCCAGACGTCAATCGCCTCCTCGCGATCGGCGGCCTGGGGCTCTGGGAGTTTTCGATCGAAGCGCGATACTTCCTCGGGAGCTTCGGCGTCGTCGCGTTCGCCGATCTGAGCAACGTCGCAGGGTGGAACGTCCCAACGGTCGAAGACATCCCTCGCCGAACGCTCGAGATCAACAGCGACATTACGCCACCGCCGGTGAATCCCGCGGGCTTCGCCGGCGTCGGCGACCTCATGGCGCGCATGTTCGCCGACGCGCACCCGAGCGTCGGGCTCGGCTTTCGATACATTTCTCCGATCGGCGTGATCCGCCTCGACGCTGGCCTGCGCGTCGACGACATCAGCTGCACTCGGTTCGACACCGAGATCGAAGAGCAGCGCGCGAGCGCCGCCAGGTCTGGCCAATATCCCTGGTATTTCGTGACCAGCCGACCGCCCTGCAACCTGTTGGGCGCCCGAATTCCCGCGGAGATCGCGATCGCGATCGGTGAGGCATACTGAAGGTCATGCTGCGCCGCGCCCTCTCGATCTCGGGATACGTCGTCGCGCTCGTGTCCCTCACGGCCATTTCGGCGATCGGCCACCTTCACACCGCCGACGCGCGACTCGCCGCAAGAGACGTCACCAACAAGGTTCTTCGCTCGCTCTTTCGCGGGACGCTCACGATCGGGTCGATCGATCGACTCAACGTTTTCAGCGGGCTGCGGGCCAGCCGGGCGACGCTCGATGACGCCCGCGGCCGTCGGATCGTCGACGACGCGACGTTCGAAGCGAGCTCGCTCATCGCAGTGCTTCGATCGGTCTTGGGTCGACCCAACAGCGCGATGCCAGCCCTCGAGCTGCGCGTCCGAACGCTCAAGCTCGTCTTCGAAGACGATGGGGTCCCGTCGATCGCTGGCGCGTTCGAGGCTCGCGAAGATCCACGGACGCCGCGCCCTCGAACGACGGCGCAACCCGCGGCCGCACGGCCACCGACGACGCTGCGATTTCCCTCGATGCGCGTCAGCGTGCAGCGTGTCGACGTCGGTCACCCAACGGTGCCACTACTCGTAGACAACGCCACGGTGCGCGGCTCGATGGTGACCGAACCGTTCTCGTTGCAGAGCAACCTCGACGGGGCTCGCGTGGACGCGCGGCGCTACGGTTCCGCCACGGCGCGCGGAGACTTCTCGCTCGTGCTCCCCGCGTGGACGCCCGCGCTTTCGTCGGAGCGGACAGAGCAGTTCGAAGGTCGCCTTCACGCCGACGCGCAGCTTCGTGGCGACGAGCTCGACTGCGACGTGAGCCTCGACGTCGACCGCGAAGGAGTGCGAATCGACGCGAGGCAATGCACCGCGCGCGCCTCGATGATCTCGCGGCTCGCGGGGATGCCGATCGGCGTAGACACGAGGATCGCGCACGTCCGATTCTCGCGCACTCCGACGGGACCGATGGCGATCGAAGCCGACGCGCGGGTCGGAGAGAGCCCTGTCTTTGCGCGCGTCGCGCTCGGCGAAGACACGATCGACGCGACGCTCTCGATAAACCGCTTGGATCTCTCGCGAATCCGCGCCGATCTACCGAGCAGCGAACTGACCGGGCGCGTGCGGTTCACCCGAAACCGAAGCACGCTCACCGTCGACACGACCGAGCTCGAAGCGCGCGTCGCCGGACGGATGATTCCCGGAGCGACCGCGCGAGGCCGGCTCGGACGCGACGAGCTCACGCTCGAATCCGTCGAGGTGCCGAGGCTCGGCCTGCGCGCGAGCGGTCGTGTCGCGCTCGGAGCGAACGCTGGCGACCTCGACATCGACGCGGAGGGAGCAGTGCGCGACGTCGCGAGCGTAGAGCTCCTCCGCGAGCTCGACCTCGCGGGCGACGTTCGTTATCGAGCCCGCGTGCAACGGCGGCGCAACGAGACGTCCGTTGATTTCGAGGTCAGCGGCCGCGGAATGCGGGTTCCCGGGGACGTTCGAGTCGCAAATGGCAGCGCTCGCGGATCGCTTCGCGTCGGCGCGACCGGAGCGATCGCGCTGCAAGCGGACGCGCGTGGAAGCGGCGTGCGAGTGCGCGGCATCGGCCCCGCGGACGGAACGGTGCGGATCGAGGGAGATCCTCGAGGCTCGCTGCGCGGTCGATTTCGTGTGTCCGGTGACAACATCGCAGCGCTCCCCGGCGCGCCTTCGCGCGGGCCCACCAACGCCGAAGGGACGTTCTCGATTGATCGCACCTCAACTGCGACGCGAGTGGCGCTCGGAAGAACGCGGATCACGCTGCGAGGCGCGCGCGGCACGGTCACTGCGTCGATCTCTGCGCCGACGCGCGGGCGACCCACCGTGTCGGTGCAGGTCGAAACGGATGACGGCGGGCGAGTCCGGCTGCGGCTCGGCGCCAACGGCGTCGAGACCGAGCTCGGGCAGTTGCCTACCGACTGGATCGCGCGCGCCATCGGTCTGGACGCTGGCGTCGGCGGCAACGTTGGAGGCGACCTTCGACTCGTCGGGGGACGGCCACGCGGCGCCCTGCGCTGGACTGGCGGATCGCTGCCCGTGCTCGGACCGGTCGAGCTCACGATCGACGCGCGGGAGGAGGACGGGCGCGACGCACTGAGCGGTCGGCTCGTGTACGGCACCGGCGCCGACCGACCCGCGGTGACCCTCGCCGCTCGCTTCGATGCACGCGCAGCGACGCGGGGGGGGCTCGATGGGCTCGTCTCGTCCATCGAATCCGCTGAAATTCGCGCGGAAGGCGCGCCAGCGTCGTTGCTTCGACACCTCGCGCTGCCGGGGATGGCGTTTGGAGGGCACGCAGACCTCGCGGTTCGCGCGCACCGAAGCGCGCGAGGCGCGCCGCTCGAGACCGTGTTCGGCTTCGATGTGCGTCAGTTCGTTCCGACCGCGAACCTGAGCGCCGCTGTGTCCACGGTGCTCTTCGGACGTCGAGGACAAACCAACCCGACCGCGCGTGGCGCGCGCGCCCTCACGGTGCCGCTTCGGTTGCGCGGCGCGGTGTGCGCGACGGTGGCGACGGCTCGCGCTGTGCCCGAACGCGCAGACCTCGCCATCGCGTGGGGCGCCGATGGATCGCAGCCCGTTGAAGCGCTTCCGACGCAGTGCGCGCTGACCGCCGTGGATTTTCGCGAGGCGCTGTTGCGCGCCGAGGCCGAGACCGGCGGCCCATGGCACCAGGCCTTGATGGGTGCGATCCACACGATCGTGTCGTCGCGCGGCTCGGGAAAACGCTGGTCCGATGTCATCTTTCCGCCCGAGGTGCTCGCGTTGCTCCGCGACTCGACGGTCGGAGTCGACCTGCACATCGGGCCCGCTTCACCGGCACAGTGGCCGTTCACCGCCGCGGCGTCGCGGCTGATGCCCGCGCTCGTTCGACCGCCCATCGACGGAACCATCGACGCGGCGATTCATGTGTCGGGCCCCCTCCGTGCGCCCAACATCCGCGCCGAGCTCCACGGCACGAGCGACGCGCCTGTGTGGCTCAGCGTCAACGACCGCGCGCGCTTCGACGCAGACGTCACGATCGCCACAGGACGCGACGGCGAGACCGTGCTCGATCGAGCGCTCGTGGACGTCGACGCCCGCGCCCACCTCGAGCGACGCGACCGCGCAGCAGCCGAGGGCGACGCCCGCGCCGTGCTCGAGCTTCGCACCGTCGTCAACCCGCGCGCGCTCTTCGATGGCCGCGAAGGACTTCGATCGATCGCCGTCGAGCGCGCCAGCTTGCGCGGCACGTCGCTGGACCTCAACCGCCTCGCGTGGGCCCGAAGCAATCGCGTCAACGGCCGCCTGAGCCTCTCGCTGACCGACACGGGCGACCCGACGCGGCCATTTCTTCTCAACGCGTCAATCAACGCGCTCACGGTGCGAAACCAGCAAGCGTCGACGATCGCGGTGCGCGCGGGTCTCTATGACGGCTGCGTCGTCGCTCAGAGCCGTGGCGAAGGGTGCAGACTGGGAAACTGGCAGCTGCGATCGTGCCTCTCGTGGGCCCCAGGCAGTCAGGGATCGGCGTCCTGCGACCCCGCCGCCCGCAGTGAATTCGCGCCGCAGGACGGTCTTCGTTTGGTCGGCTGGCTCCCGCTCGAAGGCGACTGGCACGAGATGCGACCCAAGTACGACGAGGCGCAGGTCGCGCTCAACGCGCTCGGGTTTCCGCTGGAGCGCATCGCGCCGATCGTCGAGCGCCCGCCGATCGTGCACATCGGCGGAACGCTGTCGTCGTCGCTGCAGTGGCAAGCGCGAGATCCTCGCCTCCTCAACGGCTATTTCTCGGTGAGCCACGGAGAGCTGACGATCGAACGAATGGGAGTGCCCATTCGAGACATCGAGCTCACCGCGCTCGCCGCGGCGCGACAGCTGCGCTTCTCGCCGCCGATGACGATGCACATCGGCTCCGGAACGACGCAAGGATCGCTGACTACCGGCGGCATGATCGACCTCAACGGGCGCGACGGAGAGATCGCGCGCGTCCGAGTGTTTCCTCGCGTCGAGAATTTTCCTGCCGTCCAGGAGGGCAACCTCTACGCGATCATCACCGGGGCGCTGACACTCGACGCGAAATTGTTCAGCGATCGTATGGATGGATCGCTCGTCATCGGCAGCGCCAACGTTCAGGTACCCGAGGAGAGCTCGAGGTCGTTGCAGTCGTTGGACGAGGCGAGCGGCGTCTTCGTGCTCGGTCGCTCTCGCGTCGCGCCGCCCAGCCAGAACAGAGGGTTCGTCGCCGACCTCTCGTTTCGCACGGTCGAGCCCATTTTTCTTCGCCGCCGCGACTTCCTCATCGGGATCACCGCAGAGGGCGGAATCCGCTACGACAACGCCATCTATGTTCGCGGCGCCGTCTCGCAGGTCGGTCGTCAGAACTTCTTCGAGCTCTTCGGCAAGCGCTTCTACTTCGATCGCGTATCCGTCCTCTTCGACGGATCGTCGTCGCTCGATCCGCTGCTCGACGTGGCGCTCCACTACGACTCTCCGACGGACGGACGCATCGTGATCTCCGTTGGCGGCCACAAGAACGCGCCCGAAATCCGCTTCAGCGCAGAGCGCTACCCGGGAGCGAGCGACGCAGAGATCCTCGCGATGCTCGTGCTCGGTCGACGAGAGTCTCGCGGCGCGTCCGATCAGGCGACGCTCGAGCAGCAGGGTCGACAAGCAGCCGCCTCGCTGCTCACCGCTGTGCTCTATGGGTTTGGCGCCGGTCAGGTCCAGCGAGCGCTCGAGAGCACCGGCGTCGGCTTCGTGCCTACCGTCATCGCCGAGCCGGGCGCCGACGGAACAGCCCTCTCGCGCCTAGGCATCGGCGTGCTCCCGAGCTTCCTCGGCAACCGCGTGTATATCGAAGGCACATACAATCAATCGCAAGCCACCGGGCAAGGCGCACAGCTGCTGATCGACGCGACCATCAACGATCACTTCTCGCTCGGCGGAGTGCTGGGCACGAGCAGCAACAACGGACAGCGATTCGGCGTGGATTTCTTCTATACGCCGTGACCGTCAGCGCGGTGTCAGGGCAACACTCGAACAAGCCGGCGCGTCCCTGCGCGCTCGACTTCGAGCACGCACTGCTCGCCGCTCGTCGCTCGTCGCTCGACCGCGCTCGCGTCGCGGACCGCGACTCCGTCCAGCGACAGCACGCGATCGCCCACGCGCAGGCCTGCGCGCGCCCCCGGTGACCCCTCGTCCACACGGTCGATCAGCACCGCTCCACCACGCGACGAGAGAGCAAGCCAGCCCGTCGAGCCAGCGACCATCGCCCCCGCGAGCGCTCGCTCGAAGCGCAGTCGCACCCCTCGCGCGACGGTCCCGCGAAGGACGCGGACCGCGGCCGCTTCGCTGCGCCCGAGCACAGGATGCACCGCGACGATGCGTTGCTCGCCCTCGGGCAGCGCGTCTGCGCGAAACCGCCCCTGTCGATCGGTCCGACTGAGCGCAGCAGATTCGGCAGTCGTCGCGAGGGTGATGGTCGCGCCCGCTACGGGCTCCCCTCGCCCGTCGACGAGCTCGCCCTCTGCCGAGCCTCCGGCCAACAGCTCGGTGCGCGCGAGCTCTGTGGTTGCTCCGCTTCGCGCGACAGCGGCGACGACGGCGCTTCGAATGCAGCCATCGGCGCTGGCAGCGAACTCGACGCGGCCCGGGCACACTTGGTCGAAGCGAGCCTCGCCCTCGCCTCGCAGCGTGCGGTGCAAGGTCCCGCAGACCGTCGTGAGCGCGACGTCGATGTCGGCTCGGGCGCAGCTCCTCGCGTCGATTCGCGCGATCACCATGGCGCCAGGCTCGAGCGAGATCCGCACTTCTTCACGAGCGTCGACGCCGCTGAGGATCCGCGAGGCGAATCGCGGGTGTCGCGCTTCGATCGCGAACGCACCGCGGCCGGCGAGGAGCGCGTCGAACGTCCCGTCCGCGCCCGAGAGCACCCGCGCGCTGTGACCGCCGCCCGCGAGCAACAGCTCTGCTCCCGAGACCGGATAGCCGTCGCGATCCAACACCCTCCCTCGAACGCGACGACTGTCGGACTCGAGCGCGAGCGTCACGCGCACCTCTTGATCATCGGCGACCTCGACCTCGGCTCTCGCGCCGACGCGCCCGGACACCATCGCGACAACGCTCGCTCGTCCTAGCACTGCCGGCACTCGAAACGTCCCGTCGCGCGCGGTGAACACGCGCCTCGGGGCGTAGTCGCGCTCGACGCGAACCTCCACGAGCTGTTGTCCGATGGGATAGCCGCGATCGTCGACGAGACGACCGTCGATGACTCCGCCGACGTGAACGACGACCTCCACGTCGATCGTGTCCCCGGCGCGTACGGCGCGAAGCTCGCTGTCGGCGCGGACGTAGAGCGGATGGGACGCGCTCACGCGGACGGCGCCCGGCGGGACTTCTCCCACGCGAAACCGACCGAGCGAGTCCGTGACGAACCCCGCCTCGGCGCTCGATTCGGCGCTCGTCGCGACGGGAGCGGTCGGCGCCGTCGGGTCCGTTGGGATGTGGGGAACACGTCCAGACGTGACGCCGAGCTCTCCGCTCGGTCGCAGCGGCGAGGGTCCACGCTGTTGTCGTTCGAAGAGCTGTTCTCGAAATGCTCGCGCGGTCGCGGTGAGAAATG